>JANQJM010000106.1 GCA_028281635.1 Pseudomonadales bacterium | reverse complement strand
CAACGTTGAGCGCTTTTGCTTCTTCCATAAGGCTCTCAGCCTCGGGGCCTTCTCCGGCCAGACGCAGTCGCATTCGATCATTCTGATGGGCCAGGCTGGCGAATGCGGCTATGAGTGAGTCAAACCCTTTGACCTTTTCATAGCGTCCCATGGCACCGAACACAAAAGAGTCGCCAGTATCTACTCTAGTTCGGAGCGGGTTGCGTTCAAGATCGATTCCTATCGGCAGAACTTCGAGTTGGCCACGATAGTGAACGCAAGACAGAAATTCGTCGCGAGATTGAGGTGAAAGAACTAACACTTTGTCCAGGCTTCGGCTCGTCACAGGACAGAACAGGGACTTGTATATAAGCGCTTTCGACCTTGAAACAGCCAGGTAGTACAGTTCCACTGACGACAAGTGAAATTTAACTTCTGTGTTGCGTCTGGCCAGAGCGCCAATCAGATCACCTTTAGCCCACAATGAGTGAAGGATATTAATATCATGTTTTCTTAATTTCTCTCTAATCCGCTTAGCTGCGCCAAAGAATATTCCTCTGGTACTATCTAGTTCAGGAAGTAACTCGACATGCGCACCCGCTTCCTTGAATTTCCAGATCACTTCGTCCGAACTGGCAGGTGCCACAACTATCACATGAATTCGGCTAGAATCGATTGAGTCGAGTAAATTCAGGAAATGATTAACTGTGCCACCAGCGAACATTCGATTCGCGAACAGCCACATCACGTTAACCAAATCGTGACTCCTGACTGAGGCTGTACGAGCTTATTGAAATCGATGTCAATTCAGTTGATATTGCCGTGGTGTCGCGAATGGGTAGAATCTTCAATTTGCCGGCGTGTGCGAGCGCTAGTCGTGTCGCGTGAACCCTCGACTGCACAGTCCCTCACCCAGGTTTCCGTACTATCTCGCCCCAGGCTCGTAACTATGCGGGTTTTCCAAGCCTGGAGAGGCTTGAGCACTCCGGGGACATCGGATTCTACTCAACCTACCGCTTCATACGGTCGAGCTTCTAATATCAATTGCATGGCTCTGGACGTGATGCCCTTACCCGGCACTGCGTAGAATACGGCAGCAGCGGTACAGATCATGTGCCTGCCCGAACAACTTGCCTGCAAGCTCAGTAAACCGTTCCCACTCTGTGACCCATCGACCGCCCCGACTACTCGTCATTAACCAGTACTACGAACCTGATGTTGCCTCAACAGGTGTTCTTCTGGCTGCCCTTTGCGAAGACTTAGCCCGTGACGGCGCCGATGTAGATGTGCTTGCTGGCCAGCCGAGTTACACGTCTGAAGCCTCAGACGCCCCGCAAAGGGAGTCTCGAAACGGAGTTGAAGTATCCAGGCTTCGTATGGGGAAACACACAGGTCGCGAGTCAATGTGGATTCGCGTTTCTGGTTACTTGCGTTTCATTATGGGTGCCCGAAAGCTTGGACGACGATTAGCAAGCGAAAAGCAAGTAGATATCATTGTAACAGGGTCAAATCCACCATTACTAGAGCGGGTAGGTTCACGTATTGCACGCAAAACTAAGGCGAAGCATGTTCATATTATTTACGACATACATCCTGATGCTGTAGTTGCAGCGGGTATAATTCAGCTTCCTCGTTTCCTGGCTAAACTGTGGAATCGTCTGAGTATTACTGCGTTGGCGAAAGCCGACAGGTTAGTGGTACCCAGCGCTGACATGAAAGACTACTTAGTACAGGCTAAGAAGCTGCCTTCAGACCATATTAGCATCATCAATTTGTGGGCCATCCCGGAATTGACGACGCTTCCGGATCCAGAAGGAGTAAAAGAACGATACGGAATCCCGAAGCATCATCTCGTGGTCGCCCACACGGGCAACATCGGGATTATCCATGGTCTCGAGAGAGTCATCGAAGCGGCAGCCCTGGTGGAAGATCTGCCTGTGACTTTCATGATCACAGGAGACGGTGCAGCTCGATTAACGCTGGAGCGCCTGACCAGCCGGCTCGGAGTCGAAAACGTTGTCTTCACTGGCTACGTCCCCAATGAAGAGTTTGTGAAGCTACTAGCAGCCGCAGATATCAGCCTCGTTACCTTGAAGGATGGCATGGAGCGGTTCTCCATCCCTTCGAAGGCATACACATACCTCTCCGCCGGCAAGCCTTTGCTCGCCTTGCTTGGCACAGACAACGACGTAACTCGAATGATCGAGGATCACCAGGTCGGTTGGAGATCGACGAACGCAGGTGGCCTTGCGGAGACTCTGCGAATGCTGGCTGCCGACCGATCACCAATCCAGGAGGCCGGCGCAAGGGCGGCTGAACTGTACCGCAGCACATACAGTCGGGATGCGGCAGTGAGGTCGTTCAGAGAGCTTTTCACTTCCGTCGCAGCATCTCGACATCAGCCCGACTGACCACGCGAGCAAGACCTATACAGATCATGAAACCCACATCTGCCAAGTTGCCATCAAGAGATTTCCCTGAGCTACCAGGAATCCTCTAGGAGTAAGCCGCACTCACACACAGATGTTGAAATGACTCGGCCTTCACGCAGGCTGTCCAGTGTCATGTCCGGCTACGGTCGTAGCAACTTGGACGAACGCACTTCCTGAACTGCGCCCAACCGCGCTCATCCATCCAAGGAAAAGCCAGACCCATTGCATTGTTAAGGGTATTGAGGTGAGCATCATCCCTGACAGTGCGACCATCAATACACCTCCGCCTATAGCAACGACCTGGCGCTGCCCCGGATCCTGGAGCCTGATCCAAGCGTGGCGGATCACCATCAAGCTCATACCTGTGGAGATTGCCATGAGGACCATAGGAACGACCCCTGAGTCAAGCGCAATCTGCAAGAACACGTTGTGTGCCGTGAAACTAGCCGTATCGGTATATGGTTCCAGGCTGGCGAGCCCGCGGGTGATGGTGACTCCCTCTACTTTCGTATCGATCCCATATCCCAAGAGAGGTCTTTCAAGTATCTGGGGTACGGCCAGACGCCAGATATCGGTCCTGCCAGCCAGTCCGTCCAAGGCATCTGGGCGCAGCGCGATCAAGGTACCGGTAATTACGATCACTAATCCCATGCCCACGAGGACAATACGCCAACTCAGTACACCTCGAATAGCAAGCACAACTGCGGAACCTACTATCAGTCCGACCACTGTGGCCCGCGATCCGGTCAGAACTACGGCTGCTGACACCAGGAAAAACAGAAGCACTATCGCGATCGATCCATAGGATTTTTTCGCAGTCCCAATGCCGATCACCGCTGCCGTTGCCAGAACCATTCCGAAGACATTGGGGCCGATGAACGGTCCCCTAAGACGTCTCACAATAGATCCATCTGAAGCGGGGGACAGGTGAATCCAGTGTGAGAGTGATTCGGGAGTCTGGATCCACACAAGAATGCCTATGAAGGCAACAGTCGCTATCGCTATGGCCCATAAACCCAGTACGGCCATGGCATGCTGTGTCTCAAATCGCGACACCAAATAACGACCACCGGCCCAATAGAGTATGCTGCTCAACAGCAGAAGCAATGCGGTCCCACTACCGCCTTGCAGCGCATACGACAGGACACTGAACGCCGCAATCGCCCCGATGATGGCCGTGGACCGAATTCCTACCGGGCGGAACCACGCCAATGTGTACATCAGGAGGAGGAATGCGGCGATATGAGCCATTAGAATTGGCGTAAATGGTAAATGTAGATCACCCACTACCGGTATCATGACAATCAGCGCAAACAGCGCCACGGCAGCAGCTGCGACAGGCGACCTGAGAACCCTGCTCTCAGGCGCGCTATCGATCCATTCGACTAACGTTCGCAGCAAGGTGCACCTCAAGCTCCTTACGATTGCATGGTTGTTGCTGACACCTGTACGTCACCGCGGCATCATGCACGTGGCGCGCGCAGTTGCCCACGTCATGCCAGCGGACAACTCTGTTTTCGTGACGCTTCCTGGAGGCAATCGAATCAGTGTTCCTCTGCGGGATCTCTCCTGGCTACCCCATGTTCTCACAGGCAAGCTACATGAACCC
>JANQJM010000064.1 GCA_028281635.1 Pseudomonadales bacterium | reverse complement strand
GTCCCTGCATTTTTCCTCTGTCGCCGCCAACTTGCTGGCGGAATTTTGTGAAATTCCTTGCAATTTGGCGGCTCGCATTTACTACGCAAATGTCGCCATCCCTGGCTCAACGCGAACGTCTTTCTAGTTCGCAGTCGTCCTGCCATATCGATTCGTGGTTGAACCGCTTTGACGTTGCATTTCGTAGTGTCAGGAGTAAGCTTTGTTCGAAATACTGACGGTGCCATCACTAAGGTAGATTCTCATGTTTAGCCCACGCCAATTCTTTGCTCAATTTTCTCTTGTCACTGGGTTGTTGTTATCTGTTTCCGCTATCGCTGCTGAACACCCCGGTTATGAGATCGATCCGGAAAGACGGACCACGGGTATCGGGAAGTTTTACATGGGGCGCGAGATTTCTTTTGTGATGGGGCATCAAGCGGCGGCCTGGTTAAACCGACCTGGGCGTATTCAGGAAGAAATGCCCGACGCAGTGGTGGAGAACATGAATCTGGAACCTGATGAGGTGGTTGCAGATATTGGTGCGGGCTCCGGGTACTTCTCTTTTCGTATTGCCAGGAAGGTGCCTGAGGGCAAAGTCATGGCTGTTGATATCCAGCCAGAGATGCTGCAGCTCATCGAGCAGCAGATGGCTGCCGATGGTGTTACCAACATCGACCGGATATTGGGAGAAATAGACAATCCTAATCTTCCACCTGAATCCATTGACGCTGCGATCATGGTCGATGCCTACCATGAGTTCTCTCATCCGTTCGAAATGATTGACGGTATTTATCGCGCATTGCGACCAGGTGGCCGAATCTTTCTGTTGGAATATCGCGGAGAAGACCCCAGTGTCCCCATCAGACCGCTGCATAAAATGACGGAAGAACAAGTTGTGAAAGAGATGAGTGTGTTTGGGCTGGAATGGACTGACACACTGGATTTCCTGCCATGGCAGCACATGATGATCTTCACCAAAACACAGTAGTCTAAAGCAATTTCCTTACCTTTCAGGTAATTGCTCTAACGACCTCAATACTTCAAAGTCCCTCTCTAGTTACGGAATCCGGCGACCTGGACCACAGGGGTCCGCTGTCGGCGGCCGGGTTAGTTGCTCAGCTGTTGCTAAAGATTCCCCGGCGGCTGTCGTAACAGGAGAGGCTAATCTTGCTTTCTTTTGTAACCCTTTGCGAATTGTGTCGTCAAACAAGGTAATAGAAGAGGAAAAATCCAGTTTCAGTCTAGAGCGCACCGCCAGCCAGTGAGAGTCACTATGGGGGTCAACATGATGAATAATCACAGATACACCGAATTAATATTGCCATTCAACCGCTTTGTTCGGCATTTGCCACCGAAGGCGAAGCAGGTTATCACTTTGGCCGAAGGCAGCCTGCTGATCGTTCTTGCAGCATCAGTTGCGTTGTATATAAATTAGAAATTGCGCCTCGGCAGTCTGATGTCGGGGTGCAATGTTCTGCCTGAATTACGCTCTCCCTCTACACTCAAAATCTCCCCTAAAACCTGATATGAAATCGCGCGACTGCCAGTCGTTTTGCGCTGTTATCCGGAATTGAGGATAATATCCAGCTGCTTGAGCCCCGAGATTCACAGGCGGTGAGTCGGGAAACCCTCCAGTCAGTAGTTCAGTAATTCCGCAATCCCTGAAGAGGCAATAGAGACACCCATGCAACGCGAATCGATGGAAGTTGATGTAGTCGTCGTCGGCGCCGGTCCGGCAGGTTTGGCTACGGCCTGCAAGCTTTTACAGTTAGCAGGTGAGAAAGGCAAAGAAATTTCAGTTTGCGTGTTGGAAAAGGGCTCTGAAGTAGGTGCACATATCCTGTCCGGTGCGGTCTTCGAACCTTCGGCACTGGATGAACTATTCCCGGATTGGAAAGAAAAGGGTGCACCACTTAACACCCGGGTAACAGGCGACGATGTCTACTACTTACCCGGGGCAGAATCTTCCTTTAAGTTTCCGGGAATCTTGGTTCCGCGAACCATGCACAACCATGGCAACTACATCATTTCTCTGGGCAATCTGTGTGGGTGGCTGGCAGAGCGAGCCATGGAGTTGGGAGCCGAGGTATTTCCGGGTTTCGCCGCGGCAGAAATTCTCTACAACGACGATGGCAGTGTGAAAGGAGTCGCTACTGGCGATATGGGAGTTGATGCCAATGGTGAGCAAAAACCTTCTTTTGAGCCAGGATTCGAATTTCACGCCAGATACACCATTTTTGCTGAAGGTTGCCGCGGACATTTGGGTAAAGAACTCATCAGCAAGTTTCAGCTAGACAAGGATAGCGATCCCCAACACTACGGAATCGGTATCAAAGAAGTTTGGGAAGTGCCCGAGGAACAACATCAGGAGGGTCTGGTGGTGCATACGGTCGGTTATCCAATGAAAGGTGCTTCCGCGGCAGCGACCAGTGGCGGATTCCTTTATCATGTCGAGAATAATCAGGTCTCGCTCGGACTTATTGTCGACCTCAGCTACAGCAATCCTCACATTAGTCCTTTTGATGAGTTTAATCGCTTCAAACATCACCCGGTAATTAAAAAAGTCATTCAGGGTGGTAAGCGTATTAGCTATGGTGCCCGGGCAATTATTAAAGGTGGTTTGAACTCACTGCCTAAGATGACTTTCCCAGGGGGGCTGATTATTGGCTGTGATGCGGGGACGTTGAACGCAGCAAAAATAAAAGGCAGCCACACCGCAATGAAGAGTGGCATGTTAGCTGCTGAGTCCTTGTTTGAGGCCTTGCAACAGGAAGCTCCTGCTGCGGAGTTAACAGAATATAGCGAGCGCTTTAGCAATTCTGATCTCTATGAAGAGCTGCATAAAGCCAGAAACTTCAGTGCTGGATTCCATAAGTTCGGATTTTGGTTGGGCAGTGCGCTGGTTTTTCTTGAGCAGAATATCTTTATGGGCCGCTTTCCACTCACTTTTCATGACCGTTCCAAAGATCATTGCCAGCTTAAGCCAGCAGCTGAATGCCCAACCATCGACTATCCCAAACCCGATGGCGAGATCAGCTTCGATAAACTCTCTTCGGTGTTTCTTTCCAACACCAATCACGGTGAGGACCAACCTTGCCATCTGGTATTGAAAGACTCCTCGATACCGATTGACGTCAATTTACCGATGTATGATGAACCGGCGCAACGCTACTGCCCGGCTGGCGTGTACGAAGTGGTCGAAGAGGCGTCGGGCAGCAAGCGATTTCAAATCAATTCGCAGAACTGCGTGCATTGCAAAACCTGCGACATCAAAGACCCTGCCCAGAACATCACCTGGGTGGTGCCTGAAGGAGGCGGGGGTCCCAACTATCCCGCCATGTAGCGTGGCTTAAGCCCGCTTCCAGCCACGCTTTTCTTCGTGCTACAGTGGCTTATTGGCTTGGGAGTCTTACTATGCGCAAGTCCAGTGCGTACCTGACATTGGCGGTACTTGTGTCCTTTCTCTCTGGGAATACTCTGGCCCAGGAATCTTTATTGGATGATCGCTGGTTCCGGCTGGAGACTGATAACTTCACAATCCTAAGTGAGGCCTCCGCCAGGCAAACTTCGCGCTTCGCTGAGGATCTGGAAATCTGGCGGCAACTGGCTGCGCAGTTAATAGCCGGTACAGACAGCTTCCCTCAAGCCAGTGTCCCCAACCTGGTTTTCCTGTTCGATGATCAGGACTCAATTCAGCACTTTACGGCCGGTGACCAGTTGGCATTTTTCTATGGCACGCCGCGAGCCAATTATATGGCGGTTTTGCGAGGCGAAGACTCGGCGCGGCGATCTGCTTTGCATTATTACGGGCACTTTCTGCAAAGAAATTTCTCTGACCTGCGGCTACCCAGGTGGTACGAAGAAGGCATGTCTGGCTATCTGGCCCGTATGCAAATTGATGGTCGTGGTGCCGAATTTGAGCGCTCCGATGCCAGAACGTTTGAATTGCTGCGTTCACTAAGTGAGTCACTGGCCATGGATCGTTTGTTGTACCAGGACGCTGCACTGGCATCGCCTCGACTTATCCAAATCGCTCATCTTAAATCAGAATCGTTAATGCACTACATGCGACACGGCCACGAAGATGGATGGCCAGATCGACGGCAGCAATTAGAACGTTATCTGCAGTTTATATTAGAAGGCAGAACTGCCCGTTTCGCATTCGATCAGGCTTTTGATGTGACTACTGCTGAACTAGACGATGAATACCACACTTATTTAAGTGAAAGCTCGCGCCCAGCTGGTGAGATAACGGCAACGGCGAATATTGAAATCGAGATTAGTGAACCTGAGCGGTTAAGCCAGGCTGAACTCGCCGTGTTACTCGGTGACCTGGCGTTAAACTCTGGAAGGGCAGAAAACGCTGAATTGTTTTTTAGCGGCGCAGTTAATTCAGAATCAAGTCTAGCCAGGGCCTATTCTGGTATGGGAGATGCGTTGAGATTCCAGGAAGTAGTTGGAAGAGACCAGGTGATTGCCCGTTATTTTGAGCGAGCATTGGAATTGGCGCCTGACGATCCAGACATTTTGCTGGACTACGGTGAATACTGGGAAGCAGAGTTAAATGATTGCAGCAAGACTTACCCAGCCGTGGAAAGAGTGGCAATCATCGAACGCATTGAGCAAAGCTTCCTGGCTGCGCTGGCTCTGGTTCCTGATAATGCTGAAGCGAACTTGGCGATGGGACAGCTATATCTGTTTCCCGAAAAAAACTGGAGCGACGGGCTGAAGTTTCAACAGCGAGCATTCGAGTTGCTTCCTGCGGATACGTTTATTCTGGAGCAATCAGCAAAGTACGCAATTGAATCTGAAGCGTTTTCTGAAGCAGAACGACTAATCGACGAGCTGGCACAGCCTATGCACTTCTTTGGTGTTCCAGGTTATGTGAACGACTTGCGTCAACGTCTACAAAGCAAACGAAACAACGAGGACTATCTCGCCTGTGCTGAGTAAAAGAACAACTACAAATAGATTAGTAAAGGTATTGCAGCTGCTGCTTTTATTAATACCAGTTTCTGTTAATGCAGAACTGCTGGATGAAACCGCCGACGATGAGTTTTTGCTGGAACTTGCAAACGCTTTGGATGCCGTTGGAGTCGATGTATTACCTAATCTTAACCATCGTCAATTGGCTCGGAGCAGAAATTTCATACCTCGACTGGGCAGGTTTCCAGACCTGCCGGATCTGCTGCTACCAAGTAGCGAAGAAATAGAGGCATGGGAGCAGGAATACCGGGCCAATTCCATAGGGGGACTGGCCGTGGTCAGGAGTGCTGGTAAGGATATGGAGCCTGAACTGGCATTGTGGCCGAATTGGGTCACAACCTACACTGCAGACCGGGTATTTATCAGCTTTGCAACTGCACAGATTGCAGAGGCACAACAAATCGCCAAAGT
>JANQJM010000237.1 GCA_028281635.1 Pseudomonadales bacterium | reverse complement strand
GGAGCCGCGCCTGCCCGAGCAAGCTATGCCTACCTGTTTGACTGGTCAAACTATTACGCACCTCGCGCTCTCTATCGATTACTCGATGCAGGCGTGCGGCCCAAAGTGGCCACACAAGCGCTGACTATCAATAGTGGTGGTCAAACTGTGGATCTGCCACAAGGTGCCATTCTCGTTCCGCTGGGGTGGCAGGGTGGCGATCTCAGTGATGATGAAATCCATGAGTTAATGACACAAATCGCCAGCGAAGACGGTATCGAGGTATACCCCGTAGATTCTGGTCGCACACCTATGGCTGGCATGGACCTGGGCAGTCGTAACTTTTCCAATATTCCATTGCCGAAAGTGCTGTTATTGGTAGGCGAAGGCATTACTGCCTATGACGCCGGGGAAGTCTGGCATCAGTTGGATGCGCGCATGGCCATGCCGGTACACATGGTGAACAAGCGTGAACTCCAGGGCCTCGATCTCAACAACTATACTCACCTGGTTTTAGTTGGCGGCAACCACAGCGACCTCGATAGTCGCACGGAGCAAATCAATGAGTGGGTGAGAGGTGGAGGTACCTTCGTTGGCATTCGCAGCGGTGCCAGTTGGGCTTACGATGCGCTGCTTTATCCCGATGAGGTTGAGGAAGAAGAGGAAACTGTGGATGAGCGTTTTGATTACGCCGATAAAGACGATATCGAAGCGCAGGACATCATCGGCGGCTCCATCATGGCTGGTGACCTGGACAATACTCATCCAATCGGCTTCGGTATCGCGAACCGCATGCTGCCGAGTCTGCGCAATACGCTCATTGCTTTTGATCCGCCGGACAATCCCTGGGCCACCCTGGTAAAGATTCCAGAGAACAGCTTGCTTGCCGGATTTGCTTCTGAAGAAAAGCAGGCCGAGCTAGCTGGCAAGGCTATGGCGATCGCAGAACGACATGGTCAAGGCAGTGTAATTCTGTTTGCAGACAATCCTAACTTCCGTGCTTACTTCTTCGGAACCAATAAACTGTTTATGAACAGCATCTTTTTCTCATTGGCTTTCGATCGGCCACGATAGCATCGAGGCTCAGTTGCCATCGTGAAAGCTGGTGAAGTCTTCCAGGGCTTTACGTGAAATAGCAGGCACATGTGTGTCCGCCTTGGGGTAACCAACTACCAATACCATTAGCGGTTTCTCGGTAACGGGTCGCTGCAGAATCTCGTTGAGAAATTTCATCGGTGAAGGAGTGTGCGTTAGTGTCGCCAGGCCAGCATTGTGCAGCGCCGTGATCAGAACGCCGGTGGCGATGCTGGCCGATTCCGTAACGTAATAGTTCTTCTGCTTTTCACCAGCAACATCGCGACTGAACTTCTCCGCAAAGATGACAATCAAATAGGGCGCAGTCTCCAGAAATGGTTTGTTGGCATCGGTGCCTAATGCTGCCAAGGCATCGAGCCAGTCCTGCGGTGCCCGTGATTGGTAAAACTCCCGCTCTTCTTCCTCGGCGCCCAGTCGAATCCTGTGTTTGATGGCCGGGTCACTGACTACGGCAAAATGCCAGGGCTGGCGGTTAGCGCCACTAGGTGCTGTGCCGGCTGCTCTCAAACAGTTGTTAATGATTTCCGCTGGGACTGCTTCGTCGGAAAATTCCCGTACCGTTCGCCTGCACTTAACTTGTGAATAAAAACTGGCAGCTCGCTGCTGCATCTCAGCTTCGGTAAGTCGGGTGAACTCGAGAGGTATGGTCTGGATAACGTTGTCGCTCATGGGGTATCGCCGCCAGTTCGCAATTAAGCTGTTCAAGAGTGTGGATGGGTTCAGCAAAAACCAGTAGCATCTCCAACTCCCTGGTTTTACATCGGCGCGTGGTCGATGTGTGCATGAACTCCACTGAAGAGAACGATTATGATGAGAATTCCACTTCGCCGCAATTTACCTTCAGCGACGGTCCTGAGCTTGTGTCTGTTGATTTTCGGCTTCAACACAGCGCTCGCGCAGGCAGATTTTGAATTCTGGCCTAATGCCAATTACGACCCAAGCATTCCGACATTTGAAGAAGTGCTGGGGTATGCGCCGGGGAACAAGATCACTTGGCATCGGGACACTATTGCCTATTTCAATGCCTTGCAGGCTGCAGCTCCGGACCGTGTGACGATTACTGAATATGCACGCAGCTGGCAGGGCAGGGAATTGATCTACGCGGTAATTTCATCACCGGCAAACATGGCCAATCTTGATCAGATTAAAGCGGACATGGCGCGCCTGGCTGATCCCAGGGAAACTGATGCAGAAACCGCTGCTGAGATCATCGCTGATTTGCCAGCGGTGACCTGGTTGTCGTATTCGGTCCATGGCAATGAGATTTCTCCTACTGATGCGGCCATGCTGACTGCTTATCATCTGCTGGCATCCAGAGGTGATGATCGGGTCGCGGATATCCTCAATGATACGGTTGTGGTAATCGACCCTCTGCAGAACCCTGACGGCAGAGATCGCTTTATTCACCAGTTCACTACAGCCATGGGATTGGTTCCCGATTCGGATCGTCTCTCTGCAGAGCATAACGAACCCTGGCCCGGTGGGCGTACTAATCACTATATGTTTGATATGAACCGTGACTGGTTTATTCAGTCTCAACCGGAAACTGTTGGCCGCGCCGCTGCAATGCTGGAGTTCTATCCCGTCGCTTATGTTGATGCCCATGAAATGGGGTCAGATGGAACCTATTATTTTGCACCGGAAGCAGTGCCTTACAATCCACATCTGGCACAGGACCAGCGAGATAGTCTGGAATTGTTTGGGCGTACTAATGCCGGTCACTTCGACAGGTTTGGGATCGACTACTTCACCCGTGAAGTCTATGACGCGTTCTATCCAGGGTATGGCGCGAGCTGGCCTTCTTATTTTGGCAGTATCGCAATGACCTATGAGCAAGCTTCAACCCGTGGACTGGTGTTCAGACAGTATGACGGTGTCGAAGTGCCCTATCGATACACCGTTCGCAATCAATTTATAACCTCACTTGGTACCGCTGAAACAGTTCAGGTAAACAGAGAAAAATTCCTTACGGATTTTTACAACTACCGTGTGACAGCTATAGAGGAAGGGGAAGAACAGGATATTCGTTCCTACATTATTCCAGCACAGGCTGATCAGTCTGCCGCCGACAAACTGGCTGGGCTGCTTGGCAGACAAGGTATCGAAGTAGATCGCGCGACAGCTTCGTTCAATGCCTGCGGCGAATCCTACGAGCCGGGTACTTACGTTATTCGCCTCGATCAACCCTCAAAGCGTTTTATTCGTACCTTGTTGGATGTGGATGTTCCCATGGAAGACGATTTCCTGGCTGAGCAGGAACGACGTCGCGCAGAAAATCTTCCAGATGAAATTTACGATGTGACGGGTTGGTCACTGCCATTGATGTTCAATATCGAATCCAATGCCTGTAATCGAACACCCAACGGTGATTTCTTGCGCCATGGTACCGACCTGATTCAGCCGGGATCTGTGGTCGGTGGCGCAGCAACTGTGAGTTACCTGGTTCCCTGGGGTGAAGCATCAGCAGCGCGCTTTCTTACTGGTGCCCTGCGTGCAGGCCTGGCAGTCAAAAGTAATGACAAGGCATTTACCAATCTTGGGAATGACTATCCGGCAGGAAGTTTGATTATCGATATCGCTGACAATCCGGATAATCTGTTTGCAATCGTTTCAAATCTGGCGTCCGAAACCGGTGCGGAAGTGATCGCTGTCAATGATAGCTGGGTAACCGATGGGCCTAACTTTGGTAGTGCCAATGTGGTCCGCTTAAATGCGCCGAAGATTGCTATGGCCTGGGATGAGCCCACTAACTCCTATAGTGCCGGTGCTGCCCGCTTCATTATCGAACAACAGTTTGGTTACCCAGTGACCCCTATTCGGGTAGATGACTTAGCCGGTGCGGACCTGCGACGTTACCAGGTGCTAATTCTGCCTGTAGTCAATGGTAGCTACCAATCCGAACTTGGCGAGTCAGGCATTGAGAATATCTCCGAATGGGTACGCCGCGGCGGTGTCGTAATCAGTTTAGGTAACGCTACTCGCTTCCTGGCCGATCCCGATGTGGACCTGCTTTCTGTTCGCCGTGAGCGCGCGGTAGTTGAAGTTGAAGAGCCGGAAGAGGAAGACGGCGCAACCGTGGAAGGTCAGTATCTCACCGAAGAACAACAGTATCGTGACCTGACGGTTGCACTGGAAGACTCACCCTATCCAGTGGCTGGCGTTCTGGTTCGTGCCGATGTGCATCCTGAGCATTGGCTCAGCGCAGGGGTCGCACCGGTGCTCAATGTGCTGGCCAGAGGTACGGATATCTACACCCCTGTCCGTATCAATGACGGCGTCAATGTGGCGCGCTTTCAGGGACCTGACGATTTGGTATCCAGTGGTTATCTGTGGGATGAAAACCGTCGGCAACTTGCCTACAAGCCATTCGTGATTCAGGAATCACACGGGGCAGGTGAGGTGATCGCCTTCACTCAGGACCCCACCGTGCGGGCTTATCTGGATGGACTGAACGTCATTATGATGAACGCCATCTTTAGAGGTTCTGCTCACGCGAGACCAGTTCGATAAGCTGAATCAGCTCTCAGATACCAAGGAAAAATAATGAATAATCTAACTAGAACGCTGACTAGTTTTCTGTTGATGCCGCTGTGTTCATTTGCACAAGCACAGCTGCCTATCGATCAAATCGCCACTGCGATTCGGAACCAAAGCTGTTGATGACAGCGCCGATGAAGAATCTGATGGCCCCAATCCGCCGCTGGTGCTTTCGTAGGAATTATTCGAGGTGCAGATGTGATTGACGGCGAACCTGCATTGGTAAGCAAGCCGCTGGGGGATGGGCATATCGTATTATTCAGTTGGAATCCGATGCATCGCCACGTCAATTTCCATGACCATGGCTTCGTTTACAACGCCATCCTCAATTGGAATGATCTGAATTAGATAGTTTGGGAACCGGGCAGGTCGGCAGCTTGCCCGGCTGGATTATTGTTCAGTTTTGACCGCCATTTCTTTCTCAGGGTCGCCGCGAAAGATCAGATAGCTGATAGTGTCAGTATGTATTTCATGCCAGCCATGAGGCATGCCTTTAGGGATGATGGCAATGTCACCGGGTTTTACTGCCTGTAGAACTCCACCCGAGATTTCCCCACGTAACATGGCCCCCAGCAGGTTGGAATCCACAGACTCCGGATCGATGAATTCACCGCCTGTTACCATGATGCCTTCGCCTTCAACCACGTAGTAGATTTCATCCAGGTTCACGTGAGCGATGCCTGTTTCAATGCCGTTAGCCTCGACTTTGGAGCGTTGCACCATAGACACTCCAAAATTCGATTCACCAACATCGATATGGCGCATAACGATGTCGCTGACTGTCCCGCCTTCAGCTAATCTCGCCATGCCCTGAGCGATAGTGGCCTCAACCTCAGCTTTTGTCATGATGGTGGACCCACCGTCATCAGCAGTGGACACTGTGCAAAACAAGGCCAGAATACTTAGTGCAATCAGATTTCTTTTTATTGTTATTTCCTCGCTGCGCCAGGTGTTGCAGTTAAGCTTCGCTTTGAATCTGTGCGGCAACCACCTCCACTTCATCAAGCACTCTAAGCAGGTTGCCTGACCATAATTGTCCGATCTGCTCCTCAGTGTACCCGCGACGGACTAACTCGAGGGTCACGTTGAAAGTCTCGGAAGCATCATTCCAGCCTGTCAGGCCACCGCCACCATCAAAATCAGAGCTGACCCCTACATGATCGATGCCAATAAGATTTACCAGATAATCAATGTGGTCGACGAAGTCAGAGATCGTTGCAGGTGGCGCATCGGCAAAATCGCCGCCCGAGGCCCAATGTGCTCGTCTTAGTTCGCTTACGTAAGTACCAAAAGCCACTGTCTGCACCACACCACCGTTGTCTTTCAGTGCCAACAGCATCTCATCATCCAGATTGCGTGAGTGATCGGTGAGTGCTCTTGCGGAGGAATGGGATGCGATAACAGGCGCACGGCTGAGTTCCAGGGTTTGCATGATGGAGTCTTTGGATGGATGAGAAATGTCCACCATCATTCCCAGTCGATTCATTTTCTTGATCGCGAATCGACCCATCTCACTGAGTCCGCCATGCCAATAGACTCCATCCCGTTCTCCGGTGTTGGAATCGGAAAACTGGTTGTGACCATTGTGTGCCAGCGACATGTAGCGGCCACCCAGGTCATAGAATTTTTCGATGTTGGAAAGATCTGGACCGACTGGGTAAGCATTCTCAATACCAATCATGGCCACTTTCTTGCCTTCCGCTGCGATGCGACGAACATCATCAGAGTTGTAAGCGACCTCGATCTGATCCGGCGCTATCTCCTCCGCCAGGCGATGGATAGCGGTAAACTTGTCCATGGCATTCGCCATGGCATCCCGGTAACCATCAGGATTGATTTCCCCCTGCCCGGTGTAAACGATGAAGAATGCAACATCCAGTCCACCGGCAAACATCTTCGGCAGATTCACCTGGGTATCGATATCCTGCGTGTAGTTGATTTCTCGGGTGAAATTGGAGGTGTTGATGTCTGCATGGGTATCGAGGGTAATCACCCGATCATGTATCCCCTGGGCCCGGGCAATCAGTTCCTCTTCAGTTTCAGGTTGCGGCTCAGATTCTCCACAGGAGATTAAGATCAGAGGCAGGGCGATCAGACTCAAAATTCTTGCTGTCGTTCTCATTGCTATGGTTCCCGGCGGGACCTGCCCGCGTTGATCAGCGTGGTTAGTGATTTGATTGTCGCCGTCCTGTCTGAGGAGTGCGGAAAGGCGCATCGTTATAGGAACTTAGCACCGGCATACTGCCAATGCCAAGGGGTGTTTGCTCCCTCCGGCGTGGCTGACATACACTGTGGTGTTATAGCGGTCTGCTTGTCAGGCTGATTTTACTAATAATCTGATTTAACAAGAGAAAATTCCGAGATCCCATGTCTTACTCAGCTTCAAGCAAAGCCTTTCGCCGTCTGGCTGCTGCAGTTTTATTGCTGTTCAGTTTCACCCAGGTCACCACCGTGTTCGCCGAAGGAGGCAGGACCCCGGTTTACGCCAAAAACGGCATGGTTTCCAGCGCTTCGCGCCTGGCTTCAGAAGCGGGCGTGCAAGCCCTGAAGAGCGGAGGTAATGCCGTTGATGCGGCAATCGCTACTGCATTTGCCCTTGCTGTCACCTGGCCAACTGCCGGTAATATCGGTGGTGGTGGTTTCATGATGTATCACGGCGAGGATGGGGAAACCACGGCATTCGATTTTCGTGAAAAGGCACCTTTGGCTGCCACCGAACGCATGTATCTGGGGCTCGATGGTGAGATCGTAAATAACTCCAATCATTTTGGACCACTTGCAGTGGGGGTTCCAGGTACTGTTGCCGGCCTGTGGTTGGCACATCAGCGCTTAGGCGTTTTACCCTGGGCTGACCTGGTAGAGCCGGCCATCAAGTTGGCCCGTGAAGGTATACCCATTACTTATTCTTTGCAGTCGGGATTCTCCCGCAATGCTGGCCGCTTTCGCCAATACGCTCCGTCAGCAGCAAAGTTCATGCGGGAAGATGGATCCCTTTACGAGTTAGGGGACACCTGGTACCAACCTGACCTGGCCAATACTCTGGAGTTGATTCGTGATAACGGTGCGGATGGTTTCTATCGCGGAGAGAACGCACAACGCTTTGCCAATTACATGGCAGATATTGGTGGCATTATTACTGAGGAAGATCTGGCCAGGTATGAGGCGAAAGAGCGCGAACCAATTCGTGGCACCTATCGCGGTTATGAAATTGTCAGCATGCCACCGCCCAGTTCCGGCGGTGTCGCTTTGGTGCAGATGCTGAATATTCTCGAAGGTTTCGATCTGGCAGCCATGGGGCACAATTCCGCCGATTATCTCCACGTGTTAACCGAATCCATGCGTCGAGCCTACGCTGATCGCGCCGAACATCTTGGTGATCCGGATTTTAATGAGTCCATGCCACTGGAACGTTTGATGTCGAAGCAGTACGCCGAGGAACTGCGTTCTACTATTAATATGGATCGCAAATCAGAAAGTAGCCCGGAGCAATTTGCACAGATCTATGAGTCGGAAGAAACCACGCATTTTTCTGTTGTCGATGGCGACGGCAATATGGTGAGCATGACCTATACCCTGGAATTCGGTTACGGCTCAGCGATTGTCGTGGAAGGTGGCGGTTACCTGCTAAACAATGAGCTCGGTGATTTCAATGCAATCCCGGGTCTTACTGATGAGCGAGGTAATATTGGTACTGCGCCTAATCTGGTCGCGGCAGAGAAGCGACCGTTATCCAGTATGACGCCCTCTATTGTGGCGCAAGACAGCAAACCCGTATTCGCAGTAGGTAGCCCCGGTGGCAAGACGATAATTAACACTACGATGCAGTTGATCCTCAACATCATCGATCATGGCTTTAATATTGCGCAGTCGGTGGAAGCCGGTCGCATTCACCATCAATGGTTGCCCGACGCAACCAGTTTTGAATCCACTGGATTTTCACCTGATACCATCAGGCTGTATCGAGAGAAAGGTCATGCCATCAGGGAGCGCGGCTCGCAGGGTGCAGCCATGGGTGTTTACTATGATCGTAATACAGGCCTGTTTATGGGAGCATCAGATTCACGCCGGGGAGATGCTGCCGCCGTCGGCTATTAGGTCAATCCAGCAACAACAATAATAGTGTTCCGAGATGGTCAAACTCCGATTCCAGCTATACGTACTCACCATAAGCTATCTGATGTCGACGCAATCACTCGCTGATACCAGTCCCGAGTATCAAGCCTTTGTCGGTGATTGGGAGTTAGTTAGCTACGTGGTATTTCCCGACACCGGTGGTGAACGGGACATGAACTATATTGGCTATCTCAGCTACGATCCCTTCGGCAACATGGCCGGCCTGGGCATGCCCAAAGATTTGCCGCAGCGTGCCGCCAGTGCCAGCGAACGCGTAACCGGTGGCTTTGCCTATTGGGGTGGGGTCACTGTGGATCCTGCGGGTGGGCGAGTCATTCATCATGTTGAGGGTTCGCCCATGGTCCCTCGTTGGGTAGGTGGAGACAATGTCCGGTATTATGAGTTTGTGGACGACTTGCTGAAGCTGTCATTGAAAGATGACAGCGGTCGCATCACGGCAACTCTCACCTGGCGCAAACTCCGTTAAACAAAAGCTTTCTTAAATCTCCAATGTCCATTCGAGTCGGTAGTTCACTTGTTAAACGACTAAGCAAGGAGCTGAAGGGCTCAGTTTATTTTGATGATTTCAGCCGCGGTCGCTACAGCACTGATGCGTCCATCTATCAGCTCATGCCCCTGGGCGTGGTAGTTCCAGAAGATGAATCGGATGTAGAAATTGCTGTACAAATCGCAGTCGATGCAGGCTTGCCAGTATTACCTCGTGGCGGTGGCACTTCACAGAATGGGCAGGCCATCGGCGAAGCCTTGCTAATCGACACAACGCGCCACCTCAACAAGGTGTTGCAATTCAGCCCCGAAGAGAAATCTGTCTGTGTGCAACCAGGTTTGGTGCTGGATCAACTCAATCGTTTTTTGAAGCCTCACGGTTTGTTCTATCCGGTGGACGTGTCAACCGCTAATCGAGCGACCCTCGGCGGCATGACCGGCAATAATAGTTGTGGTGCCCGCTCCATTCGCTACGGCAACATGGTGCACAACGTACGTTCGGTGGAAGCCTTGCTCGCCGATGGCAGTCGTGCACATTTTGGCAAGCTGAATGGTTCAGCTTTAACTCCCGAGGCTGATGATTCATTACTTTACAGGTTGCGAGCATTAGGCAAGCGAGAAGCCGAAGAGATCGGGCAACGTTTTCCCGACCTGTTGCGACGGGTAGGCGGGTACAACATCGACGAGTTAGTCGATGACAATCCAAATTTTGGACACCTGCTCGTTGGGTCGGAAGGCACTCTTGGGTTTTTTCAGCGCATACATCTGAATCTGCAACCCTTACCCAAACATAAAGTATTGGGCGTGTGTCATTTTCCAAGTTTCTATGAAGCCATGGACAGTACCCAGCACATCGCAAAGCTGGATCCGGCGGCAGTGGAGTTGGTTGATCGCACCATGATTGATCTGGCTCGCGATATTCCTATTTTTGCCCCAACCGTAAACCGATTTGTGCAGGGCGAACCGCAAGCCCTGTTATTAGTGGAATTCGCTGGTGATGATCGGGAACAGCAATTTAGGAGTTTGGCGGCACTGGTTGAGTTGATGGCGGATCTTGGATTCCCCAATGCCGTTGTGGAAGCCACTGACACAGAGTTTCAAAATGCAGTGTGGGAAGTACGAAAGTCGGGTTTAAACATCATGATGTCCATGAAGGGTGATGGTAAACCGGTTTCTTTCATCGAAGACTGTGCGGTAAAGCTGGAAGACCTGGCGGAATACACGAGACGTCTTTCTGAAGTATTCGAAAAGCACGGCACTACCGGAACTTTCTATGCCCATGCTTCAGTGGGCTGCTTACATGTGCGGCCAGTGCTGAACATGAAGGAGCAGGAAGGCGCCGACAAGATGCGCTCCATTGTCGAAGAAACCCTGGAGATGGTCAGGGAGTACAAGGGTTCTCACTCAGGCGAACATGGCGACGGTATCTCACGCTCAGAGTTTCATGAATCCATGTTTGGTACGCGTATGCTGCAGAATTTCGAGGAAGTGAAAAATCTCTTCGATCCAGGCGGCACATTTAACCCGGGCAAGATCGTGGATGCCCATAAGATGGATGACCGCAACATCATGCGCTTTGCGCCGGGCTATGGGCCGATTGCGCTGGACACACAATTGGATTGGTCGGAGTGGCAGGGCTTCGATCGTGCTGTCGAAATGTGCAATAACAATGGCGCCTGCCGCAAAGCCAATGTGGGCACCATGTGTCCATCCTATCGGATTAGCAAAAACGAACAGCACCTGACCCGTGGTCGAGCCAATACCTTGCGATTGGCGCTCACGGGACAACTGGGAGAAGGCGCCTTCACTTCTGATGCCATGTACCAGACCATGGATATGTGCGTGGGTTGTAAGGGCTGCAAGCGTGAATGTCCCACTGGCGTAGATATGGCGCGCATGAAGACAGAGTTTCTTTATCACTATCGAGCAGCCCATGGCTTGCCCCTGCGCGAAAAGCTGATGGCCTATCTGCCCCGTTATGCACACCGAATGCGACAATTCAGTTTTTTGATGAATCTCAGGGACCGTATTCCAGGGCTTGCGACACTTTCGGAAAAGCTGATAGGTCTAACAGCAAAACGTCCTTTGCCGAAGTGGCGTGGCGATCACTTTAAACCCTTTGTCGAAGATGCAGTAGTTGCCGAGGATGAAAAGGAAGTAGTGCTGTTAGTGGATACATTTAATGGTTGCTTCGAAACCGAAAATGCCAACGCTGCCATGGCCGTGCTTTCGGCGGCCGGCTACCATGTACACTGCCCAACCGCAGTGGATAAACAGCGGCCGTTGTGTTGTGGCCGTACTTTCTTCAGTAACGGATTACTGGACGAGGCGCGCGTGGAAGCCCAGCGCACACTCGTAGCTTTGCAATCCTTCGTTGAGCGGGGCGTGCCAATTGTTGGTCTCGAACCTTCCTGCTTGCTGACATTGCGCGACGAATATCTCGCCCTGATGCCTGGTGAGAATACGCAAGCCCTGGCCAACAATGCCTTTCTATTCGAAGAGTTTCTCTGGCGGCAGCAGGAAGCAGGCGTACTGGATTTGAAGTTGAACGCAATCAATGCCAAAAACATCTTGATTCATGGTCACTGTCATCAAAAGGCATTTGCGGTGATGGGCTCGGTAGAGAAACTCCTGAATCTGATTCCAGGAGTTAATGTCAGCACTATCGATTCCAGTTGTTGCGGCATGGCGGGATCATTTGGCTACGAAGCAGAACACTATGAGGATTCCATGGCGATGGCCGAACTTAGTTTATTGCCGGCATTAGAAGCGGCGAGCGCGGACACGCTGATTGTCGCCGATGGAACCAGCTGTCGCAGCCAGATCAAACATGGCAGTGGTCGGGACGCGATGCATGTGGCGCGAGTGCTGCAGATGGCGCTATAACGCCGGCGCAGGAGAGAAAAGACAATGGCCAAACTGCAACGAATTGGCGTGCTGTTTACCGCTAAGCTAGCGGCGCTTTCCATGGGCGTCCTGGGGCTTGTGGCGGGTATGTTCTACAGTTTTGGTGGCTTCTTCTTTGAGCTATTTACAGACTCACTTAATGCCGGCACCGCATTGGCTTTTCTGGCGCTGCTTGGAATGCCTCTGCTGTTCGCAGTTTCAGGATTCGTGGCTGGCGGTACAGTCGCGGTCATCTATAATGTCGCCGCCCGGCTGGGTATTCGAATAGAAAGTGATTTTTAACGAGTCAATAAATGGAAAAGGTTTTAGTCACAGGAAGTGCGGGCCATCTCGGTGAGGCCCTCGCCTGGACACTGTCAAGGCGAGGTGTGGAGTTCGAAGGCATTGATATCAAGCCATCCGAATTTACTACCGTGGAAGCACCAATCACTGATGAAGATGCTGTCGCGAAGGCAATGCAAGGAGTGGATACTGTTCTGCATGCGGCGACCCTTCACAAACCCCATGTTAAAACCCACAGCAAGCAAGACTTCATTGATACCAATATCTCCGGAACCCAATCCCTGTTAAGTGCAGCGATTCGTGCTGGCGTAAAGAGATTTATCTTCACCAGCACCACCAGCACCTTTGGTCATGCCATGCGAGCAGCCGATGGTGAGCCAGCGGTCTGGGTTGATGAAAACCTGGTGCCTGATCAGAAGAATATCTATGGTACGACCAAACTGGCGGCCGAAGGTCTCTGCAAGCTGGCCTATGAGGAGGAAGGACTGAATTGTCTTATCTTGCGCACCTCGCGGTTTTTTCCGGAAGATGATGACTCTGTTGCAGTGCGCTCCAACTTCAGTGACGAGAATAGTAAGGCCAATGAATTTTTGAACCGGCGTGCTGAGCTTTCCGATATTGTGGAGGCGCACTTCTGTGCCGCAAACCGTGCCGAAGAACTTGGTTACGGACTTTATCTCATTAGCGCCACCTCTCCATTTGCCCGAGAAGATTTACCTCTGTTGAATACAGACGGTCCGGCAGTCGTAGCAAAGTATTTTCCTGATTTCCAGGTGGTCTACGATTCCATGGGCTGGTCCATGTTTGAGAAGTTCGACCGGGTCTACGACAACACCAAGGCGCGCACCGAACTAGGCTGGCAACCTAAATATGATTTCGGAACAGTGCTCGATGAGCTACGCGAAACCCAGGTTTTTCCAAAGCCTGAAGTGACTCAGTTCGTCGGCAAGAAGGGCTACCACGACGAAGTGTTTGAGGACGGGCCGTTTCCAGTCTGAACGAAGGTTCGCTCTCGGCCTGAATAAGACTCTCAGCATGGGCTAGAATTGGTTTACTCAGTGGACAGGAACTCCTCACATTGAGTTATCTGAATCCAAACTTGTTCTTTCAGGCATCTATCTAATAAATCAATCGAGAAACTGGAGTTAAGTGAAGAGTAACGGGTCTTCGTTTCAGTAAATTGTTTGCTAACGCAGTAGTTTTAATGCTTCTTGACCAACAACTCGCGGCGCAGCAAATCGAAGAAAACGGCTTGCACTCTCGTACAACTACAGCCCAAAAATCGACGTCGGCGGCTTCGAATTGAACTTCAGAGTAACTGACGGAGATCTTCCTGCTATTGTTTTTGAGTCGGGCGGAGGTTTGGGATTGTGCCCAAGATTTGGAGGTTTACATGAGAATTTTGATAGCAATCGGCATTGCTCTCACTGCTGGCTGCACAACAAATGCCAATCTCCAGAATCGAATAACTGAATTGGAGAATGAGCTAGAGCTAATTCGCTCTGGGGCCGGCTTCGAAGAGATCACCACGAATAGGATCAACCTCGTTGATGCAGACGGGACGCCAAGATTGATACTGCATAACCAGGAACGAATGCCAGGTGAGTGGGAGCGGGATACTGCCGCGGGTATTACAATTTATGCTCCCGATGGCCAGGAAGTTGGTGGACTGCATGTTGAAGATGAAGTCGTACGATTCAGCTTGGACGAACAAGGCACGAATGAAGTAACAAGTTATTTTACTCAGCAAAGTCCTTTTGGTTCTCAGAGAGGGTTATTTGTATGGGATCAATATCCAGGAGCGCCTGGTGACGGGCAACGAGAACGCTTCAAAGAACTTGTTGGTCGGGATCCTAACCCAAGGGAAATTATGATCCCCAGAGTATTCAGTGGTCAAAGATTCGGTGAATCTATAGTTGTGTTGGGAGACAGTTTCGGTAATGAAAGAATCAGAATTTACGTCAACAACAAGAATCAACCGCGACTCGAATTCTTAGATGAGAAAGGCGAAGTCACATTTTACCTTCCGATGGAAGCGGAACCAGCAGTACTGCCTTCAGGGGATATCCCGGAATTAAATGGCGAGACAGTACTACAGCTTCTCGCGCTCGCAGGAAATAGTCCTGACACTCTTCTTTCATTAGTTGAAATGGGCGGTGGTGCATTACCTGAAGAGTGGCTTCAGTGGTTAGCTGAATACAAGCGATTAAATCCATGAGTGCAAAGTCCAACCAATCTGCGCATTCATGCCCCACTTGACCAAGAAATTGTTGATGAGGTGAGGGTCGAAAGGTAGCATCGCTTAAAAACCTCTTATTAGTTCTCAGGACCGGGTTATGAGCTACTTAATGAAAGGCCGCGTTCTAATAACACTTCTGTTTCCTTCAGTGTTTTTGTCTGCAACTGGCGCCGGCGCACAAGTCAATGTCCAAGCAATCGACGCGATCATGGCAGATTATTCGGGTCCAACTGAACCCTGTTGTGCGCTTGCCGTTTACCAAAGCGGCGAAACCGTTTTCTCCAAAGGCTATGGCCTGGCCAATCTCGAATATGACATTCCGAATTCCGTTGACAGTGTGTTCCATGTCGCCTCGATCTCGAAGCAGTTCACGGCTTTTTCCATTCTCCTGTTGGAAGAGGAAGGGAAACTTTCGCTCGACGATGACATTCGCGACCACCTGCCGGAAATGCCAGACTTTGGCGAAGTCATTACCATTCGCCATCTGCTGAACCACACTAGCGGGCTGCGAGACCAGTGGGAGCTGCTGATGCTGGCAGGCTATCGGGCAGATGACATCAAAACCAATGAGGATATCTATCGCCTGCTTACTCGCCAGCAGGAACTAAATTTTCCTCCAGGGGACAGATACCTGTATTCAAACAGCGGCTATACGCTGATGGCACTGATTGTCGAACGCCTGTCCGGACAGACCCTTCGCGAATTCACGCAGCAGAACATCTTTGAGCCGTTGGGAATGCACAACACTCACTTCAATGACAGTCTTAACGAGGTGGTGGTAAACCGCTCTTACGGCTATACCAGAGCTTCCAAAGATAAGTACCAACGCAGTATTCCTGCCTTTGACACAGTCGGCGCCACCAGTTTGTTTACCACGGTCGATGATTTTGCTCTATGGGACCGGAACTTTGATGAAATGGAAGTGGGTAGTTCGGACGTCTTTGAAAAACTTCTGACCAGGGGGCAGCTTAACAGCGGTGAAGAAATTTCTTATGCCGGTGGCGTCGGCGTAACCAACTACCGAGGTCTGGAGATGATATCCCACTCTGGTGCCGACGCGGGATATCGGGGGGTGTATATGCGCTTTCCGCAAACCGATATCTCTATCGCCCTGTTTGCCAATACGCCAATCAATACGCAGGAGGCTGCGTTCAAGGTGCTTGAGCTGTTCCAGGGAGACGAATATACCGAACCAGCTCCCGGGGAAGAGCGGCAAGCGCAACTGGCAAGATTCACTGAAGTCCCGCAGGACACATTGAACGCCCTAACCGGGTCTTATCGCGCTGCCGAGTCTCCAGGGGTCTGGCGAGTAAGCAGGGGCTCGGCTCCGAATACCTTGATGTTAAGAGGGGATGGCGGAAATTTTATGCTGGGTGCAACTGACGAAGATCACTTCGAGGCTGTTAATCCGGAAACCAGACTGCAGCTTAGTTTCTTCCGCGGGGCCGATAATGGGCGTTATCTAGAGATCTACATGGATAGCCAGCCGCCAATTAGAGCCGATCTTGCTCCCGCAGTTGAAGATTTAGCGAGCTACGCTGAAGCTCTGACCGGAAATTACTACAGTCCTGAGCTGGACAGCAGAATCGAAATTCGAATGGACGGTACTCAAGTCATCGCGCAGCATTACAAAATCGGCCGCGTACCACTGCTGGTAACCCATGAAGACGTGTTGAGCAGTCTGGCAGGTCTGGTGTTAGTGATGGACAGAGACGAGACGGGAAAGGTAACTGGCTTCCATGCGTCAACCGGCCGCATACTGAATCTCGAATACCTAAAGACTTCTGAAGAATAGTCCAAACTGGGTTGAAGAATAAGGTCAAAATTAAACTACCATGCTGCAATCGCTGAGGGGTTCAATCTCGCCTAACGTTGAACTGTTAGTAGTGGTTCTTATCACTGCGACATGCGCTTGCCAAATAGAGGCCGCACCCGACTATTGGGGCAATCTCGAGCAGGGGCCTTACGGAGTAGCATTTGCACCAATTGAACTCACCGACGCCTCGCGCACTTTTGGTGCAATGCAGAGACGGGAATTGAAAGTTGGAGTATGGCATCCAGTTGCTAGAGAATCTTCGGTTGAACCAATCTCTTTCCAGCACTACATCGAATACTTCGAGACACGATTAGACGCAGAGCAGTTAGACCTGCCCACCGCCAGGAAGCAATGGTTGCAGCGTCTGGAGAGTGAAGATGCTCGTAACCGAGCCCTGTCGATGACCACGGCAGCAAGCGTAAACGTCACTCCAATTGCTGCGAAGTTCCCTCTAATCATTTATGCGCCAGGCTACAGATCGACATCGACCATTCACATAGCAACTATGGAGTATCTCGCCAGCCATGGCTATGTGGTGGCAAGCACTTCATCAGTAGGTGCAATTCCAGGTGGTATGACATTCGACAGTGCAGGCATTGAGGCGCAGGTCAGGGATATTGAGTTTCTTATCGCAACCCTGTCCAATCGAGTTGATGTGGATCTCAGCAACATCGCGGTGGTGGGCTTCAGTTTCGGAGCTGGAGCCGGTGTGCTGGCGGCAATGCATCGCAACGATATCCAG
Organism: Pseudomonadales bacterium; assembly: GCA_028281635.1. Classification (GTDB taxonomy): domain Bacteria; phylum Pseudomonadota; class Gammaproteobacteria; order Pseudomonadales; family Pseudohongiellaceae; genus UBA9145. The sequence goes on along the minus strand of JANQJM010000237.1, from coordinate 22,343 downwards.
GCTGTTGTGAGTTTGGACGGTGTGGAAGGCATGGCCCACGGATTCGATCTGATGAAAGCCGCAACAGGTTACAACCCAGCGAATTTGCGTGCTTCCATGTTGCGAGTCGGTCGACCAGCGCCTGCACAGGCTGATCAAACCTTGTATAGGAATTTTCAGCTGACTGACCGTTTCTGGTTGCAGATCGCTGACACTGAACATCTCGACTTTGTTCCATCGGCAACGTTTGCAGTCGCTGCGGGCGATTCCAGGAGTGCAAGCAGCCTGGTTGCATATCAGTTCTCAACGCGAATGATGCTTGCCTTTCTGAACGCTGAGTTAAAAGAAAACCCGCCACTAACCGACAGTGTTAATGATTTGCTAACACAGTATTCATCCTTGCTGGAAATAGAAATACAGACATTGCCATCAGACGCAAATCCGCCGGCGGCATCAGATTTGTACAGGAAGCTAATGGACGCAGCGACTTTTACTGACACGCTGGCTGAGTTTAAGACCTATCATTCGGCACTTACCGATCTACCCCTTCTTACCGAAGGACAATTCGATGCAATACTCAATGCAGCGCTGGGTCGGGAAGCACCAAGTGAAGCCAACGCAATAGCAGAATTCTGGCGAGAGTCTTACCCCCAATCGGCGCTGGCGTTATCTGGGTCCGGCGATGTGTTATTCCAACTTGGACTGATGGACCAGGCCAGGACGGCCTATGAGTCTGCTCTCCAAATAAATCCGCGCCTGATTTATGCCCTGGAGGGTTTAGCTAGAGTGAATCAACGCTCTAACTAACGCTGCTTCAACGAATCTGTAAATAACTTGGTCCAGTAACAATGCAGTAGTTTTTATGTCTCTTTCTGGCACCAACCTGAATAACCGAACCTGGCTTCTAACCACCGTTCACGCTCTTGATCGATAGTCTTTTTCGATTCTAAGCTGCCCTTTCCTGGTTTGAGGACAATACGAAATGTCATAGTTTCGTTTCGCACCCTATTTGAGACGTTACTGCGAGGACTTAAATTACTTCGCCCCCTTTGATTCTAACTCGCCTACAGTTTTCGTGGACAGCCGCAAGCTCGCTAGGTACTCTCCAAGTGCAGGATTGTATCGACCGAAATTGGATTCTCCCGATGAAGTCTATAGCCTCCAATTCTACGCTGGCGTTTTTGTTCATAGTCTCAATTATGAACGCCTATGCCCAACCGCCGATTTTCTCCGGGCATCCTCAGCGCCATGACATCAATGTCACTATCATCAACCCCACAGGCTTTCTCGCTCCGGGAGAGTCTACCCAACTGTATATACTGTTAGAGAATCCGGCCGACAGTGGCATCGTTGTGGAGGATGCCACTGGCGGCGGCTTCAGCACCCGTCCGTCGCCTGAGATACCACCCGGAACTGGGCGACTCACCTTTGTAGACTCTGACCTGTGCTCACACAGAACTCCATGTCCAGTGGAGCGAGATTTCCCATTACAGCCGGGTGAATCTCTGATACTGGCATTCAAGCAGATCCACGCCTATGAAGGTCTACCGATTGGAGCAAACCTCGGCATGAGTTATCTCCATCTCGGGCTTAGGGTGGATGGTGAGAACATTGACGTACCATCGCGTAATCTGCCGCTTTACATCGTGACTGCAGATGGCACTGGTGACTATTCGTTATTCAACCAGCATCTCATCCAACTACCATCTATCTATCTGCCTGTACTCAGTGCCGAGTTGACGTATCCAAAAACCCTGACGGCCGGCGAACATTTCAATTTACGAGCGGAAATAACCAACATCGACAGCGTCGGTGTGCCATTTCTCAACATTGGCAGATACCAGGTGGAAGAATTTGTCTCTATAGGTCAGTTCAAGCATATACCCTGCGAAACTAACTGCATTCTCGCTGGCGGTCATGCAATCGAACCTGGCGAATCTGTCGTGATCGATCTCGGCAACTACTACTACAACGATGAGTTACTTCAGGATGACCAGCTTGTATTACCTCAGATCGAATTGACCTTCTTCGATGAACACAATCGCTTGTTAACAGTGGCGCCTAGAGCCGACCCAGTTGTGATTGAGATCAATGGTCCGACCAGCGGTCCTGTCCCCAACCCAGCTCTTGAGGTGCCTGAGCGGCAAGCGCTGCAAGTCCTGGACCTGATCGAAGTTTCCGATCAACTCATAGTTCATGATCCTAATACTGGCAATGATTGGATCCGCCTCACTGCAACAGAGAGCTTCAGCGTTGCTGAGCTCGAGGAATTTCTAACGGAGATTGCAGATTTTGGGGACTTCGAAATCGCACGCGAGAGTCAAGTCGAAGAACTTTTGTTGAATCATGCGCATGCACAGTTTGTGTCCGCAGCAACGCATGATCTTGGTTTTCCGCCAGCAGCGGTCAACGATGTGTTGTATGACTTCCTCGAACTGATTGGGCAGACACAACCTCTGGATGGTAGTTCCTTCCTGCGCATTACAACTGGGGTAGTGGCAAATCATCCACCCCTTGATACGCAGAAACTGGATCCAGTGAGTTTGCTCAGTATCAGCGCTACGCGTATTCCTGTGCCTTCACTCTCAAGAGGAGCAGACACTGTGCACGTGGAACGAAGCGACTTGGAACTTTTCAATTCTGGCTACTGGCTGGTGAGTACGCCGCCACAGCCGCATGACCAGTTCACCTTCCTGGTCTCTTTGGAAGATGACGAGATTATGATCCCTTCCATCAAAGTGGGCGAAGATTACTATGAGGCAAGATTCGCTCTTAGGGATTCCGTCAGCGGATTGTTATATCTAACCGGGCTCGCTCAAGCAGCACAGCTACCCGACGCCCCCCTCTACGAATTCAACCTGGATACGGGGCTGTTGAATCTGCCTTTCTTCGCAGTGAAACTTGGGTCGGACGAATACGCGACTTATCGCGGCACATTACAGCTACTTCCCGGGTCCGATCCGCCGCTGTTCAGCATAGTTGAAGTTGAGGAGTTATGAGCTTGAGACATCAAACAATCTCGTATGCTTTGCATCCCAAGCCTTCAAAGACTACTGACATCTAGAACCGAGAAACATGGGCACCGCAACTAAATAATCGCTCAGATTTCGATCCCAGGCAGGCATCCATGGAGCTTGGGTCAAAACTTTTCTGAGAGTCGAATCTGTTGCAATGACCATCCTGTAAGCTTGCATTAGGTCGAGCCAGCAAGCAGCAAGAGAACTTGGTCACTATTGGCACCGCCCAAAGCACCATCAGCGGTGTCATTATTGCGCTTAGTACGAGCGTCCGAAGGGGGAGTGCCCAGTTTGAGACAATAGGCTCTAAAAACATAAGCAGGCTGGTTATGATTGGGTAAGCTGCTATCCATGTAAGAACAGTTTGCCTTAGCTTTTGTCTCACCTTTCACCTCCGCTATGGTACGCAGACAGCGACGTCAGAAATTCGATGTAGTTTCCATTATTGTCCTGAATGAAAATAAGACGCCTGCCCGAGTCGGGGAAACTCGTTGGTGGAAGAATTAAATCTACTCCACGGGCCTCGAGTTCAGAAGCTACCGCATCGACATCAGCAGCTAGAAAAGCCAGATGACCGAAGCCACGATCGTTTAGTGCAGTCGCCAAGTCTGGAGGGGTTTCTTTTTTCTGGAATTCTTCAGGAGTCTCAACTACTTCGATAATGAAGCTATTGAGTTCGATGTAAGCGAGTTTCACACCAGGAAATTCCGCTACAGTCCATTCTTGTTGTACACGAAATCCTAACTTGCTCCGATACCAATCAATTGTGTCCTGATAGGCGCTTGTTGAGATCATTACGTGTTCCGCATGAATTTGAGCCAGAGGATCGGGCTTTGGGGGCTCTGAAGCGAAAACGGCAGATATGAATGTAAATGCAGTTAGTGCGAGTAGTAAGTTTTTCATGAGTTTGGCCCTGTGCTGTCAATTAGACTAAGTTCCAGGTAGCAGCGTTTTGCTCCAGATGTTCGATCGAAGTCGTGCCGGGAATAACAATGATGTTTGGTGAACGTCGCAACAGCCATGCCAATGCTTCCTGAGCAGGAAGTGCGGCTCCTTGTTTCATTGGGTGAGCACCGAGAGGTCCGTAAGGGATGAACGCAATCCCACGTTCAGCAGTATAGTCCACCATGGCACTTGCTCTTGTCTCCGCCTGATTAAAGCGATTCTGAACAGATGCTATTGGTGCAACGCTGATTGCGCGGTCCAGTTGCGCTCGGTCAACATTGGACAGTCCGATTAATCGAACTTTGCCGGACAGTCTCGCATCTTCTATAGCACCGACAGAATCCTCGATAGGTACATTGGGATCTACACGATGAAGTTGGAAAAGATCTATTTGATCAACTTTGAGATTTGTTAACGCATCTTCAATTTGCTTACTAATTGTTTTAGGAGAGCCATCTGTAACGATCTGATCTGGAGCGAATTTGTCGACTCCGCCCTTCGTCGCAATGACAAGATCTCGATTGTAGGGATGCAAAGCCTCCGCAATGATTTTGTCTGCCCACTGTGGCCCGTAGGCACGAGCAGAATCAAAGAAATTTATGCCAAGTTCTGCGGCTCGGGATAGAAGTTTTTTGCCTTCTTCCCACTTCGGATATGGCCCGAAGTTACCTGGCTGATCGGTCAGGCGCATGGCCCCATAGCCGATTCTATTCACTGTCAGTTCGCCCCCTAGATTGAAGGTTGACTCAATACTGGTATTCATAGTGTTTCCTCATCGATAGTTTGCTGTCGGGTTGGAAACTAATATCCTGCATTGACGTGATATTTGGTAGACAGATAATAAGAATATCTGATATACGTATTGCGCATGAGTAAATCTCTTGATCGAATCACGCTCTTGGAAACATTTGTTCGCATTGCGGATTCGGGGAGCATCAGTGCTGCTGCTCGTGATCTGGGCCTATCGCAACCCTCTGTTAGTCGACAACTCGCTGAACTTGAAAAGCGGCTCAAGACTCAGCTCATGGTTCGCAACACGCACTCTTTGGCGCTGACCGATGCTGGAGCTGAAGTCTTAGCGGATTCGCGAATAATTTTAAGTGACTGGGAGACTCTGGAAGAGAAGCATCTCTCTGCTGATTCGGAGATACAGGGAACTCTCAAGGTGGTGGCGCCAGTGGCGCTTGGGCAGCAGTATTTGATGCGGCTCGCCTGTAAGTTTCAGACGCGTTTCCCAGGTGTAACTCTCGCTTGGCAGTTAGAAGATCACGCAATAAGGTTCACTGAAATTGGTTGTGACTGTTGGATCAAAGTTGGTCCGATACCTGATGACATGCTTATCGTTAGGAGCCTGGACTCCATTGAGAGAGTCTTGGTTGCATCAGATAAGTTTATATCTAAACAAGGAATGCCCGATTCTCCAAAGAGGGCGGAACGGCTACCCTTGATTGCGCTAGATCCTTTTGAAGGTGGTAGCGTGCCTCTTGCTAATAAAGGAAGAAGTACTTCCATAACCCCGCCTGTTCGAATGCGCACTAATAACATTTTCGCACTTAAAGAAGCCGTTAAGAGCGGTATCGGGATGGCAATACTTCCTACCTGGTTTATCGCTGGCGAGCTAAAAACCGGTAAACTGGTTGATGTATTGGCAGGATGGAAAGCACCTTCCCTCGATTTGAATATTGCTTACTTACCTGGTAAGTACCAACCGCTTCGGTTACGTGCATTTTTAGACTTACTAAAAAGGGAAGTTCCTAAACTCGATGGTGTCGTTACTTGAGCGACTACTAATGGCACATAACGGATTTGTGGCAGCAATCAGGCAACCAGGCGGTTTGTATTGGCGAAGCGGTTCATTCAGTTTTCCAAAGTCATCTGTTTTTTCATTTCGCACTTATCCGTCGGAAAGGCTGCGTCTTTCCGTAAGTCAGTGAACGCCATAACCACTCAAGTGGTCCAAATCTGAAGCGAGCTAACCATAGTGGCGCGGCGATCAGGAACAGGGCCCACACCGCTAGCGTTACCAGCATGAGAGCGCCTTGCGACAGCTGACCAAACAAACCGAGTCCGAGGCTGGAGAAGAGTGCCAGACCGATCACCGATTGCAGAATATAAACGGTAAAAGCAGTGCGACCTGCTGCTGCAAACGCTGTTGCATTCCACCCGCTGGAAACTGCGCCAACGATTATTGCCGACCAGGTCAGCGCTCCGCCAAGATAATGCGCGTCGCTGGCGATGCCGAGTATCAGGCCCTCCCAATCCGAGCCGCCGTCGAGAACAGGGCGCAGCACATAGACTGTTGTTGCGACTACAACGCCGATCACTCCCCAGAAGAAGTAAGATTTAAGAGGCAGTTGCCCGCTTAAGAACCCCGTCTTTAATAGTGCCATTCCAATCAACATGAGCGACAGAGTATCGATCCAGGTTCCGCCGAGCACGAGGAGATCGACCATGTAATAAGGCGCGGCGTCGATTCGGGCCGCGACCTGATCACCAACGCTGCCAAGCATAATCTCAGCAACGACAAGATGGGCGTCAGGCGCACTGTCCCAAAGAATAGGTACCCCGGTCGAGGCGAGTGGGAATGTATTGAAGTAGATATGCGCTACAGCTTGCAGGGCCAGCCCCACGGTAAGCAGCGTTGTTCCACTTAATTTCGCAAATGGTACGGCGAGGAATCCTACCAGCGCATACCAGATCAGGATGTCGCCTTCGCGCAAGAAAATAAGATGCAGGCCACCAAACACAGTCATCCAGAATAGCCGCCTGAGAACTATTGGCAGTGGGATAGGTTTTTCCCGTGCAAGTAGTAGCGCGAGACCGGCGCCGAAAAGCGCAGTAAATATGGTGACAAACTTTCCATGAACAAACCAGGATTGCAGCAGGCCTATCCAATGCGCGATCACACCTTCGTAGAGTGTTCGATCAGCATAGTGATTGTATCCACTTGCCATCATCTTCACATTGACAACGAAGATCATGAGCACCGCGACACCGCGCAGCACATCGAGACTGTCAATGCGCGAAGCTACTGTAGGGGAAGGGAGGTCGGGTGTTGCGCTTAGCTTGGACACTGCTTCGATACTACTTGTCACAACCGATAATCCTTGGGCTCAATGTTAAATTTAGATGGCCTACCAACTTGCACTGGATGTTCTCTGTTTCTTTCGCAGCGGAACCAGGCTTTACAAGAACTATGCTGAAACAGATGGACTTCGATTATATGGCTAGGCTCGACGAACCGTCCCTGCGACTCTTTGTCACATCGACATTTTGTCTCTCTTATCAGAGAAAGACGCTTTGTAAAGTGCGGGTTCGATGGTGACTAACTACATCTATCGGTCGCAATTGTGTTTACATACTTTTATGAATCTCTGTGTATTCCTGATCGGTCGTGTTCGCGATCATAGGAGCTATTAGGGCTCAGGTGCTTCTAAGGATAGGATATAGAGCCGAGTAATCTCGGATTTGCTAAATCTGAAATACCCTTTACGGAGTGAAATTATTAAGGAGTTACTGTCATGATTGATCGCAGAAATTTCCTGCACGGAGCGGGACTTGCAGCAGTGAATTTGGCGTTTTTACCTGCTATTGTGCGCGCGGCGGAACGCATCGCGCTAAACACACCCGAAGAGGCCGCGAGGGATGAGGACTATTGGGCTACGGTTCGGCGGGCGTTTCGGCTAGATGGGCGGTTCGTTGATCTACAAGGCAATGCTGTTGCATCGGCACCCATTGCTGTCCTGGATGAGGCCAAGCGCACTTCCGATGTTGTGCACTCGCTACCCGCCTATCATTTATTCCGCTACGCCCTGAGCGAGAAAACCCGGGCCCGTACTCGCCTTGCCAGCTTGTTAGGCGCTAATGCGGATGAGATCGGTCTGGTACGAAACACGACTGAAGCGATTACTACAGTGCTTCGTGGAATAAAGGTGGAGCCGGGAAGTGAAGTAGTCACCACCAATCAGGACTACCCCCCGTTCATCAGAGCGTGGCAGGCTAGAGCCGAGCGGGAAAACTTTACGGTACGGGTGCTAGAACTCCCTGAGCAAGCTACCAATGATCAATTGGTCGAACTGTTCGACAATGCACTGCAGTCGCAGGTGTCGACGCTTATGGCCTGTCATGTTCTTTGGCGCAATGGGCGAGTGCTGCCGATCGAGAGAATCTGTGCGCTGGCGCGGCAGCGAAATGTCACCACAATAATTGATGGGGCCCACGGCTTCTGTCAGGTACCGACCGATGTGAGAGAGTTCGGCTGTGATTACTACGGCAATTCACTGCATAAGTGGGCACTCGGTCCTATCGGTACCGGCCTTCTCTATATGCGTAAAGAACGAATCGCAGAAACACTGCCGCTCTTTATGCCATGGGACAGCGAATTGGCAGAAGATCGGATCGAGAAGTTCGAGGGCCCTGGTACATCTCTACCAGCATGGCCTTCGGTTAATGCGTCATTAGATTTGCTTGAGGCGATCGGTCTGGAACGAAAGTTTGCTCGGCATGCCTATCTTACACGCTACTGGACAGAGCAACTAAAAGATACACCTGGCGTTGTCCTCAGCGATGAACCTGACCAGCAGCAGGCCGGAGGTTTCGCTGTCCTGAATATTGAGGGAATAGAGACTTACGATCTGTTTCGCCACTTGCTCGACATCCATAGCTTGTTGCCGGGATATAACGAGAGTGGACTCGTCGTGGCATCACAAATCTACACTCGCAAAACGGATCTAGACGCTTTTGTTAGCGTTATAAAAAACGTCGCACAAAATGGAATCCCCAGCACGGTTGTCTGAGTGCTGAAGTTTTCATCCGATTTGGATTGGCCGCTACCGGTTAGATAGTAGATATCGGGGTCTGAAGATGGTTTTAGTCGGCTAAAACGCAAAAAATTGGCTGCTAACTGAAGGAATTGCAGAAACATACCCACTTCGTTCGGTTGCGAAAAAGTGATTGCACCGAAGAGTCTTAAACTTTCTGCGACAACGACATGATCCTGTTGTGCTGCATGTTCATGGCAATTCAGAGGGCTACAAATGGCAGGCAGCCAACACCACCTCAGATTTAGCGAATAAGCTTGATAAGTCGTGAGTGAGTAAATGAATGGAGATGATTTAAATGTAATGTTATAACGAATCTTTATCTGGCTCATAAATTGCTGGATATCAATGCTAAGTCGAGACAACAACGATTGAGGCTTGCCGTGATTTACGGCGTGGTACCTTGAGCGCGAAACTAAATCCATCAGACGATAACAGACTCCTCCGGCACTGGTACTCGGAGCACTACAGTTCGCTTGTAACGTTTCTAAGAGCCCGCTTCGGCGCTGGACCGCCTGAACCAGAAGACATTGCGCAGCGCACTTTTAACAAGCTGATCCAACGCTCCGATCTCAACGAAGTGGCAAATCCCAAAGCATTTCTATGGCGCATCGCCCATAATCTTACGGTGTCTGAGCACCGTGCTGCGGCCGCAGCGCGAAGGGGGGTTGAGAGCCTCGCCGCAACGACCGCAATTGACGACGGTTATCTTTTAGTGCCCGAGCGCGTCTTAGAGGCAGAAGAACAAATGAAGGCCGCCGTGGAGGTGCTCGAACGCATGTCTGTTCGGCGCCGGGACATATTACTCATGGTGAGGGTGGATGGATTGAAAATTCGAGAAGTCGCGGCGCGACTCGGAATTACCCCACCCGCAGTATCAAAACATTTAGCGAAAGCAACGACCGAGCTCTATGCCTCACTCGTCACTTACCCAGAAAATGATAAATGACCGCGGCGACAGTCTTATAACCGAGGCATTTGAGTGGCACGCCATCATGCAATCAGATGCCATCACGGAGGAACAAAAAGCAGCATTCCAGTTGTGGCTAAACACTGACCGCGCGCACCGGCGGGCCTTCGAAGAAGCCAGCCGATTATGGACGGAGTTAGGCGCACTGAAGCGAGCACCAATAGACCATTTACGAGCCCACCCGCAGTCAAACCACAACGCAGCTCAGTCAAGCTGGCTTCCTTTCCGCAGATACACTTGGCAGTTGGCTGTGAGTAGCCTCATAGTGATTGTTGTCCTGGGTTTGGCGCTTCGTCTTGCCATCCCCAATGATGTTTCGCAATTGCTGGAAACAGCAACGGGGGAAGTCCGCATGGAAGAGCTAACTGACGGTAGCAAAGTCACTTTGGGAGCAAAGTCGTCGATATTAGTCGAGATGGCTGGCGATGAGCGCCGCGTAACTCTCTTGTCAGGGACTGCCTATTTTGATGTCACTAAGGAAATTCGCCCATTCACTGTCTCCTCCGGGTTGCTGCGCGTCGAAGTTACAGGTACCGAATTCGCTGTAACGCGTTCAAGCCGGGGTGCGCAAGTTGCCGTTGCAGAGGGTTCGGTAGAAGTCAATGTCATGTCCGGTAGCGCAGCCGCAAAGGCGTTAGGTCAAGGCCAGCGGATCAACTTGAGACTGGGGCAGCTAGGTGCTGTCGAACAAATAGCGCCGGACCATGTGGGTGCTTGGCGACGAAACCGTCTCGTGTATGACGAAGCCCTGGTGGGCGAATTGGTTGCAGATTTGGAACGCTATACCGACAAACCTATCCGGCTGCTGGATTCTACCCTGGCAGCTGAAACCATCACTGTCACTTTCGAAAGCACTGAAATAGATCTCATCTTATCGACACTGTCCCAACTTTATTCTCTTGAAGTTGCCGAGACTGAATCCCGAATCGAACTGCGAAGTAAGTGGTGAATCGACTTAGGCACGAGAATTTGCTCTTGGGCGGTTAACTCCGGCCTACCTCATGCGTCTTACGGGTGATGCAACTGCACATAGCCCAAAAGACTGAATTGAGGTGCATATGAGGAACAAACTCTGTTTAAGGCAATGGACCGCGGTATTCGGTTTCCTGTTTTCACTGGTAACAGTATCAGTGACTGCACAGCCAGGGTCGCCAATGACAATCGATCTCCCCGCACAACGTCTGTCAACTGCGCTTGCGACAGTTGGAGATCAGTTTGGGGTGGTCATAGTCGCACCTGGAAGGCTCACAACTGGAAAGACGGCACCGGCGATTGCTGGAACCATGACATCTATGGAAGCCGTGTCTCGTATCTTGGCCGGAAGCCAGTTGGAAGCGGAACTGTCAGACGCTGGCGTCATCGTGGTGGTACAGAGTGGGCAAAATACCGTGGCGCAGATTGCCCAAACTCAATCTTCTGCACCAACTCAGTCGACGAGCACCACTACCCAAACAACCCAAGGCTCACAACTTGAGGAAATCATTGTCACAGGGGATGCATTTAGTAGGACGGACGGTCTGTTGGCTCGGAACTCTTCGACTGGCAGCCGGTTTCCAGTAGACGTTGACTTGATGCCGAATGTTATCCGTATCCTCCCACAAGAACTTATTGAGTCGACTCGCGCAACACTACCCCAGGACATAACGCGCTACGTCAGTGGGGTCCAACAGAACCCTGGCTTTGGTGACAACGCGGGATTTATTCTCCGCGGATTCTTCCTTAACTATGAAATCCTCCGTAATGGTGTACGTGGCGAAAACCCCAATGATCTGAGTAATATCGAACGCATTGAAGTCTTAAAGGGTCCTATAAGCAGTCTCTATGGTGGCACCGGCGCTTTCGCAGGAAACATCAATGTCATTACCAAACGTCCGCTTGAAGAATTTCAAGCCGAAATCTTGTCCTATGCAGGTTCAGAAGGCTTCTATCGCCTGGAGGGTGATGTGGGTGGTCCACTCACAGCAGATGGCTCAGTACGTTACCGGTTGACTGGTGCGGCTGAGACCGCCGACAGCTTTCTCGAATTTACCGACTCCGAAAAATATGTTGGATCAGGATCTGTAGAATGGGACATAAACGAAACGAGTAATTTTCGGCTCGATGCCAGTTATCTGCGGCGCTTTTATGATTTCTATGAGGGCTTGCCACTTTTGGACGGTAGTAATGAGGCCGGCATTACCACCTTTGACATTCCTATCGAGAGGACATTGTTCGATCCCGATGTGGAAAACGACCGCGAGAACTATTGGAATATCGGCGCGGAAGGTAACTTCGGACTCGCGGACGGTTTGACCCTGCGGGTTGCTGGTCTGTATACAGACTATGATATCGACATCGGGCCAACGCGCTCCTTTGCTTCCCCTGCCGAAGGTGGCGCTGGCCGGATCTTCGACAGGGTTACGTCTGAGGGTCCACAAAACATAGAACGCTGGACAGTGCAAACGGATCTGATTTATCGCACTGACGCGATCGGGCAAGAAACCGTTTTCCTCCTCGGCTACGAACACTTCGATCAACGCTATGACTTCGCGGCTAATACTCGCAATCTTGGTCAACTCGACATCATTAGCGGTGTGCGTCAACCCGCTCCCCCTGTCAGTTTGGCGCCCTTTTTTTCCGGCTTCTTGAGCTATGAAGGGGATGCGGTTTATGCTCAGGCATTTTCACAAGTCAACGATCAGCTCGCTGTCTTGGTGGGGCTCCGCTATGACGATCAGGGGAACGATAACGTATTCGATGGGGCGGGTGAGCCCATTTCCAGCTCAGAGCTCTCACCGCGTGTAGGCGCGACCTACGCATTCACTGACAACACCACCCTTTTTGCCAACTGGGGTGAGAGCTTTTCCCCAAACTTTGCTTTTGATATCGACGGCGATGTATTCGAGTCCGATAAAGTCCGGCAACTCGAAGTGGGCGTGCGCCAAAAGTTGTTTGATGATCGCGCGTTGCTGACCGTTGCGGCATTTGATATCAAGCGCTTCAATGTGGTGATCCCGGACATCTCTGAATTCGGCCAATCGATTGCGAGTGGAGAACAAACAAGTAGTGGTTTTGAAATCGACCTCACCGGCGAGATTTTGCCCGGGCTTGACGCGATATTCACCTATGCTTTCAACGACACCGAAGTCACCGAAGAAAACGATCCGAACTTTGGTCAGCAGTTAGCCGGTGCGCCAGAAAACAATGCCTCGGTCTTTGTGCAGTATGAAGTCCAAGATGGCCGCGCGGTTGGCTGGGGCTTTAACGCTGGGTTGGTATGGAACGATGAGATCCAGGCCAGCCTGCCCAACAGCATTGTCACTCCATCCGTTGCACGTCTGGACCTCGGCGTAAGCTACACGCTGAATGATTGGCGGCTTGCGGTCAATGTTAACAACGTGACTGACAGAGATAACTATGTGACTAACCTGTTTGCGCTATTCCCTCAAACACCGCGGCAGTATCTCGTCACTTTGAGCAAACGCTTTTAAGAGTGAGCTGATGACGGACCCTTTAGTCATCTCAGACGTCATCAAACGCTTCGGGCACGTTACCAGTGTAGATCGAATATCGCTGTGCGTTCCAAGGGGTGCGATTGTGGCGGTCCTCGGTCCAAATGGGGCAGGTAAAAGCACGACAATAAAAATGTGCGCAGGGTTTCTGGTGCCAGATGAAGGCACAATTACTGTGGACGGTCACGATACAATTGCTAACGGAGATTTAACACGTCAAATCACGACCTACCTTCCTGAGAATATCGTCTTGTATGACGAGCTGTCGGGAATAGAAAATCTCGACCACTTGCTTGCTATAGGTTCTGGCGAGCGTCTTCCACGGGAAGAATTGGAGCGCGCTCTCCTTGCGGCGGGCTTACAGAAGGAAGCGCTAATCCGGCGTGCCGGAACCTATTCCAAAGGTATGCGCCAAAAGGTTGGACTTGCGCTTGCTCTGTCTCGTAAATCTGCTCTGTTGTTATTGGATGAGCCAACAAGCGGTTTAGATCCGCATTCGGCCGCGGATTTTAACAAAGCGCTTCGAAACACTGCGGACTCCGGGGTTGGCATATTGATGGCCACGCACGATATCTGGCGAGCACGCGAGGTCGCTACACAAGTGTTGGTGATGACCCATGGCAAGATTGTGGTGACCTTAGACCCGGCCAACTTGTCTGCGGACGAGATCGAAACAAAATTCTTTCTGGAAGCGTCCGCCTAAAAGAACTAACGGTAGTCGTTGAATTATGGGTAAACGTTCGTTTGGAAGAGTGGGGAAGTTTGGGCCAACGATAAGTGAGTAGGGGACGAACAAATGCGTATGCTTCAATACCTGAGCCTAGAGGCTAAATTAGCTATCCGTGATCGCGGCACAATACTCACGGTGGCTGTTTTGTCAGCCATTCTGATTGCTGCTTTCGTATCGGGTCTGCGCGCTGATCAAGCGGAGACTGAAGCGTTGAAAACTGCGGCGGAGCGGGTTCAGGCCGAATGGGCTGCCCAGCCACCAAAAAATCCGCACATGGCGGCGCATTATGGCATCTTGGTCTATCGCCCGCCGACACCGCTCCAAGCCATTGAACCAGGCATTCTTCCTTATCAAGGCGCTGTGACCTTTCTTGAAGCGCATCAACGCAATGCGCCCATGCTTTCGCCGGCATCTGTTCGGTCGGCGGAGACGCGCTATGGTGGCACACGCTTCTCGCCTATGTTGCAAGTGTCTGGTGGATTTCTTTCCCTTGTGTTGGGCTTTCTGATCGGATCACGAGAAGCACGGCGAAGAATAGCACCCTTGTTGAAGGGAGCCGGCGTAAAAGGTCGGCCGTTAATAATTGCAAAGGCGATCACCAGCGGTACGCTTGTTCTCCTTGCCGCAATGCCGTCGCTGCTTATCGCCATGTTTCAAATCGAGGGCACCGATGCGCTATCGAGGTTTGGCGTATTGTCCTTAGCGTCGCTTCTGCACTTGTTCGTCCTCGCTGGTTTGGGGGTCGCGCTCGGCCAATGGCTCGGCTCAACTCGCTTTGGCCTGACCGCTGTTGCCTTCGCTTGGGGGATGAGTGTGTTAATCATCCCCCGGATGGTAGATGTTGCAGCAGAACAGATTTTTCCTCTCACCCAGCGACAAATTAACGAGGTTATCGCTGCAGACTTTGCAGAAGGACCGGATGGTCACGGTGATACCGAAGCGAATGTCATCTTCGAACAAGGGCTGTTAGCGGAATATGGCGTAGAACGGCGAGAAGATTTGCCGGTCAACTTCGATGCAATGCTGATGCAGGCAGATGAGGAGTATCGTGGCGGCGTGTATGACGTACACCTGGCGGAAGCAGAAGCTGTCAGAAAACGGCAGGACTTTATCAAACGTATCTCTTGGCTCTTTGGTCCCACTCCCGCCATGCTTGATTTTTCGGTTCGCATCGCTGGTGCGGACGCGGATACTCAATACAGGTTTGACGAGAGCGCGGAAGCTTTTCGCCGTGATCTGGTTGGACGTCTGAACAATCATATGGCCGAAAACAGTTTATCTGGCGATTGGGAATGGACACCTGAAGATGGGTACTACGCAAGCTTTAGCGCTTTTAATCCTCCAGCACCGAGCCTCCGGGACGACCTATCGGATCTACTCCCAAGTGCTGCCGTGCTCTTGTTTTGGTTTATGACCTCGATAGGGGCAATGGTTGCATCATGGCGCCAATTCGATAAGAGCTTGGCGGCATGATTAAGGCTCTTATCCGCCTTGATCTGTTGCTGCTGTCTCGTTCGCGTGCCTTCTGGTCTCTCATCTTGCTGCTTTTGAGTGCGGCAGCACTTGCATTGGTAAGTGGGCTTGATTGGCGGGACCGCTACATTCACGCAGCGGACGCTGCCCGCCTGACAGTCGAGCAGGACAATCAAGTTTTAGTAGCGGTTTATGATGGAATGGTTTCCGGCGCCATTCAGCCAACCGATGACGATACCTACGATGGCATAGGGACATATATTCCCGATCCACGAGACCCTTATGTAGCCGGCTTTTATCATACGCAGATTGCCGAGCTGCCAGCCGGAGCTTTGTTGGGGCTCGCAACAGGTTCAACGGAACTGAGGGCCACGCATCATCTGATAAGGTCGGTACCCCTGGCGTCATTGATGCGCATTGGCGAATCCGCAGAGCGAGTAAATCCATCAGCACTTGCGGCTGGCCGTTTCGATCTGTTGGCTTTCATCATGTACCTGTGCCCGCTTGCATTGACCGTCTTGCTGTTTGACGCTGTTGCCCGGGAACGGGAAGCTGGTATTGCGCCGCTGCTGGCAGCCCTTGGGCCAACACAAAAAGAGCTGTTGTTTGCCCGTGGCTTAACGCGCGGGGGTATCGTTCTGGCAATTGCACTGGCGGCATCTTTGATTGGGCTGTTATGGATTGGGGCGGCACTCACTCCTGTGGCGTTCTGGTGGATGATTGGTGTATCAGCCTATATTTTGTTTTGGACGGCTTTGTTGTTACTGGTGGCATCGACCGGTTTTGGCCTTATTGGAACTGCGGCCATCAATGTGTCAGTGTGGGTCGCGCTCCTATTGCTTTCACCGGGTATGGCCGAACGAACCCTGCGTCCATCGGGCTTACTGGAACCGCGTGCGCTCGCGGAGGCAGATGTTCGCGCAGTTATTCGTGAGACTACAGAAAATGATGCGGCGCTGGCCGCCGCCAAAGAGGAGGTGGCGGAAAGCTACTGGAACATAGACTTTGATTCAGCGCCTGTTTGCGCCAACCGTGAAAGCGTATTACCAACCTATGTGGAGCGCCGTTTATCCGACGAGATCTACTCTTCAGCCATGCGCGCAGGTGCTTCACGCGAGGCACTTTATGATGCGCGTCTCGATCGGTGGGCATGGCTCTCCCCGCCCTTGGCTTTTAGGCGCAGCATGGAGAGCATTGCGGGTGTTGATCCGGCGCGCCAACGCGCCTTTGAAAACCAAGTCATAACCTATCATGCGACATGGCGTGATCGTGTCACCGATGCGTTGTTTGCGTGTCGCAGTTTTGACCGTGAGGCGTTTGAGAGTGCGCCGACGTTCGAATGGAAAAATCCGCAGAGTCTCTCCCGGAACTGGTCTGGACTTGTCCTGGCCATTCTCTTGGCATTTGGGCTTGGAACGGTCGCGCTGAAGCGCCGACCGCTTATGGATTAGACAGGCGCTTCACTGTTTCGACAACCTATTCCGAATTGCATATTGTAGTTTTATGCGCAGGTAGCACCACTAGACTGAGCAACTAAAAGATATACCTGGCACTAAAATGGCCAATAAACCTGGCCCGCAGCAGGCTACAGTTTATGCTATCCTGAACATTGACGGAATCGAGGCTTACAACCTGTTTCGCCACTTGCTTGACAACCATAGCCTGCTATCAGATCAAAGCAAACATTAGGCAAGTAGTTCAGTGACACCGTATCAGTGTTGTTAGTTAGTGCCATAGAGAAAACGAAGTGCATCGGATAGCCGTCTTGCATAAGCGTCCTCATGATGCATTCCACACTCCTCTATAACAGTCTTCAGAGACATAGCCGGTTCAAACTTCAGCAATATTGACTCTAATCTTCGCATGTCTGCGATTGGCTCCATCTGGATATTGTCAGCCCGACATTCAGTTGAGCCCTCATGCGTGCCAATGCCAATGTAAACCCTATCAGGCCAGTCGCTCGCCTGCTCCGCAAGATCCAGCACTGCACCACCATTGACATACGCGGATGAGCTTTCCAGTAGCAATTTCCCGATTTTTTCGCCATGCAATGCAGCCGTGTAAATAGAGATTAATCCTCCATAGGAAGCACCTCCCAAACCACGTCCTTCAGGCTTAGAGATAACATTGTAGTTCTGTTCAATAAAAGGAATTACTTCTTCAAATAGAAAGACAGGGTACTGATAACCATGGGGATTTGGTGTGGGAGGCGTTAGATATTCATCTTCCCATGGCAGATACTCGTTTGCTCGGTCTCTGCGACCGGCATTATCAATGCCAACGATCACGATCGGATTTATTTGACCAGTAGTGACGAGAGCTAATGCCGTTTCGTCCATTCTCCACTCTGTGAATGTATAGAAAGAGGTCTCGGCATCGAATAGGCTCTGACCATCGTTCATATACAGCACCGGATAGGTCAATTGCGGGTCGTCTCCGTAACCAGGAGGAAGCCAGATTCTTAGCTTTCGCTCATTAGCGAAGGTCTCGCTATGGAAACTGATTATTTCTATCCGAGCAGGTGATGAGACTGCGTCCTGGCCGTGAGCAGTTATTTTTCCCAAGCTAGTGAATAACGAAAGGGATACAGTGATTGCAGTAAGAGGACCGAGCCTGTTTTGGTTGCACCTGCGTTGGCGCACGACATACTCATTTAAGCAACTCAGAACTCTAAGCATAAGACGCCCCGCATGATGACTACGAAAATCGAATGAATCTAAAGCTTTGACGGAGCCACACGAGAAACGTCACGTTTGGAATCAGAAAGCTCAAGTCCTGGGTTAGAAGAATGCTGCATAAGTTCGCTTCTGGCACCAACCCAATTTCTTAAAACTGTCATCTAACCGCTGTACATATTCCTGATTGGTAGCCTAAAGACGCTTGTACCGTTGAAGTTTCCTGTTTCAAGGTTATGATATATTGTAACAATATGCGCCGATGATCGAAAAATTGTCGCGTTTTATCTTGGTGAATGAGGAAACAGAAAATGAAAAGCACCCACAAAGAAGTACTGTTGGTTACCTCTGTAGTTGCAGCATCATTATTTGCTGGCGTTGCCCAGGCGCAGCAGGCACAAGAAGTAGAAGAAATACTGGTCATTGAAGAACGCATAGACTCGGGATACAACGAAATCGAATCCAATGTTGGTTTTGGATTTCCCGCTGAACTCAGACGCATTCCGCAAAGTATCCAGGTTGTAAACAGCCGCCTGATAGATGACATCAAGCCACTGAGCCTGTCTGATATCGTGCGCAGCACCGGCGGTGCAAGCAGTGGACGAAACAGTGTAGAACCTTTCAGCTCATTCAGGGTCCGTGGATTCAGAGTCAGTCAAACCATTGTCGATGGCATCCGAAATACTAATTCGCTCAATATCCAGGCTGAGGGCTTGGCAAATATCGAGCGGGTAGAAGTTTTGCGTGGTCCCGGTGGTGCAGTTTACGGACTGAGTTCTCCTGGCGGGGTCATTAATGTAGTGACACGTAAGCCACAAGCCACACCGCGTTATGAAGCGAGTGTGACTGTTGGTAACTTCGATCATCGACAGCTAGAGGCAGATTTGAGTGGTCCTGTTACAGAGGGCGGGGCATTGCGTTATCGTCTGATTGGTGGCTATGAAGAGCGTGACAGTTTCATAGACTTCATAGGAGTTGAGCGATTTCAAATTTCGCCGAGTTTGGAATGGGAACACTCGTCAGGTGCTGTTTTTCGTTATCAGGGAGACTACAGGGATCGCGAAGGTCTTCGCTACATATCTCTGCCGGTACCGGGATCGTTGACAGGTGCAAATGTAATCGACCCGCCAGTTTCCTTATTCACCGGAGAACCTGCGCAGGGTGACACTCTTTCCGAGTCGTTGATGCACACACTGTCATTCGAAAAGGCCGGTGATGGTGCAAATATGGTGCATGCTTATGCTCGTTTCACTACTTCCGATTACGACCAGCCCTCAGTGGCGCCGGCCAATCTGGAAGAGGACGGCAGGACGCTCAACCGCAGATACAATCGCTTCGTGGAAGACCAGGAGGAAACTATCGTAGGTTTTCAGATAGTCCGCGAAGTAGAAATTGGCAATTTAACACCAACTATTTCTGCTGGTCTGGATTATGCAGATTGGACATACGATTCGGTCTTTAACCGTGGTTCAGTTGCTCCCCTGGACGTGCTCGCGCCTGTTTATGGCGCGACTATTGGCAGCACGTTTGTTCTGGCTTCCTCGATTGACCAATTCAGGCAGTTGGGTGGCTACGTTCAGGGTGTTTTCGAGTTCGGCGAGGACGTGACCATGTTAGTCGGAACCCGCTGGGATCGTCTGGAAAATGACACGGAATCCGTGCGTCGTAACAGAGCTGCTTCCACCACCGATACCGAGTTTTCTCCTCGGCTTGGCCTGTCCTGGGAAATGAGTCCGGGCGTAGTGCCTTATGCATCCTATAGCGAAACGTTCGAAGCGAATCCGAGTTTCGGCTCCATCCGTTCCCCATCAGGTGCACTGTTCGGTCCCCAGGAAGGGCAACAATGGGAGTTGGGTGCGAAAATTGATGTTATTGACGGTCTGACATCAACATTAGCGTACTTCAACATTGAATTGTCCAACGTATTAACCGCTGATCCAACTGACCCTGCCTTCAGAATTCCTACGGGTGAACAACGTTCACGCGGATTCGAATGGTCTAACACCTGGCAGCCAGTAAACAACTTCACACTTATCGGAAATTACGCCTACACCGATGCTGAAATCACTCAGGATACTAATCTCGCTGCAGGTACACCGCTGGAGAACGTCCCCGAGCACTCCATGAGGCTTTGGGCGCGCTATGCCCGAGAGTTTGGAGAGGGCTGGCTTGGGGGTTTAACCGGCGGATGGACCAATAACTCATCGGTTTTCATTGGCTTGGGAAATCCTATTGAAATACCCAGTTTTGACGTATGGGAGGCTGGCGCGTTCTTACAAAGAGGGCGGTTGAGTTTCGAACTCAAGATCGACAATGCTACCGATGAAGAGTACTTTCTTCGTGGTGCATTCGGTGGGAACGGGGTCGTTCCCGGAGATGCAAGACGTGTCCTGGTAACAATGGCGTGGCGCCCCTGATGAACCTTGTTTACAAACAGATGCAAGCAATAGTGCTGTTGCTTGTGGTATCTCAAGCCTTTGCGCAAGGAGAGCGCGCAGACTTGTCCAGCGAGTGTGTAGACGACTATGTGCAAGGATTCGACTACTTTCCCGAGAAGGCACAACTGGATCATGCGCTTGGTTTTCAACTGACCTACCATCTGAATTACAAGGTTTTAGCCATTCAGCCACCACTTTCGGCTATGGAAGGTTTTGCAGATGTTATGGTTCTTGTTCAATGTGGGACACCTGCCCCACCTCTTGAAGGGGAGATTGCGAACGCGACGGTAATAACTGTGCCAGCCAGGTCCATTGGCTCGAATGACGATCTCGCTCTCAACCGTGCCCGCACCCTTGGTGCTGCGGATCGGATTGTAGCAGTGGGGGGAGGTGGTATTTACGCTACTGATATCAGGCAGAGATGGGAGTCCGGAACAGCGGTGGCAATTGGAGAATCCTTTCACGGCCAACCCGACTATGAGAAATTGTTGGCCGTTGCGCCCGATGTCCTGTTTCTGTCCTCTGCTTCGCTCGCCCGTGCTGAGTCTCTCCACCGCGCGCGTTCACTCGGGCTGCCGGCGGTGCCAAGTATGTCCTGGATGGAACCCACTGCTCTTGGTCAGGCGGAATGGCTGCAGGTGGTTGCAGCTTTGCTAAATGAAGAATCGCGAGCCAATACTATCCTGGCAGCAATAAAGGATCGTTATCGGGAGTTGTCCTCTCTGGCGCAAGCGCAGACTTCAACGCCATTGGTAGTTTGGCTCGACCCCGCGACTCAACGAGGGCAATGGGTTGTGCCGGAATCAAATTGGCTGGCCACAATCATTGCGGATGCGGGCGGAAGGACTCCGTGGATGAATTCGCAAGGAGCAGCCACGCGGATTGTGACCACAGAACAGATACTCGGCCTCAGTGGTAATGTGAGTGCCCTGGTGACCGCGACTGTATCCATGAGTGATCCTCGGACTCTAGGCGGATTGGTGGCACTGCCGGCGATTCGAGACAGTCGGCTGTTCGACGTTCACCGCCGCTCACGCCCCGAGCACAATGCTTACGATTGGTATGAAAGTGCAGTGATCGAGGCTGATAAGGTTCTGGAGGATTTTATAGCGCTGTTGCATCCTGACCTCTTGCCCGGACACAAATTTCGTCACCTCCGGTCAATCCTTGGTGAGACTGAGGGGAGTGAATCGCTGCAATGATGGAAAGCAGCTTATCTGACGATCCTGATCGAAGCGGGCTTTCCAAGTCGTCCGGGGTCGCAGAAAGCGGGCTATGGCAAAGTCGGTGCAATGTCGTTTTTGCACTGTTGCTCGTCGCAGTTGTCGTAGTGTTCCTTTTGGCTCTTACCATCGGTTCGATTTCAATTCCCGTCGGTTCAGTCGTGGGTAGCTTATTAGGCACAGCCTCTGCTAATCCCGTCTGGGACACTATCCTGTGGGAGCTGCGGTTACCTCGGGCGATTACTGCAGTTTGTTGTGGTGCGGCTCTTGGTAGTTCGGGACTATTGTTGCAAACATTGTTTCGTAATCCGCTGGCTGGCCCCTGGGCATTAGGCCTCACTGGTGGTGCACAACTTGGTGTCGCGTTGGTCATTGCCACAGGTAGCGTGGTCGGTTCCTCAGTATTGCTGCGTCTTGATTTTCTTAGCGGGCTCGGAATTGTGACCGGGGCGATTATTGGTAGCAGCCTCATTGCGATCATCGTCTCTACGCTGTCTCGAAGTGTGACTACCATGACTTTGCTTATTGCTGGCCTTATGCTTGGTTACCTGGCCGAGGGACTGGTGAGCGTTGTGCTGCACT
>JANQJM010000146.1 GCA_028281635.1 Pseudomonadales bacterium | reverse complement strand
TGGTTCGGTGGTGCCCAGCCAGGAATACAAGCGTGAGGCATTCGCACTGTTTACTGAGTTGTTGGACAATCTTCAGCGTGAGTCCATTAAAGTTCTCAGTCATGTCCAGATCAGGCAGGAAGATGCCATCGACAGTATCGAGCGCAAGCGTCAGGAAGAGCAGGCGCGTGAGCGCATGAGTTATCAGCATCAGGAAGTTTCCGCCTTGTCTGCGGAGGAGGCGCAAGCAGCCAGAGCTGGAGGCGACGGCGCTGGAGGTGCCGATTCTCAACAGGAACGACAGGCACCATTTGTACGAACTGTGCCGAAAGTGGGTCGAAACGAACCTTGCCCCTGTGGCTCTGGAAAAAAGTACAAGGCCTGTTGCGGCAAGATCGCATAATTAGCTATGTCAGCGGACACCGGTGATTTAAGCAAAGAGACTTTCGATGTCGGCGGTGTTCGCCTTTCAGCCGTAGAGAGCGGAATTCGCTATAACAATCGATTGGACCTGGTACTGGTAGAACTGGCTGAGAATTCAGCCATCAGCGGCGTTTTCACAAAAAACGCGTTCTGTGCGGCGCCGGTATCCGTGGCAAAACAACATCTTGAGGCTTCCTCCAGTCGGTACTTTCTCATTAATACGGGAAACGCAAACGCTGGGACCGGCGAAGCTGGAGTACTGGATGCGGAACGCTGTTGCCGTGAGTTGTCGGCGTTAGCGGGTGTAAATGCCACACAAGTGCTTCCATTCTCTACAGGAGTTATCGGTGAACGGCTCCCAGTGGAAAAGCTCGTCAGTGCCTTGCCTGAACTCTATGAGAGCTTGGATTCAAGCGCTTGGCTAGCTGCTGCGACTGGCATCATGACAACAGATACTCGCCCTAAAATGGCGAGTAAACGAATTAAAATTGCCGGAACATCCGTAAGCATTACTGGCATAGCCAAAGGTTCGGGCATGATAAAACCCGACATGGCGACCATGCTAGCCTATGTCTTTACAGACATAGATCTTGAACAGTCGGTTGCAAACGCTTTGTTACATGATGCGGTCGAGCAGAGTTTTAATCGCATCACCGTTGATGGTGATACTTCAACCAATGATTGTTGTATGTTGGCTGCTACTTCAAAAAGCGGACTGGTCTATGGAGCGCTGACACAGTCAGATCGTGACCAGTACATGCTGGAACTCAACGCAGTCTTCTCCGAATTAGCAACCGGTTTGATTCGCGATGCTGAAGGCGCAACCAAGTTTGTCACCGTTACGGTTTGCGATGGCGCAACCAGTGAAGAATGTCTGCAAGTGGCGTATACCATCGCGGAGTCACCATTAGTGAAAACAGCCTTGTTTGCTTCTGATCCAAATTGGGGACGCATACTTGCTGCAGTCGGCAGAGCGGGTGTGCCAGATCTCGACATCGGTAACGTCGCAATTTATTTAGGAGACTTACTTATCGCAGTCAATGGTGGGATAGCTCCTGCCTACCGCGAGGAGCTGGGTCAGCTAGAAATGGACAAAGAAGACATCGTGGTGACCATAAAACTCGGCCGAGGTAGTGCCAGTGAGACCGTCTGGACTTCTGATCTGTCCCATGATTATGTGCGAATCAACGCCGACTACCGAACCTAGTTTTGTCTAAACGCAATCCCGTACACGTTGCTGTGGGTGTAATTCTCAATGCCCATGATGAAGTCCTGCTGGCTCTGCGGCACCCCGAGAGTCATCAGGGTGGATTATGGGAGTTTCCAGGCGGAAAGCTGGAGTCAGGAGAAGATGTCAAGAGCGCTCTGGTCAGAGAGCTTTTTGAAGAACTCGGCCTCACTCTTGAAAGCGCTTATCCCTTGATCAAAATCACTCATGATTATTCCGACAAATCGGTGTTGTTAGATGTATGGACTGTTACTGGGTGGGCGGGGGAAGCAGCGGGCCAAGAGGGGCAGGAGATTAAATGGGTGCCACTGCGCGAGCTGCAGAAAATGCAATTTCCCGCCGCGAATCTGCCCATAATCAAAGCCTTGCAACTTCCTGCTGAAATCGCTATCACCCCGCCCGCGGCCAGTCTTGATGAGTTGTTAGTTAATATCGAGTCGCTTATTGCTCAGGGTGTCAGGGCAGTTCAACTCAGACAGAAACAGCTACCTCCTGCCGACTATAAGACCTGGTACTCCAGCGCCGCGGAACGCTGTCAAGCTGAGGGAGTACTCCTGTTTGCAAACACGGATATTGAAGTAAGCCGTGAATTACAAGTTCCAGCTTTGCATCTCAGTAGTGATTGCCTACTACAGCAGCAAAGTCGGCCAGCCAGCGCAGACACAGTGATCAGTGCAGCCTGTCATAACCTGCCTGAACTGCAACACGCGGAATCGCTGGGCCTCGATTTAGCTTTGTTGTCACCGGTGTTGCCGACGGCAAAATTCCCCGCTGAGCACCCATTGTTGGGTTGGAAGGGGTTTCAGTCTTTGAGTCAACAAGTGAGTATTCCTGTCTATGCGCTCGGTGGGCTGCAAAGACATGAGCTCTTCCAGGCCAGGCTGCAAGGGGCTCATGGTATCGCTGGGATCAGAGCCTTCTGCTCAGATCAGGGAAAAAGTGATCTCTCTTAGGGCTATAGGGCAGCTAATTTAGACTGAAACTTCGGTTTATTCGGCAAGCTGCTGAATTTCCACTAGTTCCTGACTGGCGATTGAGCCTTATCTTGCTCAGATTGTGATAAAGTATTTGTCTAAATAGCAGATACAGCAGGTTGGAATCGCGAAATCCGTGACTTTACTTGCTGGTCTTCTGATTTGTGATCTGGTTCACTGTGATTTGCGCTAACTTATTGAAACTAATCGTTTTATAGCCCACAAAGAGTGCGGAAATGGACATAGCACCAAGCGATAAGCGCTCAATGCGTTTTCTCTCCAAGTTGATTTACAGCTGTATTCTGCTGGCAATGCCACTCGCCAATGCCGATGTTGCGGTCCTGGTTGATCACGGGGTCCTGGTAGAGTCCGATCCTGAACCGGAAGTCACTGTGGACGAAGGTCAGGCTCCGTCTGAAGATGAGCCGGCGCCGGTACCTGAAGAAGAAACTGAAACGGATACCAATGCCTCATATATCAGCATTGGAGGATGGGCTGTTACGGGCAGTGAATTTGTCGATGCAGCAACCTTTGTATTCGATCTTGGTGAAGCCACCACCGAAGTCACTGCGGCCACTTTGCGTATGCCTATCAATGAAGTATTCCCGCAGAATGAATCGGCACCAGTTCAAGTCACTTTTTTTTCTGACAATGGAGTAATAGAGGTATCTGACTATTCCATTGGTTTTACTACGCCATTGGTTGAAGTTGACGCCGCGATGCTCACAGAGCTGGAAATCGACGTTACAGGTGCAGTAAATGCTTCCTTAAGTGTGGGTCGCTATATTGGGTTTCGTGTTACCAGTTCTGTTTCCTCTGGCTCAGTTGAGAACGATTTGTTTCCTCCCTACACTGGAATACGGCTAGAGACTAATCCTGTTCTGGAATTCGTACCTGGGCCTGCGCCCACGCTGGAGAATGATGTGGCCCGCTTCGATGGCTTCACTTTAGGGGTGCCGGAAATCGAAGTGCCAACGGTAGGTGTAGCGGCCGCACAGTTTAAGTTAATTGACCCCAATGAATTAGTGTTTCAACTGACCAGCGCCACTGTTTCAGAAGAGTCAGCCGAGCCACCTCCTTTTTCCGGCACCGATTTGTTTAACTGCAGTGCGTTCGCTGCACCGGAGCCAGCGGGTGTGGCGGAAGGTATTTCAAACTACTCAGTTAATTCAGGCATTCTGGATGTGCCTAGTGTGAATTTCGACGGTGAACAGGTTACCGTCCGCCTGGAGTTAATTGATGGTTCAGAACCAGCACTATTTGAAACTCTGGACATCGGTGCCGTACAGTCTGGACCATCAGACGCCACGGTTTCTGCCTTGCAAGGAGGTCTGGTAGTGGAGCCGGCTCAGGATTTTGTTCCGCTTTGTCATGGCTGGGTTCTGGTAGGTGACTTTATTCGAAATCGAGTAGTTGAGCGCAACATCATAAGTGGTGAAACTGGTGAAACATATTCTTTCAATACGGCGCCTGATCAATTCACGCTGGATAGAGCGAATAATCGTGTCTATATGACGGTTTTCCCGGAATCTGAACGTCTTTACTTTCTTGATTTGGTGACAGGTGAGATTGAATACAATCAGGTGTCAGCCACAGTTTCGGCACCTGCTGGTGATCCGGGTGATCCGGTACTTTCCTACACATATGGTTTTGCGTTGAGGGACATTGCCTTAGGTGAAGACGGTGACGTGTTTGCGATTATGTTCGATGGGGAGGGATTTGATCCAGAGAACAGCATCCCATTTTCCGATTCGGGTCTATGGCTTGGCTGGATGGAGCCTGATGCCACCATGAATTTTGTCGTAACTCTGGAAGACCCGATTCGCATTGAATACGACCCTGTGCTAAATCATTTGTTTTTAGCAACTGCATCAAACCTGGCAACGTTTAATTTCATAGAAGAGGGGCCAGGTGCGCCAACTTTGGAGTTTGTTATTGGAACAGATGTAGCAGTTGGTGCCGGTTGTACAGATTTTGATATCTCTCCAGATGGGAACCGCCTCGCATATGCGTGCCCAAATGGAAACTATCCAGAGCCTGATTTCAGTATCGCTGATATGGATCCTGAAAATTACTTTAACAATGACGGCGCCTGGTTTTTCGGAACTTCGCCGGTAAGTGCTACCTTCAATGCCGACGGGACTCTGTTAATCGGCACTGACAATGACAAACTCTATGTATTCGATGTGAAGACTCACTTGATACTCGAAGACTTTGAGCTTGGCTTGTTAGAGGGTGAAACCATCAGGAAGGTAAGGATTTCTGAGGATGGGGGCCTTATATACATCTTCCTCAATAATGAAAATCGAGCTAGCAACAGTAAATTTTACTGGATGCCTATGCCTGACCTACAAGGTACTCCGCTGTAGTTCATTCTTACTGCAGCGGCTCTTCATCATCTTTGTCCACAGGATAGAAAGGTTCCCCTGCTATGCTGTGTTTCTCCGTGGCCCATTCGCCAAAATCGATTAACTGGCAGCGTTGACTGCAGAATGGCCGAAACTCATTTTCTTCGGACCATTGCACTAGTCTCTGACAGGTAGGACAGTTTATGGATTTGCTAGCTGATTTATTCATGGGATTGGGCCAGAGCTAAGTATTGAAGATGTAGCTCCTCTACTCGTGAATTCAAGGTCTGCTCAGGATGCTCATTATCCAGTATGTCGTCTGCGGCTTCCAGACGTGACTTTCGAGGCAGTTGCGACTTAATGATGGCCTCAATGGTGGCACGGGAACTGCCGTCACGCGCTAGCGTACGTGCTAGTTGCGTCGATTCCAGGACATCGACGACAAGTACTCTGTCGACAAGCTCGGCCTGGGCAGTTTCCAATAGTAGTGGTGATTCCAGGATACAGTATTCCGACTGGCTGGACGCGATGCGCTGCCGAATTCGGTCTTCTATTAATGGATGCAAGAGTGACTCTAACCACAGTCGCGCGCCATCATCGGCGAATACGATTTCTCTTAGTGCTTTACGATCCAATTCCCCACTGGAGTCAATGATGTCTGCTCCAAAGTGATCAGAGATATCATCGAGGGCGCCACACCCTGGTTTCACGACTTCTCTGGCGATTTGGTCTGCATCGATAATCTGCACTCCCAGCTTCGCAAATTCTTTTGCAACGGTGGATTTACCGCTGCCGATGCCGCCGGTGAGACCAACTACAAACATAGAACAGGATACGTGTTAGAACAGGAGAGTGATGATCACACTATCCCAACATGGTGTTGATGTATAGTTCATTCAACTGCGAACCCCATATCAACATAATAAACCCGGCACCTGCCAGGTAGGGTCCGAATGGCATGGGAGCAGCGCGATCTCTTCCCGCGACGACAATCATCAAAATGCCATAGACCGCACCAACCAATGATGACAGTATGATTATTGGCAGCAGACTCTGCCATCCCATCCATGCTCCAAGCGCTGCCAGCAGCTTGAAATCCCCATAGCCCATGCCCTCTTTCCCCGTCAGTAGTTTAAACAACCAGTAGAAACCCCAAAGGGACAAGTAACCTGCTACGGCGCCAATGACAGCGTCATATAAGGAGACGCCGAAGCCAAGATCGATAGTGTTTACCAGGAGACCCATCCACAACAAGGGAATGGTTATATCATCTGGAAGTAATTGGTGATCGAAATCGATTAGTGTTAGGACGACTAAACACCAGGTAAGGAGCAATAGAGCAAGCGTTAGCCAGGTAGCGCCGAAACTGTAAGCGACTAACCCCGATAACAGACCATTGACGAATTCAACACTCGGGTAACGTAGCGAAATCTTGGTTTTGCAAGCAGAGCATCTACCTCCCAATAGGAGATAACTGACTACGGGAATGTTCTCCCAGGGCCTGATTTTATGGCCGCAGTGAGGGCAGTGAGACTCTGGTTTGGCCAGATTAAAAGTCTCGAACTTGGCTGAACTCTCGTTTTCGTCTGGTGTTGGGTTGTCGATTTCAAGAAACTCACAGCACTGAGATTTCCAATCTCGCTGCAGCATGATTGGCAAACGATAAACCACAACATTGAGAAAACTGCCGACAAGCAGGCCCAGAACTACACAGACAGTAACTAAGAAGCCTGGGCTCTGGCTCAGAAGATCAACGATTGCCACCGGGTAAGACTTTCAGTCGATTACATCACCGCGCCGAGCTGGAAGATTGGCAGGTACATGGCAATCATCAGACCACCTACCAATATACCCAGTACAGCCATGATCATCGGTTCCATCAATGCTGTGAGTCCATCGACGGCATTGTCTACTTCTGCTTCATAGTAGACGGCACATTTATCCAGCATGGAATCGAGAGCACCTGACTCTTCACCAATTCCCACCATTTGCGTGATCATCACCGGAAAAAGCGTAGTGTTCTTGATAGCGAAATTTAGCTGTTGTCCTGTGGTGACATCGTCTTTTATTTTGCGAGTCGCTGTTGCATATACAACGTTACCAGTGGCACCTGCCACAGAGTCCAATGCATCAACGAGGGGTACACCAGCTGAGAAGGTGGTAGCCAGTGTGCGGGTAAAACGCGCATAGCAGGAGCTATTCATAATTGGTCCGATAATGGGCATCTTGAGCGTTGTGCGGTCAAGGAAA
>JANQJM010000109.1 GCA_028281635.1 Pseudomonadales bacterium | reverse complement strand
AGATTCGGAAAGATTCTGCAGCGAAGAGATGTATTTCTCACCAAGCAAGTACACAACGGGTAGTTCCTTCTCTCCTATCGCTTCGGTTACCAGACCGATCGCTCGCTTACTTGCCTGGGCCAGAATGACCTGGGCCTCAGCTTCTCGCTTGGAGGCTTCCAGTTCACCCTCTGCCTGAAGAATTGCAGCCTGCTTGTCACCGTCCGCTCTGGTAACTGTCGCGCGTCTGGCGCGTTCGGCAGCGGCCTGCTCCTCCATCGCCTGTTGCATGGTACCCGACGGGTTGATGTCCTGAATCTCAACAGTTTTTAGAGTAATACCCCAATCGGAGATATCGTCAGAGATGGCGGCCTTGAGTTTGGCCTTGATGTGATCCCGGGAAGACAGGGCATCATCAAGGCTCATCTCACCAATGATCGAACGCAGTGATGTTTGCACCAGTGTCTGAATTGCGATGACATAGTTTTCAACACCATACACTGCCTTTTCAGGGGACACGATATTGATATAGGCGACGGCATTGGTTACCAGCACCGCGTTGTCCTTAGTGATTACTTCCTGGGAAGGGATGTCCAGAACGATGTCTTTGGTAGTGACCTTGTACGCGATGCTATCGATGTAGGGAATAATGAAATTGAGCCCTGGATTAAGTGAGGTATGGTACTTCCCAAGCCGTTGGACCACCCACTTGAATCCCTGGGGCACCTGGCGTACCCCCTGGGCAACAGTAACTAATAGAAAAAAGAATACGGCAATGGCTAATATAAATCCTGGTTCCATATGGAGACTCCTTCTGTAGCTTGCCTGATGAAGATCGCTTACGCTTTTCTAACGATAAGCGAATTTCCGGATAGTTCGGCCACACTGACTCTGTCACCAATCTCTAAAGGATCATCAGAAATAATCAACCATTCGTCTGAACCGAGTACCGGCGCAGGAAACCTGATCATGCCTCGTTTGTCTCCATTAGGAGGTGAGATTACTTGTCCTATTTGGCCTAACAGCGCTTCTTTGGAAAGACCAGCTTTTGTCCTGTCTATGGACAATGGCTTTAAATACTTAAACCAAGCGAGAGCAAAGGCACCAGATAACAATGCCCATATCACGACCTGAGCTGCAACTGAGATAGCGGGAAAGGGTAATAGAATTAGTCCAACCAGAATGGCGGACACACCAAACCAAAATATAAAAAACGATCCAATAAATATTTCAGAGAGGGTTAATGCGATTCCAAGCACAATCCAATGCCAATAGAGAAGTGCAAATTCCATGACTTGTCTCCTTGCTTAGCGGTGAGCCATTATTGATCTGTTTCGCTGGCCTACGATACCTAGATATGGGGTCATTTTCCTGAATTTCCAGTCCTAATGCCACGACTATTAAGGGATGATTCCTGCCCTGAGAGTCGGTGCTTGCATCGGTCGTTGCAACTAGCCTAGAGCTTCAACTCCTTTCGCATATTCCCGATTCGGGACTTCAATTCTTTTTTCGAAAGCTTGGTCTCCGTTTTTTCAGGAAGTGGCAGTGGGGAATCAATTGTGAGCTCTTCCCCGCGCATCACCTGACGACACAGCCTGGTATAATGATGCTCGAACACCGGCAATGCGGTTTGCTCGCTTTCACTGGCCAGCAGATACCAGTCAGACGCCTTGCCTGCCAAGTAAACGGCTGGATGACTCCACTGTTGATTAGTTTTTGGCGAGGGCGCTTTGCAGGCTTCAATATAAGCGCTGCGCACATCAGGCAAACCAAACAGTTCAGTTCCTTTCTCACAAGCTTCTATCATCGCTGCGATTGTTGGCAGATACTGCTGCGAGCGAATCAGCCGTTCTCCTGCTTGCAAAATGACTTCTACGGGATAGGTACCAAGACTCTGTAACCAATATTTTTTGGCGATAACGAGATCTTGTTCGGTCGCGAACGCTTTGTGATACTGATTGTGATAAGCAAACTGAAACTCGATGAAGAGTTTTGTGATGGCATCAGTATGGTCCATGTCAGCTTCTGAACCAGATTCTGCATCGTAATCCGGCGCTGTAGGTTCGCTTATCCTAGTCTGCCCAGCTTCTGTCAGCGAGTTGTTCGAGCCTTGCTCTAACCTTTTCTTCTGCTGATCCAGCAATGGCTTGATCTTCTGCATTATTATTGCCCCGGGCTTGAAGGTCCTTCAGCCTCCTCGCCCAATCCATCTTGATAAATTGTAGAAAAACCGTGTTCCAGGAAGCCCTGGCTTGCTGGCTGTCTTTCCAATACATCACAAACTCGGGCACCCGGGCTCGTGCATAGTCCTCATCAATCTCAGCAAGTTGTAAAATTTCATAACACTCGCTACTTGGCTCCCAGTTGTCTGGTATTGTGCGAGGCGTGTCATCCACACCGAAGGATGCAGTGAACTTGGCCCACTGCCGTCGGATATGTTCGATAAACCTGGTGTTCCATGCCCCATGCACGACACCTCGCTCCCGCCAATACAGCACAAACTCTGGCACAGCGTCTTCGATGAAGCTGCGGCTGATGCCGGATCGCTCAAGAATATCAGCTGCGTCTTGATTGGGGCGCCATTCAGGAGACATTGTGCTTGCAAGCTCGTAAGCTCCACGACGAGTTTGTTCCTGGCGCCATTCTTTTAGCACGTGCTTGTAAAACGCATTACCCCAGGAAAACCTGGACTGCCCTCTGTCCCGCCAATAGGCAACAAATTCAGGAATCAGCGACTTGATGAAATCGTCCGGTATTGAATGCTGCTTACAGAGTCGAATCCAGTTATCGTCTGGTTGCCAATTTGCGGGAATGAGATTGCTTGTTCGATTACTGCTGCTTGCAAGGTCGGTCACTGCCGCCAGCTTCTGCGGTTTGCGCGCTACACTTTCCTGTTCAGGCCCATCTGTACCAGACGCGTTAGATAGGGATGACGAAGGCTTTGCCCCCACCATGCCTTCCTTCGCGTTAGCATCTATGGCAATCCAGTAATTGCTGTCCACCGGGCCCTGTTCCACCACAACGATACCCAATGCCTGCAGACTATTGCGAACCCGATGAATATCGGCAGCCACCCAAAACGGCAAATACGTCACCAGTTCTTTGTCTTCGAGTTGTATCCAACGCATCCTAGAGTTGCCAGGCCGACTCACTCCCCGATGTTTGATAAGCTCGGAAAGTGTCTGTAGGAGAACCGCTTCTTCCAGGCCAATAGTGGCTGCTAAGGTCGGTGAGATGACTATTGGATGTTCAGGCAGCAAGGTCGTTTCAACACAAGACGAATTTTAGATGAGTTAAGATTGTAGAGCAGGATACAAGCCCATATTCCACCCAGGGCTCTTTCTTCTGCAATCCTAGCATAGGACCAAACACCAACCCACAGATTCATTGAGCAGTAAACCTGGAGCACTGTAAACTCGCCTCATAGCCTTTCAATACACCGCCAGTTAACCGTGTATCCACAACTTATCCAACGCTTCCTTGAAGCCGAAAAGCTGCCTGAGTCTTATGCGGAAGATGCACTGCATTGGTTTCTGCCTCTGATTGAAGAGCTGACAGGGACTCTCACTGATCGTGAACCTCGACCCTTGCTATTGGGCATAAGTGGTGCTCAGGGCACGGGGAAATCAACCCTGTCCAAGCTCATCGTTGAAGCGATGGGCGCAGCGAATCTCCGATCACTGTGCCTTTCAATTGATGACTTCTATCTCGGTCAGGCAGAGCGCCGGAAACTGGCTGAATCGGTTCATCCGCTGCTTAAGACCCGGGGCGTGCCCGGAACCCATGACGTGGTTCTTTTGCAATCCACCCTCGATCAGCTGAAAACCGCCAGTGCCAGTGCCCGCATACCAATACCGCGTTTTTCCAAGGCCACGGATGATCGGATGTCTCCGGCCGAAGTCCGTCTGCAGGATGGCGCTCTCGATCTGGTGATTCTGGAAGGCTGGTTTGTCGGCGCGACAGCACAAGATAATCTCGAGCTCGAGAAACCTCTCAATGAATTGGAGAAGGATGAAGATGCAGATGGAGAATGGCGCCGTTTTGTGAATGGAAAGTTACAAAGCGACTACCAATCCATTTTTCAGTTACTGGATCGACTGTTAATGTTGCGTGCGCCCTCCTTCGAACAAGTGTATGAATGGCGGGGGCTACAGGAAGAGAAATTACGACGAGCCAGCGATTCGGCAGCCACCGCCATTATGAGCAGCGAACAACTACGACGATTCATTCAACACTATGAACGACTGACCCGGCATTGCCTGGATACACTGCCTGAACAAGCCGATACTGTTTTCGAACTAAACTCTGAGCATCGAGTTATCGCCCGGAAAGACAATCACCAAGCTTAGACAGTCTCCGCCGATAAGTTACCAGTCAGCTTATCTGGGGTGGTCAGCCCTGCTCCGCCGGTGTGCCAAGTGAAGGCCGGGAAAACAGCGGTTGAATCCAAACACGCGCAATCAACCCTACTAACAGCACCGCAGCCAACTGTCTCCAAAGCGGATAAACCTCGCCATGCTCAGCCATGGAGAGCTGTAAAGGCCACTCAAACGCGGCATACATCGAGTTCAGCATCAAGCCGCAGATGATTGCGGTACCGATAACACCAATAAGATAGGCCAGCAACGACTTTGTGCCTAGTTGCTCCCGAATCACTCCCATGGTCGCGATATTAGTGGCAGGACCGGTGAGCATAAAGACCAGGGCTGCACCCGGGGAGATTCCCGCGAACAGCAAACTGGCCGCGACAGGCGTTGAAGCTGTTGCACAGATATACATAGGCAGGCCAACAATCACCATGATGACCATGGCCAGCACGCCGTCCCCCCATTGCAGGAAGAAAGACTGAGGAACTACCGCCGTTATAACAGCTGCTGCCACCAGGCCTATAACCAGCCATTTAGCAGTGTCAGAAATCATCCTGCCATAGCCATATTTGACCGCTTCGATAAAGCGCTGCGTCAACGGGAGACTGACCTCTACATCTGCCTGGTTTGCGGATTTACAGCAGCTCTTTGTTTCCGCTTCTACAGACGCTACTTCTTCCTTGTCAAAGCTGTTCACCAGCACACCAGCGACAATGGCGCTCAGCAGCGCACCAATTGGTCGCATCAGCGCAAAAATTGGTCCCAGTACAGCGTAAGAAAACGATATTGAATCAACCCCAGTCTCTGGAGTTGCCACTAAAAAAGACGACGTGGCACCTTTCGAGGCGCCAGCTTTGCGAATTGCCAGAGCAGTGGGAATTACACCACAGGAGCAAAGCGGCAATGGTGCCCCGATAAACGCTCCTTTCACGATCGATACAAAGCCTGGCTCGGAAAGCTGTTTCTCGACCCAGCTACTGGGAATAACCTGCTTGATAATTCCAGCCAGCAAATAGCCAATCAACAGCCAGGGAGCGCTCTCGATGACCAGGTTCCAGAAAATACGCAGTAACTCCATCAACTCTGCCCCCCATTCCTGGCCGGAACTGCTGTGGCAACATCTCCCTCTTCCAGGG
The DNA here is from genome assembly GCA_028281635.1 of Pseudomonadales bacterium. Taxonomy (GTDB): domain Bacteria; phylum Pseudomonadota; class Gammaproteobacteria; order Pseudomonadales; family Pseudohongiellaceae; genus UBA9145. The sequence goes on along the minus strand of JANQJM010000109.1, from coordinate 18,939 downwards.
CTTCGATAATGGAGCAGTGCGTCGCATTCTCGGGACCACCATCGCAACTATCCAGAAGCCGTTGCAGGGTCTGCTGCATGATTAACAGCTCCGCAATCTTGTCATGTACTTCGTTCAACTTGTGCTGAGTGATGTCGGTGACTTCTTGACAACTGTGGCTGTCCTTGTCCAGTCTGATGGACAGCAACTGGCCAATATCATCGAGAGAAAAACCAATATTGCGGGCCGTCTTAACGAATTCAGCGCGCCGTATATCGGCATCACTGTAATAGCGATAACCAGCCTCGCTGCGCTCGCTAGCGCTGATGAGGCCATGTTTCTCATAAAAGCGTATGGTGTGGGCGGAAAGCCCTGTTTGTGCTGCTAACTCACTGATTTTGAGCACGACTGCCTATCCTCTCTGCTCTAAAATTCAACGGAAACGAGAGTATAAGCTTAGAGTCAGCTCTAAGGTCAATACTTAGGAGCTAATCCTAGTCAATCCAGTATCCGGCGCAGCCAGCTGCCGATGTCCGCAATCTGTTGGGGGCATACCGCATGCTCCATGGGATAGCTCTCATACTCCGGGTTGAAGCCCAGATTCTGCAGGGTAGCCACACTCTTGCGGCCCAGGGCTTCCGGTACCACTGGATCGAAGCTGCCATGGCAGATCAGAATGGGAATGGTGTTTTGCACCGGCTGAATGTCGATACTGGTGGCAGTTGCGAAATAGGTGGAGAGTGCCATGATGCCCGCCAGGGGTTTAGGATAGGTCAGAGCTGCCTCGAAGGCGACCGCGCCGCCCTGAGAGAATCCTGCAATAACAATACGTTCGGAATCGACTCCCCGCTCTATTTCCCTGTCGATCAGATCATGCACCCATTGCGCCGACTGCCGTAACTGCTCTTCATCGACATGACGGTCCACATCCAGTTGCTTAATGTCATACCAGGCAGGCATCACAAACCCGTTGTTTATTGTTACTGGAATCGAGGGGGCATGGGGAAAAACGAAACGCACACCGGTGGTTTCAGAAATACCCAGTTGCGGAACGATAGGTGCGAAGTCATTGCCATCAGCACCAAGCCCATGCAGCCAGATCACCGCAGCGGTGACTTCAGACCCAGCTGGAAAATCCATTTCTACGGCAGGCAAATATTCCATACTAGTTTCCTATCTTCCTTTCTTTCCGATCTTTGCCACTGACAAATCCAGTAGCTACTGTAGCAAACGCACTTCTCTTTGGGGAAACGGAATTGCAATATCGTTGTCAGAAAGCACATCTTGCAGCACTGTGTTGCAGGCATACTTTACATCATGGAAGCGTTCTGTTTTCACCCAACAACGTATCCCAAGGTTAATTGAACTATCGCCGAAGTTATCAATACCCACCTGCACCGGACGTTGATCGCTCAATCCATCTACTGAACCCAGGTTTTGCTGGATGATTTCGATTGCACGCTTGGTGTTGCTGTCATAGGCAATACCAACAGAAAGCTCCAGAACTGTATCGGCTTGAGAATTATGAATGATCTCTCCAATAATATGCCTATTGGGGATAGTAATCATTTCTTCATCTTCGTTGCTCAACACGGTGTAAGCCAGGGTGACTTCCTTTACCACGCCCCATACCCCCTGCACCCGAATGGTATCGCCAACCACAAAGGGCCTCGTCAGAATTATGCTTAGGCCCGCGCCATAGTTAGACAACAGGCCCTGTATCGCCAAGCCGGCACCAAGACCGAGAGCGCCGATGGCGGCGATAAACGGAGTAATCTGTACACCAAGTTTCGGAAGGGCGATTACAATAGCGGAACCAATGACGGCGATTCGGGTAGCGCTTGCAAAAAACTTGCTAAGAGTAATGTCTACGCCACGGCGCTCAGCCACAGAGAAAACAACTTCGGAAAGTTTGCGGCCAAGCAGTACCCCAATCGCCATGATGATTGCTGCGCCAACAATCTGAAAGCTATAGTTCACCAGGTAAGTCATGATCAAGTTGTAAATTTCTGCGACTTGTTCGATTTCTTGTTCCATTTTGTCTTCCTATTGGATTTTGATCCTATTGGATTAATATCGATGACGCGCATTCTGCCACGGGCAAATGACAGGACAAAGCGATGACCTAATTTGCACGCACAACAGTGCTGCATTACCATGACCGAATGTTGAAAACTATTTCTAATCTCTTTGCACTCGTGGTCTGTTTGCTGGCTACTAATGCATTTGGCCAGGAAGCACGAGATACTCTCGAAGGATCCTGGGAAGGTCCATTGGTACTTGGCAGAGACAACATGAGCCTGGCCTTCACCTTCTCAATGAATGAAGGCGAGTACTCTGCAACGCTTACCAGTGGTGGCATGGGCATTTATGGTATGCCTGTCACCAGCACATCCGTCGAGGATCGCAAGATTACTATTCGCATTCCGCGTCTGGATTTGGAATTCACAGGCACTATTCGGCGCGATGATGATGAAAGAATTACGCGCATCGACGGGGACTGGTTCCAGTACAGCGAAATGGTGCCGGTAATATTGCTGCCCGTGGAGGCACCGACCTTTTAGAGCCTAGATATATCGGCTTAAATTTCTATTAGCTCGACTGAGCCGTTCTGATAAGACCTTAACAATATAAGTATGCAAAGCCGCCGTTGAAGCTGGAAAAGTTCGTCCCATAGCTTCCATCTTTTGTTTATCCAGACGAAACAGCGTGGCATCGTTCTCAATTCTCACGCTAGCGGTTCGATTTTCACCAGTGTAGATCGCCATCTCACCAAGGATTGCTCCAGCCTTGTATTTCCGAAGTATCTGTTCCTGCTGGTTAGGTATCTTCAAGACCACAATCACAGTTCCTGAGCCCACAAAGTATAGTGACTCTCCTCGATCGCCTTCTTTGAAGAGATATTCCCCTGACTTGCGATTTTCTACCACGAAGTAGTCAGCCAGCAGTTTTATATCTTCTTCCGCGTAGGCGATGCGTCGCAGAACATCGGCCAGCTCCAAGTTATGGTCTTCGTCATTACGATTCATGTCGGAGAGAATGCGCCGCTCACACCAATCCACTGCCGTATCCACTTGATCTTTGTAGTTACGTTCCCACTCCTGTTCGCCAAGGGTGAAGAATCGATGCTTAACCAACTGCTTAATGGATTTCTCATCTGCACCACTGATCACAATGTGAAATCCGATGCGCTCACTCAGCTGAGCCAATTTGGTGAACGTGACTATCGCCGATGTATCCAACTGGCTGACATGATGAAAATCCAATACCAGGTAGTCGAAGCGACTATGATCGCCATCCATGATACGGCTGCGAATGGCGCTGATTAATTTGTCCGCAGTACCGAAGAAAATAAATCCCTGCAGGATAAGAATGAGGATGCGGTTACCCTCTTTGTTGAGGAGCTCCCGGGTTTCCAGATCACGATCGACATTACTGGCATGATCGCTGCCATTAGTTTCAATCTTGATTACGCTTAACTGTGAGTAGTTAATCACGAACAGGATGATGGCAACGAAAAAACCAAAGGTTACACCCTGCAAAATATCCGAGAAGATAATGACGATGAGAATCAGAATCACGACGACATAATCTGAAACGGGCAATTCATCACGCGCCTTCCACAACCAATCGATCAGGAATTCCAGCCCGACGTAGATCAGTAAGCCTCCCAGAATAAACGTCGGGACGATCTCCATGAACTCAGCCCCGGCAAAAATAGCGGCGCCGACAAGAAGCGCATAGACAATACCCGTGAGTCGATCTTTGCCACCAAGTCGATCTACCAGTGCCGTATCGGATACATCATGTACACCCGGAAAGCCGCCAAAAAAACTATTCACGATGTTGGTATAGCCCATGACCTGCAGTTCGTGATCCGGGTTCAAATCATCTCTAGCAATAAGTTCAATTCCTGACACGTCCAGCAACAACATCATGGAACACAACAATGCTACGACCACGATACCGCTGATTTGATCAGATATGGCAATCCAGTTCACTTGCTGCAGATAATCGAAGTGAAATATCGGCACCAGAGCACCGGTGGATTCGATAGAGGGCAACAACCCATTGTTGGCAGCTTCCTCCTGTGACATACCAGAAGACAGCAGCACACCATAGAAGATTAGTATGGAAAGCAGCAGTATTAAGGGTACTGATAAACGGTTATCACGAAATAGTTTGCCAGCGATCAGACAAAGGGCAAGAACAAGCGCGGGAATTATCAATTGAATAAAACCTCCATCCCTAAACGACGCCAGAGTCGGTTCCTGTCCGGCCGCTACGGTTAAACCCCCTTCCACAAAAATGTAACCAATCCCCGCAAAAAAACCACCAGTTACCGGATAAGGAATGTAACGCACCAGGTTGCCCATTTTGAGCCGGCCGAGAAGCAATAAAAACAAGCCGGTGATCAGCGTGGTCACCATGAAAGCTACAATTATCGTTGCTTCAGCACCTATAGAGTATTGAGAGCCAAAGCTCATATAGATGGAACTGACCATCACCGCGAACACGGGTACCAAACCGTTTCGCGGCGAACATATCACTGCGTTGAAATCACTGAATAAAGATCCACCCAGACCGGTAATCAAAGTACCGATCAGGAGAATGGCGATACCCGGCACCATCAGGCGAGGATCCGTCTGCGCAAATAACAGCGCTGCAACTGACACAGCAACAGAAATGTTCACCAGAGCGATGAGAGTGCCAGAAACTATATTGGCGAGATGGCTAGACTGCATTTTATTATTATTGCCCAAACTGCCTGCGAAGCTGTCCTAACTTTCTGCCTTGGGGGTCTCGGGGTCATGAGACTCGAGCCATGGAACAAATGCCCTCGAGGATACTATCCCAATGGGTTGGTTGCTAGCCCGCAGGCAAGAGAAACTCTGATATTTGCGCTGTTTGTAGCCCTTTACCTGGGCCCCCGGTATTAGAGCTGAGACATGGGAAAATGAGTAACAGACTCATCGTATTGTTTTGAACTCTCTCTCAGGGAAACTGCAGTAAAGCCCCCCCTACTGGCAAAGACTCTGCAAACACACGAAGCCGAGCTCTTCCTGTTGCATAAGCTTCCCTGAAGGCTGAAGACATAAAGTATTCACCGGAAGCGGACATCGATTGCGGTGATAGAAGATTGTGCACGATGGAACCCGGGTCGCCTTCATCTTCCGCGATTGCAAATGTTACTGAGTAGAGTTCTGCCTCCGATTCCGGATCCACGACTAGTGAATATCCAACAATATTCTTTAGCTGATCAAATTCCAAAACGGCTTCGAATAGAATCCCGGCTTGATTAAATGACAAGGGAGTAATCTGGGCTTGCGGCGCCACACCGTTTTCCAAAGCTGGTGTAGTGGATGGAGCCTGACGCGGAGAGTTCGCCTTTTCGTAGGCGTTAGCAATTGCTAATAGCTCGGCATCGGCAAATTCTTTCCCAAGTAGTTCCAGCCCGATGGGAAGGTCATTCCCTGAAAATCCCACGGGCATGGAAAGCGCAGGTAGTCCGGTATTGGCCGAAAGACTGCAATGACTTCCAATCTGGGCATCACCGACTTGCACAGGCAGCTGAGACACAGTGGGATAGACAATGGCATCCAATCCCTCGGTCTCCATGATGTTCAGCACCTGCTCTTTAAACAAGAGCCGTGCCTTCTGCCGTTGCTGGTAGTCCTCACTATCTGACTCAAATTCTGCACTGCGCTGCAAGGCACCATCGACCGCCTGGTGATAGAGGCTATTGCTTATCACGTCCTGCAAATTGCTGATTACTTCACTGCCAAACTCTGCCAGATAAGCGTTAAGGTCATTCCTGAACTCTTGCGTAATCAACCGCGAAGCCGCTATGGATTCCTCCAGGTCTGGGATTTCTATTTCAACGATCTCGACTCCTTGAGATTCATACCACTCAAGCGCCTCGTCTATGTTGCTGCTCACAGCACCTGAGGTGTTCTCAAAAAACTCTGTGAGTTTACCTACGCGCAGTTGGGCCAGATTCACGTTGTTCAGATTGGTCACAAAGTTGAGTGGCAGCCGAGTCCTGACGATTTCGGTAGCCTGATCTCTACTGTCAAAGCCGGACACCACATCCAAAACGATGGCCAGGTCTGCTGCCGATCGCGCCAGTGGTCCAGCAACATCCTGCGAGTGAGAAAGCGGCATCACGCCATAGATGCTGGAGAGCCCTTTGGTGGGTCTGAGGCCAACGAGGTTATTGAATGATGAAGGAATTCGAATCGATCCGCAGGTATCGGAACCTAAACCAACACTCCCAAAACTTGCGGCAACCGCTGCGCCAGTGCCACCGCTGGACCCACCGGGTACCCGGCGTATGTCATAAGGATTTAGAGTTTGGCCAAACAACGATCCAACGGTGGTTATCCCGTAGGCGTATTCGTGCAGATTCGTTTTCGCCAGGACAATCGCTCCCGCTGCAATTAGCTTGTCGATCTGAGTTGCATTGGCATTGGGATAAAATCCTGCCAGAGCAACGGAACCTCCACTGGTCGGCAATCCTACGGTGTTGTAATTGTCTTTAACCAGTATTGGAATACCGTGCAACTCGCTGCGCGGGCCACTTACGGCACGCTCCGAGTCCAGTGCTCTGGCCAGCGACAGGGCTTCGGGATTAACTCGAACGATACTATTAAGCGCGGGGCCATTCTTATCATAAGCCTCAATTCGCGCAATATACTGTTCCACTAATTGTTCAGAGCTTATCTGTCCTGCAGCCATTGCTGCTTGCAGGTCTGCAATGCTGGCTTCGAACACATCAAAAGCTTGCTGCGCAACTGCCTTTAGCGAAATCAGTATTAGAGTGAGTAGGAGACAGAAGTTACGCATAGTAATTGCCCAATGGTTATTTTCTTCAACACAGTTCGTAAATCGCCGCCCTATCCTAATACATTTCAGTTAATGCTTGTCCATCATCGGCTCAAAGACGAAGTTGTTTGCCATGTTCCTTGAGATGGGCACGGAGATCGGCACTGAGTTTTAACACGATAAGCAGTAGCAATGCCGGCAACGTAGTTTCCAGTAGCATCACAAGGAAACCACCGAATATGATTGTGATATGCATGATTATGATGCGCTTATAGGGTTGCCTCATCTGTGCACCCACATTTCTGCCAATGTATTCACGGCGACCATGAAAGTTAGAGAAATAGGAAATCCCGTGACTAATGAAGAAACCCAACAGTGCCGGGGCTAGTCGCAGCATATCTGTGACTAGATCACTGATGGAAATGTCCGCACCCTCGGCCAGCTTGTCGCCAAAAAAAGCGTAGATGAACAACAGATGGCCCACCATGAAACCACCGTAGTGACCAATGAAGAAAGGGCCATAAAATAGAATTGCCCAACTGGCGAGTTGTGCCATCCTCAACAGATTATAGAATCCGATCACGGCGCTCTCTGCCCAAAACAGCAGCATGATCTCGCCGATTTCCCAATCTAGAAACATAATCCCCAGCAGTGGAAACAGATTGGCTGCGATAAGTGCCAGACTCGACAGCGAATGCCAGCTAATGCTCTCCTGATGAGCAAAGGGATCGCTCGCGTGATGCTGAGTATTTGCTTCTTCGCCCCTCACCTCTTCGATTTCGATCCTGGGCAAGCGTGGTAATGGGTCATTACTCCGTGGAAATAAGCTTTCGAGCCGATTCAACATCTGCTGTGCCTGCTCGGCATCAATGGCAGATCCAAACCCGATGGTTTCACCGGCATAATCAAAGGCCAGATGTTCGCCACGCCATCCGCTGCCAGTCACTTCGTCTGGTTGTTGGCGGCGAAAATTTCTGATCAACGCGGGCGAGTAGCGGGCTCCGAAACCGAAGAAGGGAAAACCCAAACGCAAAATTAACTCTGAGTCCTTAACGACGAGAGTTTCGCGTCCAAATGCAACTGCAATAAAAACCGCGGCAAGAATGAACACCCCAACTGACCAGCCCAGCGCCCAAAACAAACCAAACAATAACGCCACCAGAGAAAACAGATCGTCATCCAGTTGCGCTGTAGCACTGCCAAGGACGCTGAAAAGCGGTACTGCAAAGACTAAGAGAAAAGTACCGGAGATAAAAATGACTACTGGTGAACGGCGAAACGGCAGCACTTCTGCGTAGTCACTCCCCCTGGGAAACTGCGGACCAATTGCTATAGCAAAGCGAGGTGCGAGTTCTCCGAGGGCTTGCATACGCTTACGCTTCTCTGCAAACCGATTGGTTTTTTTTCTGGGACTATTCACTGGATCCTATCCAAGCAATCAAACAGTTTTTCACAGGAGATTACACAAATTGAGTGATCCCAAAAACGCAAAAAGGATCGACTGATTCATCAATCGATCCTTTTTGTTAAGTACTTGAGAGCCGTCTAAGGCATGCGCGCCGCACGAATCTCAATTTCTACTAACCATCCATCAACTACCAGGTCGGCAATCTCAACAAATGATCTAACGGGCTTGTGTGGATTCTCTTCAGTGCCAAAAAACTGTGCGTAACCTGCATTGAAACCAGCAAAGTCCAATCCGTCTTCACCAGCCACTGCAAACGCTCGGACCTGAACAATATCGCTCATAGACCAACCTTGCGACTCCAGGGTTTCCTTGAACCGGGAGAATGTGTTGACAGTCTGTTGTTCCATATCTCCCCATGAGCCATCGGGTAAAGGTCTGGCGCCTGAGCCTGAGAGATACATGGTCTCTGCACCAGGCGGGATAGTAATCGAGGTGTAGAAATAGGTACCCTCATTATTGCGAGTGATTTCTTGGGCGTGAATGACTGCAAATAAACCCGAGCAAAACGCAACGAGCAAGGCAGCTATTTTTGTTTTGTGACTTAACATTACTTCTCCTTTTTTATTCCCTTTAGAGCGGAATAATTAATTCTCTTGTAGATTTTGTTGAGCGATATTGCTTGAGTCATTGGGTGCAACCTGCTCCACGTTCTCACCGAGAATGCGTGTAGTCACCATCCCCGTGGTAATAGCGCCATTCACATTCAGGGCGGTGCGAGCCATATCGATCAAGGGCTCAATGGAAATCAACAAGGCCGCAACTGTCACCGGAAATCCCATAGCAGGCAACACGACCAGTGCTGCGTTGGTGGCTCCTCCACCAACACCGGCAATACCGAATGAGCCAATGGCAATGATTAGCAACAGACTCATGATGAACCCGATGTTGATATCAACTCCCATGGTTGGCGCAACCATTACCGCCAACATGGCTGGATAGATACCGGCGCAACCGTTCTGGCCAATAGTGGCACCAAAGGAAGCCGAGATATTCGCGATGGGAGCTGGCACCTTCAGGTCTTCAATTTGCGCTCTGATGGTCAAGGGGATAGTGGCGGCAGAGCTGCGGGTAACAAAGGCGAATGTCAGTACTGGCCAAACTTTTTGAAAGTAAGTTTTTACATTGGCGCCAATCATGGCGATGAAAATGCCATGAATCACAAACATGATGGCGATAGCAATATAAGACGCGATAACAAATCCAATCAGCGTTACTATCGCATTGCCGTCTGAATTTGCGATGACGCGAGTCATCAACGCTAACACGCCGTAAGGTGTCAGGCTGATTACTAACTTCACGAGGCGCATAATCACTGCCTGGGTAGTATCGACAAATGCCTTGATACGGGCAGCATGGGATTCGTTTTCCTCGCTAACCAGCAAGGCAGCGATACCAACCAACATACCGAACAAGGCGACTGCAATGATTGAGGTAGCACGGGCTTCGGATAGATCGGCGAATATATTCCGAGGCACGGCACTTACCAACAACTGAGAAATACTGCGGTCCGTTGCCAGGCGCGACTCCAATACTTCCGCGCGTGCGAGCTCTCTTGCACCGCTGGCAAGTTCACCTGCATTGAGTCCGAAGGCACTAGCCAGTGCAATACCAACCAGTGCTGCGATCATGGTAGTCACGATGAGCAAGCCAACAACCGAGCCACCGATTTTGCCAAGTGACTTGATCTCCTCAACCTTTAATACCGAGGCCACCATAGTGATCAGCACCAGAGGTGTGATGATCATACGTAACAGGTTCACGTAGGAGTTGGCGACTACATTAGTCCACTCCAGGGTTTCGGTGGCTACTTCCGAGGAGTAACCGAAAACGAGTTGCAGATAGAATCCGAAGATACTGCCGGCAACCAGCCCTGCCAGGACTCGCCGGGATAAGCTCATTTCGAGTTTGGTGAGCTGGAACAGAAAACTCAGAAGCGCCGTAAATAGCACCAGGTTGATAATTGCGTACATGGACATGGTATTTCTCCTCAGCGTGAACGCCAGAGTTGTCCCGGGCCAGACTTATTCATGCAGTATTTGAAAGTTGGTCCAGGTGATGACTTGTAGGCCTTCGTTCTCTCTTTCTGCTTTATTGCTTTTATTCAATCACTTACTGGAAGAATCGGTGACTTGGGTAGCTGACCATATCGCGCCCCGCTTCAACCGATCTGACTCAGCAGTATATCTACCCCACTGATTAAGACCAAATCTGCGGCATAAGCTTCCCGCTGAAGCCAGGATTGGAGCCAGTTTTAGCGCTCTGCGAGGGTATTGATGTAGCTCACCACATTGCGGACACCGGACTCATCGCCCAGGGTTCTTGACATGGTGCGCATCTGCTGACCGAAGCTGTCATCCGGGTGATGCCCGCGATAGTCAGCCATGAAATTCTTTAACTGGGTGACCAGATACCAATCATTCTGACCAGCAAGGGCTGGCGCGCCGAGGGCTTCATTGCCTTCAGCTTGTTGCCCGTGACAGGCCGCGCAAGCGGCATAAAGTTGTTGACCTCTGGCTGCATCACCTTCCACAGTTATCTCGGCGGGGATATAGGTCCAACTACCGACCCATTGCACGATGTCAGCGATACTCTCATCTGTCAGCTTGGCAGCCATGGGTTGCATGGCGATGCCTTCAATATCTTTGGGGTGGGTACCACGAATACCTGCTCGGAAGTTTTCCAGTTGCCGAACCAGATACCAGTCTTCCATGCCAGCCAGTCGTGGTGCCTGCACACCTTCATTGCCACGACCATCTGCACCATGACAGGTAGTGCAATAACGATCATCGAATGGCTCTCTTTCATTCTCCGCTGCTGCGCTTGTAAGGCTAATACTCAGCAGAAAACCAATAGTGAACAAGTTCCCCAGGATTTGTTTCATTGCGAATCGATACTCCACTGCATTTGATTCCAGATCGACACTAGGCTAATTCTGCTCTTACCCGCTGATCAAGATCAGCCATTGCCCATTGTGCAGACATGATCGCACTCTCCTGCCAGGCGGAGTGCATGCTCATCTGATCGCCAATAATGTAGTGACGTCCATTCACAGGTTGCTGAAGCCGGTGATAAAGCTCTTCTTCTTCATGGGTCCAGCCTTGCCGGAAGTTACGGGACCATCGCGCCGAACAACCCAGCATATGATTCATGCGGTGCCAGGCAATAGTGATTGGTTTTTCTACAAGGTTTCGATAATCGGGGTGCAGGTTTTCCCCATCACTTAGATGAGCTTCAATGCGTTGTTCCTGTGTCATCATGGTGTGATACATACCACCACCGTAGTCGTATGCGCCCAACACAACGCCTTTCTCTTTATGGATACCGTGTGATGGATACCAGACCTGACGAGAAGGGTTCGCCATCCATGAAATGCCACCATAGATGTCGTCTTCTTCCCAGAATCGGCGCTTGGCTTGGAAAGCAGCCTTATAAGCCTCACCGCGGCGTACATACTTCATTGCTTTCACATAATCAGATGGGAAATTGTGATCAATACCAACCATGAGATGGGTCGGTATGCAGTTAAAACAGTAATCAGCTTGCAGAGTGTGGCGTACACCATCCTGGTCATAAGCGATTTCGACGCCGCTATCGCTCACCTGAACTGATGCCACCATGGCGCGATATTTCACTCTGTCGCCGACATGATTGAGGAAACCGTGAATGATCCTGTCCATGCCACCTGTAGGCTGCATCAACATCGGGCCAGTGTCACCTTCATTGGCACTGAGGAGTTGACGCCCCAGTCGAGTCTTCAACAAATCGCGAAAAGCAATCATGTCTTTCTGCACGCCGTGCTTTAGGAAGCCACCAGATGCGTAACCTGAGCGAAAACTCCCTTTGTAGAGATCATCTTCCGAGAGATCACCAAAGGAGCGAACCATGCCCAATAGGGTTTCAGCTTCCGATTCACTGAATGGCGCGTTAAGTTCTTCATGGCTGAGCGCTTTTGCCATTAGCTCCGCCATAAAGCCTTTCATATGCGTGGTGTAATCGATATTGCGAATTGGCTTGCCACCCAGCATGTCCTTGTCTTGCACGTAGGAAGTCTTGTTTTCATTGATGAAGACTTCCAGCTCGACTCCCAACTCCTTGCAATAGCCAAGCAGGTTTCGGTGCGTGCTGGGGATCCTTGCAGCACCGGCGTTGAAGTACATATGGGGTTCATCATCGAACTCGCAGTACTGGCGATTACCGATCTCGTCAATTAAATCGCCATGGCGCACGGTGAAGATGCGTCCACCGCAGCGATGGGACGCTTCGAGGACTGTGCAGTCATAGCCGTATTTGGCGAGTTCATAGGCGACGGTCAGTCCTGAGAGACCCCCACCCAGTATGGCGACTTTGCGTTGATTAGAGCCAAGCCCCAATAGGTCCAATGAGGCGGCTGCAGCGCCACCGGGTAGCAATCCCAGCGCCGTGCCTGCCTTGGGCGCAGCCGCGGTGCCGCCGGTCGCGCCAAGTAAATTTAAAAACTCTCGTCTGGTGACAACTCCAGCCACAGTCTCTCCTCCTGTATTTGGTCTATGTCCCTTAAACTACCTGCTCTTGAGAGCAATCTTTTGCTTTTGCCGTGGTAATTTAAGCGCGCAAGAATAGCATCTCCGGTCCCCAAAATTGAGTGACAAATTGTCTCGGTAGACCGGCTTTTCGGACATTTTTGCGCCAGCGCAATTTGTCATAAGATTTCTAGCAAAGTCCCCAATTGCTATCTGCGAACCTGTTTGGAAATAGACACATGAATTTCAAGAATTATTACCCAGAAAAAATCCGACAATTGCCCCCTTATGAAGGCCGTTTCGAAGCCTTTCGACTTGCTTCGAAAAACTGCGATGTCCTGTTTGCCAGTTATCCAGCAGGAACCAGGATCGAGCCCCACTCCCATGAGACAGAAAATGTCGGTGTCATCACAGTTGGTGAGTTACTGCTGACGATGGATGGAGAAACTCAAGTGATTAAGGCAGGCGAGTGGTATCACGTTCCCGCAGGCAAGACTCACGCAGCCGAATTTCTTCAAGATACCGCGGAAATTGAATTTTGGTTCGTCGACTGACGCTGGACACTTTGCAGCAAGGTGCTGATGCTGCGAGACATCTCGGTAGCGGTGAAAGGTTTGCGCATCACTCTATCCACTACCACATTGGAGGTGTCCGTGCCTTTCAATAAATCGCTATGGCCCGTACAGATAATGCATGGTAATTCAGCTCTAAGTCCACGAATAGCGCGAATCAGCCCGGTGCCAGTGAGACCAGGCATAACTTGGTCCGAAATAACCAAATCAAATTTCTCCGGTTGCTTGAGGAAGTGTTTTAGCGCATCAGTCGAATCGGTGTAAGCATCAACCAGGTAACCAATCCGCGACAATAATTCTTCCAGGGATTTCAATAACTCTTCTTCATCGTCAATTAAGAGTATGTGTTCCCCGTTGCCGTGTACGAGTTCCTCATTCTTGGGGGCCCCATTCGTATCCTGCTCACCTACATATAAAGGAAGATAGATTTCAAACTGGGTCCCTTCTCCTTCAGCAGACTGCAGATTCATCACCGCTCTGTGCGCATGCACAATCTTATAGACAATGGCGAGACCCATTCCGGTGCCTTCTCCACCCCGAGTCGTATAGAACGGTTCAAAGACACGAGTCGTCTGATCAGCCGACATGCCACATCCATTATCAGTGACTCGCAATAGAACGTAATCACCAGGTTCCACTGTGCCTTGTGAGAGGTAAAGTTTTTCCTCTACTTTCTTGGCGAACATCTCTAATCGGATCTCGCCATTCGCATCTCCTATAGCGAGGCTGGCATTGGTTGCCAGATTCAACATGACCTGTTGGATCTGTGTGGGATTTGCCCGAACCGAAAAGTTGTCTCCTTCTTTCTGGATCTTGAGCTCAATATGGTTTGGAATCATGGCACGCAGCATCTTGGAGGTTTCATCTACGATTTCTTCTAACTCAACCGGGCGCTGATCTACACTGGTATCCTTGCTGAAGGTCAGGATTTGATGGCACAACTCCGCGCCACGCTGTGTGGCTTTGACAATTTTCTCCAGGTTGGATTTGCTCTGCTCCGAGGTCTCAGTAAGTGAGTTGATTTCCGCGTAGGCACTGATCACTCCCAACACATTGTTGAAATCGTGTGCGATACCCCCCACCAGGTTACCCAGGGCTTCCATCTTCTGACTCTGCCTTTGCTGCTGCTCTTCGCGAAGTCGTCGCGTAACGTCTCGTACTAAAGAGAAATAACCTAGAACTTCGCCACCGGAACTGATAATCCGCGTACCGATAGTCTCACCCGCGAAGGTACTACCATCAGCACGCACAAACTCAAGAATAATGGGTGTTAGCTCGGCTTCAGGACCATCCAGCATGGCCTGTTCTGATTTCTTCTCAACCTCATCTTTGAAAGCGATGTGCTGAGTAGCCTTGGTACCAATGATCTCGGATGGTCCGATACCGAAAACTTCCCTGGTGCTCTCATTGGCCGCATAAATTGTCCGGTCCTTGTGGGTAATTAATATGGCATCTGGAAAACTATTGATCACCGACTCGAACAAGTTCTTCTGAACTGCCAGTTCTTGCACGTGTTGAGCCGAACTCTGCTCGGCAGACTTGCGTCGCTTGAGTGACAGCAGCAAGGCAGCAATCAGCATACTCTGAATAATTACAATAACGATGGCGGCGATGATTTGTGAACGATAGGTAGTCCAAACAGAGAATGGATCGAACTCCACCACACTACCTTGGGGAAGTAACTGCCGGGAAATATTGAAGCGATCAAGTTGGCGACCGTCGAAATGGTAGGCAGCAGTGACGACACTGGCGGATTGGGGATTACCTTGAAGCGTATCTAAGGCAACTCGCGCTGCTTCCTGACCCCGGCTTTCAGCAAAATCCATAAAGCCACCTACTATGCCTCTTCCATGCAATGAGTCGAAGCTGCCGAACAACGGAAAATCGTCGATCTGACTAAGTTCTTCCAGCACATCGAGGGTAGAGAACATGTGCCCATCGAGATCAACTTCATAACTGAGCAGATAACCTGCGCTATTTTCCGGAACAGGATTTATAGCCTCTGCTATTTCGCTGACATGTAGTCCGGTTATATAGCGAATAGAGACACCAGGAAGCAGTTCATCGACTAATGACGCCGCTTGCTCTCTCTGAATCGGACCATAACTGTCTACTCCGGAAAACACATAGAGCGTTGATAAGTCAGGAAGCAGGGTTTTTGTTAAGCGGAGTGTGGCATCTACGATTAAGTTTGGGTTTTCACTAAAAACCACAACTTCATCATCGCCAGGCACAAGTGATGCATATTGTGAGGGTTGAGGCGCAACATAGATAGTTGGAACATCAGGGTAGATTTCATTGCCGTAATTCTGGGCAAACTCCACACTATTGGGTAAAACTGCAACCAACAGGCTCACTGGATCGAGCGCATGTTGTTCCTTTAGCATCGCAATCAGCGACTCTGGGCGTCGGTCTGCATACACATTAATCCCGGAATAGATGACGGATACTCGCACTGGAAACTGTGGAGTGGAAAACTCTGTGATGGTATCTCTGAATGCGACATCGAACTGATCACGCCAGACCCCCAGGTCAGCAGAATCGTGAAGGATAAGAATGCGGCTTGGAGATACCTCAGATTGAGCTACGGATAGTGCTGAGACAGAAAACAAAAAAAAGAAAACTACAGCATGATGAAACACTGTGCTTCGATGAGATGATCGGTGCCAAACGGAACAAGTCATTTATCAGTCGTAGCGAGTTTTTGTTTTTGTCGTTAATCGTTGTACCGGTCCACGAGAACCGTTAATCAGCGTACTCCCTAATGCAGAATTAGCCAACTTGTATATACACGATGCCTAACATTTCAAACCAGAAATTGTAGGGATTCGCAAACAATATACACGCCGTTAATATTGGCCAACGCTTGATGAGGTAAGCAGGTTCAGCCCAGTGATAACAGCGAATTCTGCGGTTCTTCGACCTCTTCCTGACTCAGAAGGTGGCCAACCTTAACCCAGATTACGGTATCAACTTCGACATAGGGAGAATGCTGACTAAGATGGGGATTTCGAATCCAGGTGCCAGCTGGATAGCGCCCACGTTCGTCTATGAATTCTCCCTCGAGAACATAGATTTCTTCGCCCCCATAATGAGTGTGAGGATGAAACCGTTCACCCGCAGGAAACTTTACCAGGGCAACAGATTCGGTGCCGAAACTATGCAATGGCATGACTTTAAGATTTCCCTGCCCGGGAAGCCACGGCGCTGAATTCGTATCGACTTGCACATGCTCAGAGTCTTCGGATTGAAATTGATGTAGCTTGACGAGAATGATGCATCCTTCTTCGCTGAAAGGCGCATGACGAAACCCTTCGGGATTGCGGAAGTAAGTGCCTGCGCCATAGTCGCCTGTCTCGTCAGAGAAAACGCCGTCGAGAACGAGTATTTCCTCTCCCGATGGATGTCCGTGTTCAGGAAAGCGAGATCCAGGCTCGTACTTCACAATGCTCGTCGCATGACCACGTTCGGCTTCCTCCCGCGCCAATGGTTTTCGCCAGACACCGGGTCGCGGGCTTGCCACCCATTCAAGCTCAGCAGTATTGAGCACGATGCGCTCATTAAAATCCATGTTTAACAAAATCCAGTCTCCGACCCAGGCTTCATCAATAAACTGATAAACCAATCACCGAATGTTAGAAGTCTTCGAAAGCCAGATCGGGATATCCGCCATTGACCACGTATTCCCGCTGTTGCAGGTAGGCCTCTTTCAAAAACAGATAAGAATCGCCGATCACCAGATCATCGAATAACAACAGGTTAGAACGATAATCAACAGCCTCGGTTCCTGCCAAGCTATTTCTTGATGGCACGTGATCCAGCTGACGCAATGGTTCCGCCAGAGAGTCAACACCTAGTCCGAATGCATCTCTTAGCGTGCTGGGACCGAACAACGGCAGCACGACATAGGGCCCGGAATCCACGCCATAGTGCGCCAGGGTTTTACCAAAGTCTTCTCTATTTTTTTCCAATCCAACGGCATCTGCAACATCGACCAGGCCACCCACACCAACCGTGGAATTGAGCAGCAATCGACCGAAATCATTTGCTGCATCGTCCAGTTCCAATTGTGCCAAATGATTCAGACCGACTCGCACATCGTCAAGATTGCTGAAGAAATTATTTACCCCGTTACGGACAAATTTTGGCGTAATGGTCACATAGGTTGCAGCCAGTGGTTTTACCAGCAGCTTGTCTACTACGCGATTGAATTGGTGAGTTCCGCGGTTCACTGATTCAAAAGGATCGTTGTTTGCTGCCCAGGATGTCGGTGCCGCCAAACTCAGAATAAAAAAGATTGCCAATGCAGCGCCTGGGGGACTTGGCACTTTTCGCATTGGCAAACCAAGGAGAGCCTTGCTTGCGGCTACGTAACTTAAAATCTTTTGAATACTCATCTTCAAACCTTTACTAATTTCTTGCTGCTTCCCGCTGTTCCTTCTCAAGGTTCCGATCTATTAATAATTAGACCGGTCTATTATTAATAGACCAAATTTTTTTAATGGCTAAAGAAAAACTTCATAAACACATCCAGTGGCTGACGACTCTTTTCTAACTTCATTCGCATAATGGCGCCTTGCCAGGAATTCATCAGTACTTGTGCTGCCTCGGTAGATCCCATTTTGCCGAGATTCAATTCGTTGCCCGCCATCTGATCGATGCATCCGGCTACGCGATCAATCATGTGTTGCGAGGACTCATTGATCTTGCACCGCAGTCGCTCATTAACGTCCGCCAGCTCCTGTGAAAGATTTGCCATCAGGCAGCCCTGACAGAATTCCACTTCTTCAAAATGCTGAACGCTGTCCTGAAAGAAAGTCTTCAGCTTTTGGTAGGGACTAAGCTCCTGCCTGGCCAATATCGCTTCCAGTTGTTCCACGTTTTGTTGGGCGTAGAACTCCACCACCTGCAAGCCAAAATCTTCCTTACTCTCAAAGTAGTGATAGAAAGATCCCTTTGGAATGCCTGCCTCCCGCAATATGTCATTGAGACCAACGCTATTGAAACTGCTGTTGATGAACAACTTTTGTCCAACTTCCAGCAGCATCTCGCGGCTCTGATTGAACTTTTCCTGGTCTCTGACTCGTGGCATGGGGAGAATAATAGACCAGTCTATTATTTATTGCAAACACTTTTTTGCATCCTCCAGAAGCCCCTGAATATCTGGCCTTCCGAGAAGTTCCCAGGTTTGCGTGAGATACAAGTATTCAGATCCTACCTGCTCCTGGCGAGCTGCCATGAATTCGTATAAGCGTGTAACCATCTGCAAACAGCCAGCGTCTAAGCCAAAAAGAGAGAAGTAACTCTCCCCTAATCCAAGCGCCAGCTCAGCACAGGATAAGAAGTTAGCTCCATGCCTATTAGTGATACATCCAGTCAGGATGTGCAGTTGCAACCAAGGTCCCCTGGCCGTCGTATTCTGATCGGATCAGCAGCAGTGGCGGCACTGGCAGCTGTCGTTTGGTTAGTGTTGCCAACCGTTCAGCGCTGGGCGATCGCTCAGGATTCCGTATCCGGTGAGCGCCTGCGCCTGGCACAAGTTCAATGGGGAGATTTCGTTAGAGACATCTCTGTGCAGGGCAGAGTCGTCGCTGCC
>JANQJM010000050.1 GCA_028281635.1 Pseudomonadales bacterium | reverse complement strand
ATTCAGATTCAGCCGATTGGCCACATTCACAGTCCCTACAAACAAAAGTTTGCCATACCCCGACAAGCGAACCTGGTTGCGGAGGCGCAAGGCGAAGTTGTGCTGGTGGACTCGTTTACAGATACCAACTCAGTTCGAGAACTCGAGAACTTTTCACATCTGTGGCTGTTGTTTTACTTCCATGAAACCGCTGCTCAAGGCTGGACTCCAACAGTGCAACCGCCGCGCCTGGGCGGCAAAGAAAGAGTCGGCGTCTTTGCCAGCCGCTCGCCGTTTCGTCCCAACGCCATCGGCATGTCAGCGGTGAAAAATCTCGGTTACCAATACCAGGACCAGGACGGGAAACTAGTGATTCGAGTGGGTGGAATTGATTTATTGCATGGTACACCAATAGTCGACATCAAACCTTATCTGCCCTATGCAGACTGTTTGCCCGAGGCAAGCGGCGGGTTTGCCAGCGAAGTGCCAGGTCAACCTTTAAAGATAGATTTCTCGGCTCAAGCAGAGTCCTCGCTGCAACGATTGACAGCTCAACATCCGGAGCTGCGCAATTTTGTTATTGCCGTCTTGCAACAAGACCCGCGCCCCGCCTGGCGGGTGAAAGAAATCGACAACAAACAGTACGGCATGACGCTTTACGATCTGAACATTAAGTGGCAGGTCGATGCCGACACCATCCAGGTCATCCAGATCGAACAAACGACAGATGACAGGGAGAAGTGACACCTGGATTTGTTGCATAAAGACACAAAAATTGCCATACAAGGTGCCCGGAGAACTGCCCTTGGAGCCCTGAAATCCTTATACTTACCTCCCTTTTATGAATTAAGAGCTAACTGCCTTCCAGGGAAGTCTTGCCAATGAGAAAGCTAATTGCGTCCTTGCTGTGTAGCACAGCCGTGTTATCCACCAGTTCATTAACAGCCCAGCCCAGCGACTACGGAGCAGCGGTGAATGCTGACCGTCTTTCCTCCGCCTCTGCAGAACCCGAAGTCTGGATGAGTTACGGTCGTACCTACGACGAACAACGGTACAGCCCGCTAACACAGATCAATCGCGAGACTCTGGATCAGGTGGGACTGGCCTGGTACGCCGACATGACTACCAGTCGTGGACAGGAAGCGACCCCTATCGTGGTGGACGGTGCGCTCTATGTAAGCACCTCCTGGAGCAACGTCTGGGCATTCGACGCCCGCACTGGAGATCTGCTTTGGGAGCATGATCCCAACGTCGATCGTGCTACTGGATTCAAGGCCTGTTGCGATGTGGTTAATCGCGGTGTCGCAGTATGGGAAGGTAAAGTATTCGTTGGCACACTCGATGGCAGACTTATAGCACTGGATTCAAAAACCGGCGATAAGCTTTGGGAAACACAAACAGTAGACCCTGACTTGAACTACACCATCACCGGTGCACCGCGAGTGATCAAAGGCAATGTCATTATTGGTAATGGCGGTGCCGAGTATGGAGTACGCGGCTACGTGACGGCCTACGATGCAGAAACCGGCGAACAGAACTGGCGTTTCTATACCGTTCCTGGCAATCCTGCTGAAGAGTTTGAACAACCAGAATTGTTCGATGCGGCCAGCACCTGGACCGGGCAGTGGTGGACCCTGGGTGGTGGTGGAACCGTATGGGATGCCATGGCCTATGATGTGGAGCTCGATCTTCTTTATATAGGTGTTGGTAACGGTTCTCCCTGGAACCAATCGCTGCGCAGCCCCGGCGGTGGCGATAATCTGTTTTTAACTTCTATCGTCGCACTCGACCCTGACGATGGCAGCTATCGTTGGCACTACCAGACTACGCCCGGTGAAACCTGGGATTACACCGCCACCCAACATATCATGTTGGCGGATCTGGAAATCGAAGGTGAAGAACGCCGGGTTGTGATGCAGGCACCAAAGAACGGTTTCTTTTATGTCCTGGATGCAGCTACCGGACAACTGATTTCTGCTGAAAACTATGTGCCGGTTAACTGGGCCACGCATATCGATCTCGAGACCGGGCGGCCGGTAGAAAATCCTGATGCACGATACGATCTTACCGGCACACCTTTTATTGCCTCACCCAGCGCCTTGGGAGGGCACAACTGGTACCCCATGTCCTTTAGCCAGAACACCAATCTGGTTTATATCCCTATTACAGAAAACTACATGGGTTACATCGCCGACAATGAATTTGTGGTGAATGACTCTGGATGGAATACCGGTATCGACCTCGGTCGAGGCTTCGGTCTGGTAAGGAGTACGCCAGGCCTGCCTGACCAAGGCACATTTTTACAAGCCTGGGATCCGGTGGCCCAGGAAGAAGTGTGGCGGGTGAAACACGAAGTCGAAAACGGCCCAGCAGGCGTACTGAGCACGGCAGCAGGACTGGTGTTTCAGGGCAATCGTTCCGGCGAGTTTGTGGCCTATGACGATGAGACCGGTGAGCGAGTCTGGTCTACTCTCACTCAAGCCGGTGTTATGGCAGCACCGTCGACTTATGAGATCGATGGCCAACAACATATCGCCTTACTGGTAGGTTCTCCTGCTCTGCCTTCGGAAGGACCAGGAGCTGCCGCTTCAACAACCCTGGCCTCGAGCAATAATTCCCGCTTACTGGTGTACCGAATTGGAGGCGAAACGGAACTACCGCGGATTCCAGTAGAAACCGAAACCGATGTGGATTTCGAAATCCCCCAAACCGATGCGCCTAATGAAGTCATCGCCGCTGGTGAAACCGCCTACAATCGAACCTGCGCAGTTTGTCATGGTAACGACGGAATCAGCCTGCGACCCGACACCTATCCCGACCTGCGCCGCAGCAGTCGCATGGTAAGCGAAACAGACTGGAGTTCCGTAGTACTGGAGGGGGAACTGCAAGACAACGGTATGATCTCTTTTGCCAATGTACTAGGAGACGGTGAGGCTGAAGCAATACGCGCCTACATTATCTCCCGCGCTAATACCGACGCCGACCAGCGCTAAGCTGACACCAAGTTAAATCGCTTGTTGTTCTCGAAGAGTTTGGATTTCTTTTTCTGAATAGCCTAACTCTTCGAGAATACTTTCGGTGTGTTGCCCCAAGTCAGGAACACCACCCATTGCCGGATCATAGTCACTGTTCTGCGCAGGGGGTAGTAGACTCGATACATCACCACCGGGTGTACTGATTTCCGCAAACCGATTCATCGCCCGCAGTTGTGGGTGATTCCACACGCGCTCAAGATCATTCACTCTGGCGTAGGCAATCTGTGCCTGATCCAACTTGGCAGTTAGTGAATCGATGGGCTCTGCAGAAAATCTTTCCTGAATAATTGCGCGCAACGCTTCCCTGTTCAAAGAACGCTTCACATTCGCTGCGAATCGCTCATCCTGAGTTAGTTCAGAACGCTGCAACACCTTCTCGCAGAAGCTTGCCCACTCTCTCTCGTTCTGTATGCCAAGCATAATGATTTCGTTTTCTTTACTGGTGAAAACGCCGTAAGGGTAAATGCTTGCGTGATCAGCACCGGAGCGGGATGGAGGTTCTGCACCATCGTAGGCGTAGTAGAGCGGAAAGCCCATCCACTCCACCATTGCATCCAGCATAGAGACGTCAATATTAGAACCGCGGCCAGTTTTGCCCCGTTGAATAAGCGCCGCAAGAATAGCAGCGTGGGCCTGGGTGCCGGCAGCGATGTCGGCGATGGAGATACCACTTTTGACCAATGCATCGGGCAAACCGGTTACAGAAAGAAACCCTGCTTCTGCTTGCACCAACAAGTCGTAGGCTTTCTTGCCAGCATAGGGACCACTGTCGCCA
The DNA here is from genome assembly GCA_028281635.1 of Pseudomonadales bacterium. Taxonomy (GTDB): domain Bacteria; phylum Pseudomonadota; class Gammaproteobacteria; order Pseudomonadales; family Pseudohongiellaceae; genus UBA9145. The sequence goes on along the minus strand of JANQJM010000050.1, from coordinate 4,055 downwards.
TAACCTGAAATATTACAAACAATGAGCTTGTTATATTGCTGCGAGAGTTGCGCATAGCCGAGATTCATCCTTCGCGCTGCCGAAGGAGTGAGGTTCTGCACCAAGATATCAGCGCCTTGCAACAGGCGATCTAATAGTTCGCGCCCCTCTGGCTTTTTCAAATTGAGCGTCAGACTTTCTTTGCCACGATTGGTCCACACGAAATGAGACGACAGGCCGCGCACGCGATCATCATAGTGGCGGGCAAAGTCGCCACCATCTGGCCGTTCAATTTTGATGACTCGAGCACCGAGGTCTGCAAGCTGTCGCGTACATAAGGGGGCCGCGATGGCCTGCTCGATTGAAAGCACGGTAACGCCATCGAGTGGCGGCGAGGCTCTGCTCATGAAAAAGTCTTGGCGGCTAAAACCGAATAACTAGAATAACTAGTCGATCAATGCACTGTAGACCATGGCAGCCAGTTGTCCGCGAATGTCTCCGGTTCCGGGTGTCGCCATATGTTGCGTCATCCCAACCACGACAATCTCTTCGACTGGATCAATCCAGAATGTGGTGGCGGCAGCACCACCCCAAAAGAATGTGCCTTCGCTAAACGGAAAGCCTACTTGCCCCGGTTTATCGACCACAGAAAATCCCAAGCCCCAAGTGGTGGCAGGAGAATAACGCTGCTGTTCTGTGAAATGATCACTCGTCATAAAATCTACTGTGCGCGATCCCAGAATCTTTTCACCATTCAGTTCCCCACCATTCAACATCGCCTGGGCGAATTTCCAGTAATCTTCTGCCGTTGAGAGCAGGCCATAACTGCCACCCTTAAACTCATGCTCAAAGGTATAACTATTCACCGACCAGGGCTCCACTAAGACTCCGCCACGAGGCTGGCCATATTCCTCATCAATGGGCACCAGCTCATCATCACGCATCCAGTGCACTGGCCCCAAGCGCGAAGCCTTGTCAGGTCCTACCCAATAACCGGTGTCAGACATTTCCAGTGGTGTAAATAGTTTCTGAGCCAGATACTCATCCGCCTCCATACCGGAAAGCACTTCCACTAACCGCAATGCCACGTCCGGACCTACGCTGTAGCGATATTGAGATCCAGGTTGATTCATCAAAGGGATTTCCGAAAGCAAAGTCATCATCTCTTGCAAAGATGTTTCTGTGCTGAAAATTCCCGAGCCAACGAAATGCTGATCGTACTCACTTCTACCCAGACCATGAGAAAGGCCCGCAGTGTGGCGTAACAAGTCCTGCACCGTCGGCTGACGCTCCAACTCGACAGTGTCATCAAGATCACTGGTCGGAGTACGCAGTACTTTCAGGTTAGCGAACTCGGGAATGTAGCGAGAAAGAGGGTCTCTCAGCTGAAACGCGCCTTCTTCATAGAGTTGCATTAGCGCAGTAGTAGCAATGGCCTTGGTCATGGAGTAGATACGAAAGATCGTATCGGTTTCCATGGGAATCTCGCGCTGCACATCCTGGTAGCCTACTGCGCTGAAGTGAGCGATCTTGCCTTGCCGTGCTACCAGAGTCACGATACCAGCCAGCTCTCCATTGGCAACTTTTTGCTCGTAGAACGAATCAATTTTTGTCAGCCGTCCAGAATCAAAACCAACCTCCTCCGGAGATACAATGGGCAGATGATCGTCGGCTTGAACTGCGAAACTGAAAAGAGCAACTCCAAACAGCAAATAGTTCAGCAGAAATTTTATTTTCATGGCAATTGTCCTCTTACTCACTAAAGCGGAGATTTTAAGACTGGTTGTTCTTCTGACAGCCGATGCTACTGGATATTACCGCAGGCAGCAAAGTACCTGCCCAGACTTACACAATACCGCCTGGATTTACTCTTGATTTCGAAATCTGCAATCATGTTATTGAGAGATTCGTTATGCTTCAGTTATTGGACAGAGTTCGACCGCCTGTTCCTGCTTTCGAGAAGGCAAAATAATGAGACTAACAAGCTTGCCAAACTACTTCTGCAGCGTAGTCTTTCTGCTTGCGTCGGGGCTCGCAACGAGCCAAAACTCTACGCCAGGACCATTACAGGCATTCACCGATGCGCGAATAATCCTTGGTAACGGTGACTCCATAGAGCAAGGCTCATTACTCATCAGAAATGGGGTAATCCTGGAGCTTGGCCCAACTTCCGACATAACTATTCCCGCCTCCGCTACTCAGCACAGGCTCACTGGCAAAACAGTGATTCCTGCATTAGTAAACACACATGCTCATTTGGGCTGGGAGGCTTATGGAGACTGGGGATCTCAATATTTCACCGATGAGAACTTGATTGATCATCTCAATCGCCATGCTTACTACGGAGTGGGAACCATTATCTCTACCGGCAGTGACAAGGAAGAAATCGCCAGACGAGTAAAGCTGGAACAGCTGAAAGGTAATATAGGCGGAGCCCGCTATCACTTATCACCAGGTATGGGATCTCCTGGAGGTGGTCCGAATCCGCGCTTTACAGACGATCCTGGATACTGGGGCGTGCACCCCATTACCGATCCCGAACAGGCGAAACGAAAAGTTGGAGAGCTGGCTGCCGCTGGCAATAGAATCGCTAAAATCTGGGTCGACGCCCGGGATATTCGGCGTGGGGCACAAGTCAAATTGACACCAGAGATTTATGGTGCGGTACTCGAAGAAGCAGTAAATCAGGACATGCGCATCATTGCCCATGCTGTCACTTTGCAGGACCACAAGTTACTAATCAGCCTTGGCAATCGTCGTTTCATTCATATGCCTTATGACATGCCGGTAGACGATGAATACCTGGAGATGCTGCGAGAGAATAACGTGTTCATAGTTCCCACTTTGGGAATGATCACAAAAGGCGAACCCTATTACATCCCTGCCTTTCAGGATCCATTCTTTTTCGATCAGGCACCAGCATCTGTGCTCGACCGACTAAACTCCAACTATCGACCACCCGCCATTCGCAACCCCGCTGCGCAACAACGATCAGCAATGCTCGCAAACAACCTATTCAGAATCAGGGATCATGTTATTTTAGGCACTGACGCGGGAGCAGTCGGTGATTTTTTCGGCTTTGCCGATCATGTTGAACTCTCGCTGTTCGTGCGCATGGGAATGACACCAATGGAGGCCCTCATTGCCGGCACTTCCCGGGCAGCTAAGGCATTCGGCCTGGACAATGTGGGTGAGCTAGCTGCGGGCAAGGCAGCGGATTTCATTATCCTGAACGCCAATCCCTTAGAAAACATTAACAATACACGTGAAATTGCTGAAGTATATTTACGTGGCCAACGCATTGATCGAGAGCAATTGCGCAGCACTTGGACCCAGGAAAGACAATGAAGACAGCAACTTGTAAAAGACTTTCTCTCACCTTCTCTGCAATCTGGGTATTGTTTTTATCCAACACCGCACTAAGTCAACTTGGTAGCCGCAATGGTGAGTGGCCCAGTTATGCCGCTGATGCTGGCTCAACAAAATACACGGCCCTAAGCCAGGTCAATGCTGAGAATTTTACTGCACTGGAAATCGCCTGGCGTTGGCAATCAATTGATGGGGAGCTGGACTTCGAAACAATTCTTGGACCAGACGCTGATATTACTTTCGGCAGACTCCAGGCCACCCCTCTTATGATCGATGGTGTGCTTTATATGCTCACCGCGCTAAACCAGGTGGCCGCGTTAGATGCTGCTACCGGAGAAATGTTGTGGTCTTTCGATCCTCAGGTTTATCTTTCTGGCCCTTCGAATAGCCCACTTGGTTTCCATCACCGCGGCGTCGCCTGGTGGAGCGACGGTGATGAACGTCGTGTGCTAATGACCACCAATGATGGATTCATCATTTCTCTGGATGCAGGCACTGGTCAGATGGATACCGCTTTCGCCGGTGGACGCATCGACATGACCGATGGCATTCCCCGGGCTGAGAGAGATGTGCTGGATTACACAGGAGCGCAACCTCTAGGCGGCGTATCGCCACCGATTGTGGTTGGGGATGTGCTGGTAGTGCAACACATAACCTCCAATCGCCCTCATTACAAAGAGCGACCACCGACCTGGGTCAGAGGTTAC
>JANQJM010000238.1 GCA_028281635.1 Pseudomonadales bacterium | reverse complement strand
CCCCCATCGCCCCCATCTGGACCTCCTTTCTCGATGTATTTTTCACGGCGGAAACTGAGACAACCATTTCCTCCCTTTCCAGCTTCAACCGTAATTTCTGCTTCATCGACGAATTTCATAACTGCTTGCTCCGGCGACACGAATAGGACGCCGCAAACAAAAAAGCCCCGTCGAATGACGAGGCTTTTTTAGAATTGATTTTACGATCAGGCCGTTTCGACGCTTTCAACACTCACAAACTTTCGACCTTTCGGACCTTTATCTGCGAACTTTACAACGCCATCGATCTTGGCAAACAAAGTATGGTCTTTGCCACAGCCTACGTTTTCACCAGGATGAAACTTGGTACCACGCTGCCGCACGATGATATTACCTGCTCGAGCCTGTTCACCGCCGAACAGTTTCACGCCCAGTCGTTTCGATATGGAATCGCGGCCGTTATTAGTACTACCGCCTGCTTTCTTATGTGCCATAACTTACTCCTGAGCCTTATCCTTTAATACCAGTGATCTTTACTTCAGTAAACATCTGGCGATGACCTTGCTTACGACGGTAGTTCTTGCGGCGGTTGAACTTTACGATAGTGACCTTGTCGCCACGACCTTGCTTTAACACTTCAGCAGTAACCTGACCGCCCTCCACGTAAGGAGTGCCGATTTTTACGGAATCTCCCTCGCCTACCATGAGGATCTTGTCGAATTTAACTTTATCGCCGGTGGCCGCATCCAGCTTTTCAAGCTGCAGGACTTCACCTTCGGTGACCCTGTGCTGTTTACCACCGCTCTCTATAACCGCGTACATATTGAACTCCGAAACCTGTAGATCAGGGTAATGCTCACATTCCCCTGTACCCAAAACCACAGGGGCGGGCATTTTACGGGATAGGCCGCCTGTAAGCAAGTGAAAAACAAGGGATTTGGGCGGCACCGGGATGCCTCCGCAGGCCCGTAAAACGGCTTGTTTCCAGGGTTTCCACGACTTGACAGTGCACCCCTGTCTCCCTAGCATGCCGAGTCAATCGAGCCACCCCTCTCAAGCCCAATAAACCACCGAATTTGACGATGTATCTACAACTACGTTCAGTAGTCGAATCTGATTTTCTGGCTGTGAATGATTACATCATCGAGCAGCTACATTCCGAAGTGGATTTGGTTGAGAATATCGGTCACTACATCGTAGAAGCTGGCGGCAAACGCATGCGGCCGCTATTGGTGTTGCTTTCCGCCCGTGCCTGCGGCATAGAATCTAATCATCATATCCCCATGGCCGCGGTGATTGAATTCATTCATACCGCTACCCTGCTGCATGACGACGTCGTCGACATGTCCAATCTGCGCCGTGGCAGGCCAACTGTGAATGCCCAGTGGAATAACCCTTCCAGTGTGCTGGTGGGGGATTTTATCTACTCCCGAGCGTTTCAGATTCTGGTTCGCATTGGAGAGATGCGCATCATGGAAATCATGGCCGATACCACCAATAAAATCGCCGAAGGAGAAGTGCTGCAACTTATCTCCAAAGCCAATCCCAATTCCACAGAGTCTGACTATATGCGGGTCATTGAAAACAAAACCGCGATCTTGTTTGAAGCAGCCGGCCAATGCGGTGCCATTCTGGCGCAGCCCGAAGGAAATCTGGAAACAGCCCTGAAACAATTCGGCCGACACCTGGGGATTGCCTTTCAATTAGTGGACGATGTCCTCGACTATGCCGGGGACACTGATTCCCTCGGTAAGAACGTGGGTGATGACCTGGCAGAAGGCAAACCTACCCTACCCCTTGTCTATGCCATGGCACATGCCGCACATGCCGAAGTAGAGATCATTAAAAGCTGCCTGGTTTCCGACTCTGTGAACACCGAAGATTTACAGGATGTGATCCATATCGTGGGCGCCAGCGGGGCGCTCGACTATACTCGATCACTGGCCGAGGAGCAGGCAGACATGGCTCGGGCTTGCCTGGGCAAACTGCCAGACTCGAAGTATCGCCAGGCACTATATGACATGGTGGATTTTGCGATAAATCGCCGTAGTTAGGCTTTTACTGACGACCATTCTGGGTATAGATTTACCGTCAGCACCCGTTAAATTGTACAGTGAACCGGAAAGCTGTTAGACCGATTGGAGAGAATCATGGCCGTTAAACGAATTCTTATCGCACTATTACTTCCAGCTATTCTGGCAGGCTGCACAGCGACCGGCATCACTAGTGGCAACCCGGAACAGCGGCGCCAGGCCATCCTGGAAATGCGTGATGAAGTACTTACTGAACTCCATAACATAAAACCCGATACGCGGGTTCAGATTGGCAGCGCCAGCGGCTATGCGGTGTTCACCAATGCCAATGTCAATCTTATACTGGCCAGCTTCGGTGGTGGGGTGGGAGTCGTTCATGACAACGCGCGCCAGGAAGATGTATTTATGCGTATGGGTGAAGTCGGTATTGGCCTGGGTGCCGGGGTAAAGGATTTTCGCGCTGTCTTCGTCTTCCATGACGAGGATGCGCTAGACCGCTTCATGGATGTGGGCATCTCGGTAGGCGGTCAAGCCGACGCTGCAGCGAAAGCTGGTGATCTCGGCGCTGCAGTTGGTGGTGAGGCTATAGTAGATAACGTCACTGTCTATCAGCTGACGCAGTCTGGCCTGGCGCTGCAGGCAACGGTCAAAGGCACACGTTACTGGCGCGATTCCCAGCTCAATCGAATCTGATACTGATTCCAGGTGCTCCGTCACGCAGAATCTGAGACGAATCGATTATTCTCAGCTTCTGGTTACTGGGTTGATAAATCTCTGAGTTCAGCACTAGCAAATTCTGCGCAGATTGCCGTAATTCTTCGGCGCGCTCTTCATAACCGCGCGCATCGTAAACTTCTGCTAGAGCCAAATAAAAATCTGGCTCCTCCTCTTTCAGGCGTAATGCTCTATCGAAGGACGCTTGAGCCAGATCCAGGTCATTCTCAACAAAAGCGACCTGGCCCCTTGCGAAATGAAAATAAGGATTGCGATTATTGAATCGCTCAATCGCCATCGAATATTGCTCTGCCAACTCTATGTTTCCAGAAAGTCGGTAAAATTTTGCCAGATTGTTGATTGCGGTGGCATTGGTATTGTCGGCATTGAATGCCATTTGATAGCTGTATTCGGCGAATTCTTTATTGCCGGTTCGATTAAAGGCCGCACCAATATTGTTCCAGGCGATGGAGAGATTGGATTCCAGGAACAATGCATTCTTGAAATAGACGATAGCTTGCTCTAAATCTCCAGCAATCATGGCCTCCACACCAAGGTTGTTGAAGTACAGGCCGCGTGCGTACTGATCACTAACCTCAGAAGCCGTTAGCTGTTGCAGCGCAATCTCTGGTGTGAAATCTACGACATAGCGGCGCTGAATGTTGAAACGTCCAGTAGCATTGATATGTTTACTTAGAACCAGAAGACCGCCTCTGCGATCCCAACTCGGCTGCACCTCTACTGTCTGAAAATTCGCATCCACTCCTGCATAGCGCGCCATCGCGACATACAGATTCATCGCTGACAAACAATTGCCTTCCTGTAATTCGAAGGCCTCGATGGCTGTGTGAGTTCGCTCGTCTGTGTATTGCAGATTTAGAAATTCTTCCCCGTAGAGAAGTTCCTGAAGCCGTTGTACTCTCCCTTCCTCACCTGCAACAGGTCGTACTTGCTCGTCGACCAACTGCTTGATCTCATCGGATAGCAACAAGGGATCGATATCTGGAAACAAATCTTCGGTCTGATCGATAATCTGATCGTGAATGTTTTCGTTGCGAGCGAATCCAGGCTCGAGATCGATTATTCTGCAGGCGCTTAATGCCAGCAGAACAAGTAGAATCGGTAGCTGTCGACCTATGGCCCGCAAGCAAATATGTTGCATTATTTGATACATAGCTAATATCTGGTCGGCGTCTCCTTGCCTCGCTTGTCGATCTTCATGAATTCATAACGTCCATCGAGGAAACTGATCTCATCGTCCAGCGCTTTTCTCAGTAAGGCGATCCAGCCGGCATAACGTGCAATTTCATTCATATCTTTACCCAGACCGGTATAGTCCAGATTTTCTCGCAATCGACCGGCATCGCGGCCCCAGTTATCTTGATACGTTGATTCTCCGGAAATCGATTCGTATTCATATTCCAGGGCTACCCGAGTTTGAGCCAGTCGCATATTGTCAGCAGAGAGAAAACGTACTTCGAACCCGGTAACAAATTGCATGATCTCTGCACCTGAGGAAAACCAATCGACACCCACATCTACTATGACGCTCTTGGTGACATTCAGGTTACGCACATACTCAAAAGGGAGTGTGTCAGCATGCATGATCTGAAAACCCGCATCGGTATCACGTAGCGCCGATGAAATTTTTACCCGACCTTCAGCGTCGATATCGACGATCGCGTCAGACTGAAT
>JANQJM010000231.1 GCA_028281635.1 Pseudomonadales bacterium | reverse complement strand
GCATCCACTACCGAGGTTGAAGGCGTCAAAGGGTACCAGGATGCAATAGTGGCACCACCGTATACGCAGCCGAGCCCCACAGCCGTATTACCATCGATGAGAATCTTGTTAGTGTTCTTGTCACTGGTTTTGAGTTGCAGATTGAGAGGACACTGGAAATTTTCACTGGCGTACTGATGACCAAGCTCCAGGGCATGAATATTTGGCAAGATGAGTTTCTCTTTACCGCGAAACTGATCACTTACCAATCCAGTGAGCACTTGAAAATCGATATTTAAAAAGGCTGCCAATGCGCCAACGTAAACTATGTTTTTGAACAATTGGCGTTGGTTGGGTTTTTCGAACTCCCGGATGCAAATGTCTTTCAAGGGGATTGGCAGGTAGTTTAATTCGTCCTTGATCAGATGCTCTGGCAAAGCTTTTGAAGAGTCATAGAGAACGTAGCCGCCTGGTAGTACTTCTTCGATGTCTCTGGCGATTGTCTGTTCGTTCATCGCCACCATCAGATCTACGCCTTCTCTACGTCCAAGATAGCCGGCTTCGCTGACTCGAACCTCATACCAGGTTGGTAAGCCTTGAATGTTGGAAGGGAAGATATTGTGCGGGCTCACAGGAATGCCCATGCGAAAGACAGATTTTGCGAACATGTTGTTGGCACTGGCAGAACCGGAGCCATTGATGTTGGCAAATTTCACTACAAAGTCATTCACTTTAGTGAGCGTGGCCACGTTTGAATGCAATGGGTCGTTCATGCATTCACCGCCTTGGCTGTATTGAACAAGTATTTGCGCATATCCCAGGCATTGGTTGGGCAGCGCTCGGCACATAGACCGCAATGCAGGCAGAGATCTTCATTTTTAGCCATGATGCGACCGGTGCTGAGATCGCCGGATACATAGAGGTCCTGCTCTTCGTTTTCTGCTGGCGCCATCATGCGGGACCTGAGATCAGCTTCTTCCCCATTGAGAGTAAAAGTGATGCAGTCGGTAGGGCAGATATCGACACAGGCATCACACTCGATGCATAGTTGGTCGGTAAACACCGTCTGCACATCACAGTTAAGACAGCGCATGGTTTCTCCGAACGCCAGCTCTGGATCAAAGCCCAGCTCCACCTCCATATTGATGTCGTTCAGGGTTTTCTCTTTGGCTGCGTGGGGTACCGCGTATCGCACATCACTACTGATGTCATTGTCATAGGACCATTGGTGGATTCCCATTTTCTGACTCTCGAGCGTGGTAAGCGGGTCAGGGCGGTCATTGATGTCTTCGCCTGCGCAGAGCAAGTGAATTGAGAGTGCCGCATCATGTCCGTGAGCAACGGCAGTAATAATATTGTCAGGGCCTAGCGCGGCATCGCCACCGAAGAACACTTTTTCATGTGTAGACTGGAAAGTGGTCTTGTTTAGTAGTGGTAGTTCCCAGCGGTCAAACTCAATGCCGAGATCGCGTTCTATCCATGGAAAGCTGTTTTCCTGCCCAATGGCGCACAAGACATCATCACAGGGCAAAATGACTGGATCTTCACCGGTGGGGACCAACAAGCGTTTGCCATTTTCATCATACTCCTTGCGAACCTTTTCGAATTCCATGCCAACCAGTTTGCCGTCTTCCACCAGATATTGTTTTGGCACATGGAAATTCAGAATGGGAATGTCTTCATTCATGGCATCTTCGATTTCCCAGGGGGATGCCTTCATTTCGTCGAATCCGCTGCGTACGACCACCGTGACTTCTTCGCCACCGAGTCGTTTCGAAGTGCGGCAACAGTCCATGGCGGTATTGCCACCGCCCATGACCAGAACCCGCTTACCGATGGAGTCAATATGCTCGAAGGCTACATTAGCGAGCCATTCGATACCGGTATGGATGTTATCTTTGGCTTCCTGGTAACCGGGTAAATCCAGGTGTTTTCCAAGCGGGGCACCAGTGCCCACAAAGACCGCGTCGAAATCTTCTTCCAGCAAAGACTTCATGCTGGTGACTTCTTCGCCGAAGCGGCAATTGATACCCATATCAAGAATGTAATGAAGTTCTTCCTCCAACACTTCGATAGGCAAGCGGAAGCGAGGAATCTGCGTGCGCATCGCACCACCACTTACAGCATCGCGTTCGAACAATGTTATTTCGTAGCCCAGCGGCAATAGATCACGAGCAACGGTCAGGGAAGCAGGGCCAGCACCGATGAGAGCTATGTGCTTGCCATTCTTTTTCTTGGGTATTTTTGGCAAGCGATCAGCGATGTCAGATTTAAAATCGGCTGCTACTCGTTTGAGGCGGCATATCGCAACAGGTTCTTCCTCAACTCGCCCTCTACGGCAAGCTGGTTCACAGGGGCGGTCGCAAGTGCGTCCGAGAATGCCCGGGAACACATTGGAATGCCAGTTGATCATGTAGGCGTCGGTATAACGCTTTTCCGCAATGAGACGTATGTACTCGGGGACCGGCGTATGGGCCGGACAGGCCCATTGGCAGTCCACCACTTTATGAAAATAGTTGGGATCGGAGATATCAGTGGGTTTCATGCGGAAACTGCTTGCTTTTATTGTCGCTCCTGCAATGGCAAATACCATGCACCTCGATAGAACACTTCCCTAGTATAGGGCAATAAACGGCATTTGAAAGCAGTTTATGACAGCTGACTTGCCAGATTAGATTCCGCTAATTTGCTGAAAATCTTGATATTTACGAGGTACTCGACAGTCTCGAGAGCAGCCTGCAGAGCGGCTGCATCAACTTTTGAGGCACCGGACTCCGACAGCGTCACTTCCACTTCGATTCCCCGCTCCAGGTAATGAAGAACAATACTATCGATGTCCTTTTCCGTGACCAGATCGCTGCAGGTTTCCTTTATGGTTGCAATAACTTCCGGGCGTGGAGGTAGCTGAGATGTGCTGGTTTGCAAATGTGATTCAGCGCTGTGCTCCTCCGGATCGATGTGCACAGTAACATCTGCAATATCGCTAAAGTTGCCGGTGATTGAGCGACTGACAATCTCTCCCAGCTGGTGGCCTTCTGAAACGGAGATTCGAGGGTTCACTAATAATCGCAACTCAAGAATGATCTTGCCACCAGATGAACGAGAGCGAATGCTGGTAATGCCAAGGATGCCATCCACACTCAAGATCGTCTGTTCAATTTGCTTGCGTCTCTGTTGTGGTATGGCCGTATCAACAAGTTCTTTCAGGCTATCGGTGCACAGTTCCCAGCCAATCTTGGCAATTATCAGAGAAACAAAGACACCTGCTAAGGTATCCATCCAGGCGTATCCCTGCTGTGCGGCGAGCAGGCCGACAAGTACTGCCACAGAAGATATCGCATCAGAACGACTATGCCAGGCGTTTGCTTTTAACAAACTGCTGTTAAGTCGGTTGGCCACACGCATGGTGTAGTGATAGATCCATTCCTTGGATGCAATGGACACCAGGGCGATAGCCAGACCGGCTGGGGCAGGAATGGGAAGGCTTGCTGTATCTTGTAGCCGGATATAGCTGTCATACAACAAGATGCCGGCAGTAGTAAAAAAGACTACACCCATCGCGATGGTGCCGAGGGTTTCGAACCGACCATGACCATAGGGGTGATTCGCATCGGGTGCTGAGTGTGCAATTCGCGCAACCAACAGGACAAAAATGTCGGTGATCGCATCAGTTAATGAATGAATACCATCCGTTATCAGAGCAAAGGACTGAGTCAATGCGCCACCAATAATTTTGGTGACTCCCAGTGCCAGGTCGAGAATCATCCCGACAAGGGTTACTCGAGTTGCCTGGGATTGAGCCGAAGCCTTGGTCATGATTAATGCTGGGTGAAAGCGGCGGTTAACTCAAGGTGAAAAGTTGCTGCGTTAAAACTGAATAAGCAAGAGTGTCTGCAGAAGTTAGTTTCAGCTTTGGCTTGCGTGGACTACAGAAACGAAGACCCCAAAAAGAAAAGAGCCCAACAAGCAAAGCTGTTGGGCTCAACATACTATCAAGGGAGAGATAAATGAAACAAAACCCACAATTTTGTATGCCATCTACCTACACTTATTCAGACTGGTGATTCACCAGATAGTTCCCAATTATTCGCAAAAAAGCGCAATTATTTTCAGCTGCTCTCAATAGCCAAAAAGTTGTTCAAAATTTAACCAATTTTTGCTAACTTCCAATACTAAGCCACTGTTATTGCTAGATATTTCTAATCGTGAGATCTTCAATATCTAGAGCTTGCAATGATTCCTTGTCGCTGATTATGCCCGTGCTGGCTGTCCCAGGATCGAAATAAGTCTCAGCCACCCGCCGTAAATCGTCCATAGAAGTTTCCAGCACGCCGCGGCGAAAGGCCATCCGCTGCTCCAGGGTGCGGCCAAATAGATGGTTATAGAATGCTTGCTTGGCCTCCCCGGCGGGTGAGGTGGATTTGTCCATAGCGGCGATCACGCCCAGTATTGCCTCTTCCAGGCGATAGTCAGGATGTTGAGTGTCCAATAGCCAGGCGATAGAGCGATCAAAATCGTTCAGCGTGTCAGTCAGGCGTGGATCTCTATAGGAAAAAAAACGAAAAGAGGCTGAATTGGGGTCCTGGCTGGCCCCGCCGCCATAGGCCCCGCCTTGCTCCCGTATGGCCGTATGCAAAAAACCGTTGCGCAAAAAGCCCGCCAAAACGTGCAATGTCGAGTTATCCGGATGCGCGGCGGCAACAGTGGGGTAGGCTTTGGCGCAGAAATTAACCTGGGTCGCGGTCGACCAGGCTTCGGTAACTTTCTCTCTGGTCGCAGGTAAGGAAAACCCATTGCTCATATTGTTCGCTGTCGCAGAGTTCCAATGCTGTTCCAGGTCCAAGGTCATTTGTGTTTGTGAATCTTCGTCGCCAATCAGTAGGAAACGCAGAGGAGCATTGCTGATTGCCTGATGAATGCTTTGCAGTTTGGCTAACAGATCATTACGCAAATCATCTGAACTCATTTCATCGCGTAAGCCCTTCAGTCTTTTGATGCCCTGCAATCCGCCAAATTCATGATGCAATCGGGCTGCCGGACTGAGACGACTGGAAGCCAGGCTCATGGCCAGGCTATGACCACTGCCGGTAATACTATTCTCTTTTCTTGCACATAATTGTTCCACCAGATCAGCCAGCCGTTGTGCCTCATCGAAACGTACCTGGTTATAGCTGTCTTCCAAAAGACCTGTGAGTGCACTGTGATTGCGTGTCAGACACTTCGACGAAAACGTCAAAAAGGCCTTCACTACTTGTTCTGATTCCCGATCACTGCGAATACTGGAAAAGCAATTCACGCCACCGCTGATCATGGCCTGCCGCGTTTGTACTTGAGCGTAGTCTTGATCCCCGATGCCAAATTCAGGTAAACAACTTGTATACAAGGGTAAAACTTCAAGCAACTCAGGTTTCAGTTCCGGCAGTTCAATTACGATCTGCTGATAACTCAAGCCATTGGTACCTTGAGCATAGTAACTAAGCGGAATCTCACTGTTACTGAGAACAGAATCATTTCGTTCCGGTTCGGTTAGTTCCGCTGGGACATCTTCTAATCCGACTTTGGGTAATAGGCCTGGGTCATCTTCTTGCGCCTGTCGTTCAGCGAGAGCACGAGACCGAGAGACGATTTCTTGTACAAGATCGCTGCTCAGGCTTGCTTTAATCTGAGCCAACTGCGCTTTTTCAGCTGCCAGTTTTTTCTGTGCGAGTTCTGTATCTGGTCGCAGGGTCAGTGTAATCCGGTGTGGATTATCCAGTAGCAGCGATTGCACAAGGTCTGGAATATAGCGAGGGTTTTGAACATCATTTCGTAACTCTTCCAAAACGGGATCGATGTTCATCAGCTCAATGGGGTCACCTCGGTGTAAAGCAGTGGAGAGGCCACTCAGTATGAGTTGCAGGCCATAGGGATAACTGTCCCCGGAAATTTCACGTTGGTTTAACTCCAGTTGATGCAGGGCAGCCTCTACCTGATTCTGGTCGACACCTTTCTCGACCAAGCGCTGTAGTGTTTCCAATATCAAAGCTTCGACTTTTTCCGTAGCGTCGGTGCTACACGCCTCCAATCCTGCCATGAAAGTCATCTCGCGATTGGAATCCTCCAGCCCACACATGGGCGAAGGTGATTGGCCGAGATCAGACGTCTCCAAAGCATACAGCAGAGGAGAGGCGCTGTTTTCCAGCAGCACACTGGAAAGTAGTTGTGCCTCAAACAGTTCTTTTAGATTTGTACTCTTTCCAAGTAGCCAGCCAACAACGACATGAGTCTTGTTTTCAGCAGGTGCCTCAACTGCATAAAACTCTTCTACCTGAATAGGCGCTTGGTATCTTTCTTCGTCATCGACCCGAATGTCGCTATCTAATCGTTCAAACTTGGACAGTGCGAGTTCTTCCAGTTGTTGGTGATGCTCGATTGCACTCATATTGCCAAAGGTCATGAACACGGAGTTGCTTGGATGGTAGTGAGTCTTGTAGAAGTTCAGAAGCTGCTGGTAACTTAGTTTGGGTATGTCTTCCGGTTCGCCGCCACTGTTGTAGTGATAGGTCGTACTGGGGAATAGATGTTTAGTCATCATCTGCCACAGGATGCTATTGGTAGAGCTCATCGCTCCCTTCATCTCGTTATAGACGACGCCTTTGTATTGCAGCTCGGAATCAGGATTTTCAGGTTCAGAAAACTCGAGACGATGACCCTCTTGCGCAAAATCCAATTCATGCAGGCGTGAAAAGAACGCAGCATCGAGGTAGACGCTCAATAGATTTGCGAAGTCCTTACGATTCTTGCTGGCAAAAGGGTAAGCGGTCCAATCTGATGAAGTAAAGGCGTTCATGAAGGTATTCAATGAGCGTCGAATCATCATGAAGAAAGGATCGCGTACTGGAAACTTTTCACTGCCGCAAAGCGCTGTGTGCTCAAGAATGTGAGCGACGCCAGTTGAGTCCATGGGCATGGTGCGAAAGGCAACCAAAAACACGTTTTCCGGACTTTCACTTTGCAAATGATAGTGGAGTGCCCCGGTTGCGGCGTGTTCGTATTCTTCGATGGTGATATTGAGGGATGGGATGTGCTCGCTGCGGAGTCTCTGAAAGGCAGGATGCACGGCGTCCTGATCTGACAAAGTTACTTTCGAATTCGCGTCACTAATGCTGGCGTCTGTCATATTTTGCGCTGTCCTGAAGGTATCTGCTTCTACAATAGTTATCTATTGCAACTACGCTGGAGGTGCTTCCAGGCTGATGCGGCCTAGTTTACCGGAGCGGTAATCATTTAGTAATGCTTCTGCAGTCTTGTGCCAATCCAGACTGCCGCCCTTGTTGCGAGCACCCACATGGAGACCAATGGCCTCCATAAGTTGCTCTGTGGATTCTGGAGCTTCTGCAATTCGGTAACGATTGAGCAAGGCCTCGGCATCGATTTCCATTAACAGTTCCGCAGAAAGCCAGCCGATTTCTTCTATGTCCAGAGCTGTCTGTCGAATCGCGCCTGTTAAGGCAAGGCACAGCGCTGCGCGCTGTTCTTCCAGGTTGGGCCACATCATTCCTGGAGAATCAATAAGGGTCCAGCGTTTATCGAGTTTAATTCGTTGCTGGCCTTTGGTGACCGCAGGTTCGTTACCTGTCTTTGCCGCTTTACGACCTGCAATTGCGTTTATTAACGTGGACTTGCCGACGTTTGGTATGCCGACGATAAGACATGTCTGGCTGACGTTGATGTCTTCCGCGGAATTTGGACTTAGTCTTTCGAGGGAATCTACGATTAGCTTGCCGATGTTCTGTTTATCGAGTTCCGTAATCAGGCAACTTTGTTTGCTCTGCGAATTAAAGTAATCCAGCCAGCGCTGAGTAAGCTGACTATCAGCAAGATCAGCCTTATTCATAATTTTTAGTTTAGGTTTTTCCAGGGCGAGTTCCTGCAGTAGTGGGTTCGTGCTGGCAGCTGGAGCTCTCGCGTCGACGACCTCAATGACGGCCTGCACAGAACTCAACGTCTTGACGAGTTCTTTCTTCGCCTTGTGCATGTGGCCTGGGTACCAGGAAATCTTCATGAGAATACTATCGGCAGGATTCGAGAGGATGAGTATAATTTCATACTGACCAGAGAAATTGGAGCAAACCGTGTCAGTGCAAGAGATTATTGAAAAGAAGATTGGTAATGACTTAAATCCTTCTTTCTTGGTGGTAGAAAATGAAAGCCACCAGCACAGCGGCCCTGCCACAGAGTCCCATTTTAAGTTAACTGTGGTTGCAGAGAGATTCGCTGGGCTGTCTCGGGTAAAGCGACACCAGCACATCTATGGTCTTCTGCAAGAACAGATGCAAACTGGCGTTCACGCGCTGGCGCTTCATCTGTACTCTCCAGACGAGTGGGATGCCGAATCCGGTACCGTACCAGATTCGCCAAATTGCCGGGGCGGCAGCAAAGCTGGCTGACAATTCGATTGATCCTGCTTCCCATCGTCAGCGTATTTTTGCCTTGAGAAACTCTTGAAAATGAGGCTTAATCAGGAGCTAAATGCTTGATTCTTAAGGCTATTTGCTGAATAACTTATCCACATCTGCAATAAATTCAGATACCTGTGGCTCTAAGTTAAATGGATTTGTCAGCGCCTTAAAAGCGGAAATTTCAGGTATTCCTAGAGCTTTTCGAGCACCGAGGAGAAACCTTGGTGAGATGCACCAGTACAGCTTAAACGCAGTGGTATACAGGTTTATTGATGCAGGAATCCCCAACCGTCTTTCAATACAAAGACTATAAGATCACTTCCCGGCAGGTAGAGCTTACTGTCGCTGGCCTGACGTCTTTTGCCATGGCAATCCTGATCTATGTAGTAACGGTTCTTGCGGAACGTACACCACCAAGCCTTGTAGAAGAAATAGAGACAACGCCTATCACGGTTTTTCCTGATTTTGCATCCATCCAGGATGTTGATACCAAGAAACAACAGTTTTTTGATTATCTGGAAGATTACATAGTTGCCGAGAATTCTGAAATTGCAGCTCTAAGGGCAGAGCTGGTTTCTTATGTAGATATTGCCAATAGCGGTGTTGCGTTTAGTCAACGGGAAAGAGAATGGATTCTTGCTTTGGCAGAAACTTATCGCATCGACACAACTACATTAAGCGATAGGGAAATGGCGAACGAATTATTCCTGCGAGTCGACGAGATTCCAGTGTCCTTGGCATTAGCGCAGGCAGCTAATGAAAGCGCATGGGGGACTTCCCGATTTGCGCTTGAAGGCAACAATATTTTTGGAGAATGGTGTTTCGATCCTGGTTGCGGAATCATTCCACTGCGCCGACCCAGTGGTGCGAGCCATGAAGTCCAACGCTTCGACTCTATTTCAGAATCAATTGAGTCTTACTTTCTCAATATCAATACCAATAATTCCTATCGCTACCTGCGTGACTTGCGCGCTGAGATGCGCAGACGTGGATCCGAATTGGATTCCATGCTGTTGGCATCAGGATTAGGTCGCTACTCGCAACGGGGCGATCACTACGTGGATGAGGTGCAAACTATCATCCTGCAAAATGATCTTGTTATGCGTGATCGAGGTTAAGCAGCGACGACTGTTAGCGTTCCGGGTTTATCCATTGCACGGAATACCAGAAGTAGCGTGAGCTTCCTGGCAATGGAGCAGTGCAGATATAGCGCCAGCGGCGCCCGGTAAACTCTGCTTCTGGGGTCAGCCGGACAATTCCTTGTTCACTATCAAGCCATTCCATCTGCATTGGCTGGCTATTGGCAAAACAGCCGATTTGTGATCTGTTATAAGGGCCATCGTTGAACTTCAATGTGACGCTTGGGCTCAGTTCCTGAGTAACGGGGGAGAGTGGTTCCTGCAGTTCGATATCAAATGCCAGTGAGTCAAACTTGATGCGGGCCGTGTCCAGGTTGGCATAGATACTTCCCAGGGGGTATCGAGGCAGGGCAAGAAAATCCGATTGATAACCCATGGCACCAGAATTTTGGGCAAACCCGATGAAGCCTTCCTCCGCTATCATGTGTTTGATTGCAGGGTCAAATTCGCCATAAGGGTAGGCCAGGTAGCGGTGGGATTGACCAGTCTCCCGCTCACTAGTCGCTTCGGCCTCAAGCAGTTCTTCCCTTAAACGCTGTAACCATTCTTGGTCATTCTCTGCCTCAGCTCTATTCAGCATATAGGGATGAGTCACCAGATGATTGGCGATCTGCACGCCAGCATCAGACATCTCCCGAATCTGATCCCAGCTCATAAAATTTCGCTGTTCGCGATCGATGGGTTCGGTACTCACAAATAGCGTGAAGGGCATTCCAAATTCTTGCAACATGGGAAACGCTGTCTCATAAATCGAGATATAGCCGTCATCGAAAGTAATGGCAATGGCGCGATCTGGAAGGGGTTGTCGCTGCTGCAGCTTTTCAACCATCTCATCCAGTTTCATCACCGTGAACTGATTGTCCCGCAAGTATTCGAGGTGTCCTCGAAAGTCTTCGGGAGAGATACTGGTGGAGGGGGGCGTGTCAGAAGCTACGTGATGATAGATCAGAGCCACACCACTATCTGCTGCCGTCGCAATTTGCCCATATATAAGAAGCAAGACAAGGGAGCAGGCTGCGGCCCAGCGTATTCGGTTTGACCGGAGTTTACTGAGGTTTGATGATGTGGCTTCCATAGGCTGCTTATTCTACATGACTCTGGCTTTCAGGGCTTCACGATGGGGTTGGGGCATCTATCGCCATCGATGGGATAGGTTATAATGCGGCCCCCCTGAGCAGATGGAGTCTGCTCGTTATTTGGAGAAAACAAGCATGAAGTATTCAGGCAAGGCGCTTGGCGTCGAAGTATTGCCGTCTGGTGTGGCGCAGCTCACCTTTGATCTGGAAGGCTCGTCAGTCAACAAATTTAACCAGCAAACCCTGCAAGAACTGCAAACAGTAGTGGCTGAGTTAGCCACCGCCGATGTCAAAGGCCTGGTCATCAGCAGCAACAAATCCGGATTTATCGTCGGTGCAGATATCACCGAATTTGCGGGGATGTTTGCGAGCTCTGAAGAACAGATTCGGGAATGGCTGGTAACGGCTAATAAACTGTTCAGCGATTTGGAAGACTTGCCCTTTCCCACGGTCACAGCAATAAATGGAGTCGCACTCGGTGGCGGTTTCGAACTGGCAGTTGCCACTGACTACCGTGTTGCTACTGCAGCGGCGGTAGTAGGGTTTCCTGAGGTGAAACTGGGCATCATTCCAGGCTTCGGCGGTACTGTTCGCTTGCCAAGAATTATTGGGGCCGACAATGCCAATCAGTGGATTAGCAGTGGTTCGCATGTAAAAGCGGAACAGGCTTTCAAGGAAGGTGCTCTGGATGCCATCGTGGAACCAGAAAAACTCACCGCGGCAGCAGAAAGCCTGGTGCTGGAAGCGGCTTCAGGCAAGCTTGATTACAAGGCTGTACGGGCCCAGAAAAATGCTCCTCTGCAATTACAGCCAATCGAATTGAACGTTGCTTTCGAAACTGCCAAGGGACTGGTAGCAGCACAGGCTGGCCCGCATTATCCAGCGCCCATAGCGGCGGTGAAGGTTATGCAGGAAGCCGCCACCAAGGATCGCCAGGGAGCTCTCGAAATTGAGCATCAGGCTTTCGTCAAGCTGGCAAAAACCGATGTCACGGCAAACCTGGTGCAAATGTTTCTCAATGATCAGTTTCTCGGCGGCAAGGCTAAAAAGGCCATGGCTGCCGCTGCTCAGGTGAATTCGGCGGCTGTGCTTGGTGCCGGCATTATGGGAGGCGGTATTGCCTATCAGTCTGCGTTGCGTGGCACGCCAATCCTGATGAAGGATGTACGGCAGGAAGGATTAGATCTCGGCGTAAGCGAAGCGAAAAAGCTGCTTAACAAGCGTGTTGAAAGAGGCAAGCTCTCCACCGAAAAGATGGTGCAGACGCTGACCAGTATTAAACCGACACTGACTTATGAAGGGTTCGGTGCTGTCGATGTGGTAGTAGAAGCCGTCATTGAAAATGCAGATATCAAGAAGAATGTATTGGCGGAACTGGAAGATATCGTGTCGCCAGATACGATCATTGCCAGTAACACATCTACTATTTCAATTGATGATCTCGCAGGAGCGTTAAAACGTCCCGAAAATTTCTGCGGTATGCACTTCTTTAATCCGGTGCCAGTGATGCCACTGGTTGAAGTTATTCGGGGTGAAAAGAGTAGTGATGCAACAATCGCAACCACCGTCGCCTATGCGAAAAAGCTGGGCAAGACGCCTATCGTGGTAAACAACTGCCCCGGATTTTTAGTCAATAGAATTTTATTTCCGTACTTTGGCGCATTTTCTCGTCTCATACATGATGGCGCGGACTTCCGCCAGATCGATAAAGCAATGGAAAAATTTGGTTGGCCAATGGGTCCTGCCTATCTGTTGGATGTGGTAGGTATCGATACCGGAGTACACGCCCAGGCAGTAATGGCAGCGGGTTTCGACCGGATGCAGCTATCCTTCGAGAGTGCAATTGACAAATTGTACACGGATGGAAATTACGGACAGAAAACAGGAAGTGGTTTCTATCTTTATGAGCCAGACAAGAAAGGCAAGCCAAAGAAACTTTCCAATCCGGAAATCGCATCCGTTATCTCCAGTGTGCAGAAAGAGCCACAGGAGTTCGAGGATCAGGACATCGTCAACCGTATGATGGTTGCTATGTGTTTGGAAACTGTTCGTTGTCTGGAAGATGGTATTGTTGAGACGGCAATCGAAGCAGACATGGGGTTGGTGCTTGGAATTGGTTTTCCTCCTTTCCGCGGAGGTGCACTGCGCTATATTGACACAATAGGAGTCAAAGCGTTCTGCGATATCGCAGATCAATATGCTGATCTTGGTGAGCTTTATCATCCAACCGATGCGATGCGCGAAAAAGCCGCTTCCGGTGCTAAATATTACGATTTTTCTTGAGGAACGCAGCATGAGTTTACAACCTAGAGATGCAGTTATCGTAGATGGAATACGAACACCAATGGCACGATCGAAAGGGGGTGCTTTTCGGCATGTGCGCGCTGAAGAACTCTCGGCCAGATTGATTGATGCCTTGTTCGAGCGAACACCAGGACTGGACCCTGAAGAGACCGAAGATGTGATTTGGGGTTGTGTCAATCAGACTCTGGAGCAGGGTTGGAACGTTGCCCGCAATGCGGCTCTGATGTCAGTGCTTCCTCATTCGACATGCGCCCAAACAGTCAACCGACTCTGTGGTTCTTCTATGTCAGCGCTGCATACTGCAGCAACAGCGATTCAATCAGATAATGGCGATCAGTTTATTGTCGGTGGTGTTGAGCATATGGGCCATGTTGGCATGACCTATGGTATTGATCCCAATCCCAAGGCTTCCAAACATATTGCGAAAGCGTCGTGGATGATGGGGGTTACAGCTGAAGTACTATCCAAGATGCATGGTATTGGTCGTGAACAACAGGATGCATTTGCCGTGCGCTCCCATAGCCTGGCAGAAAAGGCGCGTGTTGAGGGTGGCTTTAGCAATGAAATAGTCCCTATTGAAGGACACAATGCTGATGGCTTTAAAGTATTGGTGGAAGAGGACGAAACTATTCGAGCAGATACTTCAATGGAGGGTCTGGCTCAGCTACGCCCCGTGTTCGATCCAGCTAACGGCACTGTCACCGCAGGTACGTCCTCACAGATTTCCGACGGCGCTTCAGCAATGTTGATGATGTCGGCCGAAAAAGCGCAAGCTCTGAATCTCAACATCCGGGCAAAGGTAAAGAGCATGGCTTATGCTGGAGTGGATCCGTCTATTATGGGCTATGGTCCGGTACCGGCTTCGCAGAAAGCGCTGAAGAAAGCTGGCCTTTCCATTGCCGATATAGAGTGTGTGGAGTTAAACGAAGCGTTTGCGGCACAGTCTTTACCGGTGATGAAGGACTTGCAGTTACTGGACGTTGCAGATGACAAGGTCAATCTGCGGGGAGGGGCGATTGCGCTCGGTCACCCTCTGGGTTGTTCCGGTACGCGCATAACTACTACCTTGCTCAATAATATGGAGTCCAAGGACGTAACGCTGGGATTGGCAACCATGTGCATTGGGCTGGGCCAGGGTATCGCGACTGTGCTAGAGCGTGTATAAACCACACCAGACACGGCAGAGAGTATTCAATGTCAGCTACAGCAGATCACCGCTTTAAGCTAAATCGTAGCCGCAAAAACTTGCGGCGTGATGTTGGTAAGGCGATTGCCGACTTCAATATGATTGAAGACGGTGATCTGGTGATGGTGTGTCTTTCAGGCGGCAAAGATTCCTACACCTTGCTCGATATTCTGTTGAATCTGCAGCAGCACGCACCAATCGACTTTCATCTGCATGCAGTCAATCTGGACCAGAAGCAACCGGGCTTCCCTGAGAATATTCTGCCAGATTATCTAAGTAGTTTGGGTGTGGACTACAAAGTCATCGAGCAAGATACCTATTCCATCGTCAAAGAGAAAATCCCGGAAGACAAAACCTATTGTGGTCTCTGTTCCCGACTGCGGCGGGGCATACTCTATAACTATGCTGAATCTATAGGGGCCCAGAAAATTGCTTTAGGTCATCATCGGGATGACATTATAGAAACATTGTTCCTTAATATGTTCTATGGTGGAAAATTGAAAGCGATGCCGCCGAAACTGCTGAGCGATGATGGCAGGAATGTGGTTATCAGGCCCTTGGCTTATTGCAAGGAAGCAGAGATTAGCCGTTATGCAGCACTCGCTGATTTCCCAATTATTCCATGCAATTTGTGCGGCTCGCAGGATAATCTGCAACGCCAGGCGATTAAATCCATGTTGCAGCAGTGGGACAAAGAACAGCCGGGAAGGGTAGAAAGCATCTTTCGTGCTATTGCTAACATCTCACCAAGTCAATTAGCCGATACTTCGCTCTTTGATTTCGCGTCACTGCGAGGGGGCAACCGGAACAAGTCGCATTCAACCCGCCTCGATTTGGTGGAGTTGGTTTAGGTTTATTATTTGTGGTGCCGAGCTAACAGCGAGTAGAGTGGACATCCCCTATACACAACTCTCTGATGAGGCCCTGCTGGGTATAATCGAGGAGTTTGTGTTGAGAGAAGGTACTGACTATGGCCATCAAGACTATTCACTCGAGCAGAAAATTGACCAGGTCAAGGCGCAACTCGCCGACGGTAAGATCAAGCTTACATTTGATCCAGACTCAGAAACCTGTAATTTAGAACGGGTTGAAACCTAGAGTCCGAGCATTCGATGTCAGAGACAACACCAGATCAGAATTCTGATAGTGAATCAGAGGTAGTACTTGATGCGAAAGGTTTGTACTGTCCGGAGCCGGTGATGTTGCTACACAATAAGATTCGGGATCTCGATGCAGGCGAGACACTTTTACTGCAAGCCACTGATCCATCTACCACCCGGGATGTACCCAAATTCTGCCTGTACCTGGGTCATGATTTGATTGAACAATCCCAGCAGGGCGGTCTATATCTGTATCGCATAAAGAAGAAGGAAGACTAACACTATGCCCGCAACACCGGCCAGCGTGCCTGTGTATCTGATCGATGCATCGATTTATATCTTCCAGGCTCATTTTTCGCCTTATGTCGAGTGCTATGACCGCGATGGCAATGAGTTAAGTGCCGTTTATGGTTTTTCACAATTCCTGCTTCAATTCCTGCGCCGTTCCGGGCCTGATTATGTTGGTGTTGCGCATGATGAGAGTCTGTTCTGCGGATTTCGCCATCAGCTCTGTCCAGATTATAAATCGAATCGTGAACTGCCTGATCCAAATCTGGAAATGCAGTTAAAAGCTTGTATTGAGATTTGTGATGTACTTGGCTTGAGTGCGTACTCCAGTAAAGTATATGAAGCCGATGACATCATTGGCACCCTGGCCGCTAATGTACGTAACAGCCTGCATCAGCATTGTGCGCTTCATATTGTGTCCAAAGACAAGGATTTGGCTCAGTTATTAGTAAGTGAGCAGGACTGTCTTTGGGAGTTTAGTCAAAATCAACGACGCTATGCCGCTGATATAGAATCCGAATTTGGAGTATCCCCTAGCCAGATATGTGATTTTCTGGCACTGGCAGGCGATTCGGTAGATTGCATAAGCGGTGTACCAGGGGTTGGGCCAGTGAAAGCTCGAGAGTTACTTTCGAGGTTTGAAGACCTGGATAAAGTGTATGAGAACATCGCCGAAGTAAAGGAGTTGCCGATAAGAGGGGCGGTAGGCCTGGCGGATAAATTGCAGCAGCATCGAAATAAGGCGGAGTTAAGCCGGACCCTGGCGACAATTGTTTGTGATGTTGATGACAGCAATGAAGAATTCTCGATATCGAGTCTGCAAGACCTCAAACGCAACGAAATAGATGTCGATGAGCTACGTAGTTTTCTGGTGGAATACCGCTTCCAGTCTGAAGAGAGCGAGCGTCTGGTAAATCAGGCTATGCGGCTCTAGTGCGCACGGCTGGGCTGGAGATCACATTTGCAAATAGTTGCTGACGCCAACATTCCCATCGATTCTGATTGGTTGCCAGATCATGTTGAGCTGGTAAGTGCGGAGGGCCGCTCACTGGGGTCTGCACAGCTAAAGAATGCCGATGCACTGATCGTGAGATCTGTGACTGAAGTCAATGCGAGTCTATTAAATGATACACCAGTTAAGTTTGTTGCTACCGCCACTTCTGGTGTCGATCATTTGGATAAGAACTTCTTACGCGCGCAGGGGATCACCTGGTGCGATGCAGCTGGTAGCAATGCTGATGCGGTGGTGGATTATTGCCTTTCCGGCCTGGCTTATTGGCTTCTTCTGACTGAGCTTGATCTCGGCGAGCTTGAAATAGGTATAGTTGGCGTCGGGCATGTCGGTTCGCGCTTGGCGGGCCGGCTGCAGCGACTGGGATGTAAGGTTCTGCTCTGTGATCCTCCTTTGGAGCGCAACACGCCTGCTGAACATGAGTTCGTGTCTCTGGAAAGAATCGCGCGCTGTTCGGTGGTGTCACTGCACGTGCCCTATGAAGAACAGGGTGAATTCGCGACACATAACCTGGTTTCGGAAAGGTTCCTCCAGGCGATGGCGGAACCAGGCTTGTTGATCAATAGTTGCCGTGGGGGCGTGGTAGACGAGCGGGCTTTGCTTCATAAACTTGAAACTCGAGAAAGTTTCAGCGCGGTGGTTGATGTTTGGCTCAACGAGCCAAACGTGAATTTTGATCTAGCGGAAAAAACACTGCTGGCTACTCCGCATATCGCTGGCTACAGCAAACTGGCGAAACTATCCGCTGCTGAGATTGTGATAGATAAGTTGCTAAGGTTTTTTGGAGAGTCTCCAAGGAGTTCAGCAGGAAACGCCAGGGCCAGTGAAAGTGATGAACTGATTTTTGATACCACGAGCAAGCATTGGGAAACAGTGCTGCAAGCGCTACCAATCTTCGAATGGAGCGATAGTTTTAAACAACTAATCTCTCAAGGCAATGCCGAAAAAGGCTTTGATCTAATGCGAAGAGAGTTAGCAGCAAGAAAAGAGTTTTCAGAGCTATCTATTGCCGCGGACACCTTGTCCGCAGAGGAGAGTGCGATTTATGATAGTCTAGGGTTCAGGTTAATCGGGAAACAGAACTAATCTTAACGATAGGCAGCAAGTACTCTGCCTATCTGCCCAACAGCCTGGCGTAGTTCGTCTTCCCGGGGGAGGAAAACGATGCGTAGGTGATCCGTGTCTTGAATATTGAATGCGCTTCCCTGTACCAACAGAATCTTTTCCTGATCGAGTATATTCAGCACCAGTTCTACATCGTCCTGGATGTTGTAGACATCCGGATCCAGTCGGGGGAATAGATAGATAGCTCCCCTGGGTTTTACGCAGCTTACGCCAGGAATTTGTGTAAGTAGATCATGGGTCACATCCCGCTGCTCTCGAAGCCGGCCGCCAGGGAGAATCAACTCATTGATACTCTGATACCCACCGAGTGCAGTTTGCACAGCGAATTGGGCGGGCACGTTTGCACACAAACGCATATTGGAGAGAATCTCCAAACCTTCAATATAGCTTCTGGCCTGCTCTTTGGCTCCGCTGATCACCATCCAACCAGAACGGAATCCGGCCAGACGATAGGCTTTTGATAAGCCGTTGAAGCTAACGACCAGCAGGTCGTCGCAGAGCGAGCCGACGGGAATATGCTGCGCGTCGTCGTAGAGAATTTTGCTGTAGATCTCATCGGCCAATAAAACCAGCTGATGCTTGCGAGCAAGCTCAACCAGATCTTGCAAGATTTCCTTACTATACACAGCACCGGTAGGGTTATTGGGATTAATGATCACTAATGCCTTGGTTCTGGAAGTGATCTTGGAAGCTATATCTTCCACTGATGGATACCAGTCTGCCTGTTCATCACAGACATAGTGCACAGGTGTGCCGCCACTGAGGCTTACCGCCGCTGTCCAGAGCGGGTAGTCAGGTGCCGGAATCAATACTTCGTCACCATCGTTCAATAGCGCCTGCATGGCCATGGTAATGAGTTCACTAACGCCATTGCCGAGGTAGATATCATCGATCTCAACATTGGGAACCTGGATGCGCTGGCATTCCTGCATCACTGCTTTGCGCGCAGAGTAAAGCCCTTTGGAGTCACAATAGCCCTGAGCTGCAGACAAGTTATGGATTACGTCATAAAGAATCTCATCTGGAGCATTGAAACCAAAAGGAGCAGGGTTACCAATATTCAGCTTAAGAATCTGGTGGCCTTCTTCCTCCAGGCGTTTTGCTTCTTCCAGCACCGGGCCACGAATGTCGTAGCAGACATTGGTGAGCTTGTCAGATTGGTCGATCTGATTCGCGACGAGCTGGTGAATTGTTTGTGCTTGATCCATGGTCTTATAGGTTTCGTAGTGCTCACCAGCGCGGTACAAGCGCTGGGTTACAGGTTAAAATCTGTAATTATGTAACTGGTCGATCAGTATCTAAGGGCGGTTTCAAAGGCCCTTTGAAATGAACAGGCCCGCGAAGGGCTGTGATTCTACTATAATTAACGGCAGCTCACTACGCTAAGTTGAGGAAAAACAAGGATTTTATAATGAGTGAAGAAGCTGACTCCAAGGATGTTTCAACAAAATCTGAACAGGATTGGCGGTCTGAATTAGATGCAGAGCAGTTTCATGTGTTGCGGGAGAAGGGCACGGAGCGGGCTTTTACGGGGAAATATTGGGATCTTAAGGACGATGGCGTCTATCGCTGCGCGGCTTGCGGAGAAGAACTGTTTTCCTCTGAAACAAAGTATGACTCAGGATCCGGCTGGCCCAGCTTCTATCAGCCAGCGAACGAGAACAGTGTTGATGAACTGCCTGATCACTCCCACGGCATGATTAGGACTGAGGTAGTTTGTAAGAACTGTGGTTCTCATCTGGGGCATGTTTTCCCAGATGGACCGCCGGAGACAGGTCTTCGGTACTGCATTAATTCTGCTTCGCTGGATTTTGAGAAGAGCTCTGAAGATTAAGTCCTTCCGCAGTATGCGTACAAATAAAAAGGGGCCAGCTGGCCCCTTTTTATTACTCCAATTAATAGTCTACCTTTCAATCGTATAGATACCATCCACATGGTTCAGCGCATTGATCTCATCGATCAGGTCAAATCCGCCGACAAATGCTTCGGCATTGTTGCCGGTAAAGACACCGCCGAGGTTGGCATCGATGGAGCTACTGATCAGGCCGCCTGGATCGCTCAGTGTTCCACCGAGAGAATTTAGATCGACCATGCCGGTATTTATGGTCCCGTTGAATGCCACATCCCAGGCTTGTGAGCCTGCCACCTGCACCTGCAGCGATCCATTGCTGATAGCGCCCGTGTTGAAGTCTACATCGAGGCCGGCGACGACCTGAGTTACATCGCCTGCGCTGCCGCTGCCGATAAAGGATGAAGCGACGGTAGTCTCGTAGGATGCACTGCCTTGCAGATTGGCTATTGGTGTTGGGGTAACTTCTGCCAGATGATTCGCTGTCTGTAGTTCAACTCTTCCATCGACCTCTGGTGTAACAACTACCCAGTTGTCTTCAATTGGTTTGTTCCACGAACCCCAGGTAATGTTGTGTTCATCAATAGAATTTGCGGGTAGTAATAGGGTGGCTTGTTCCTGTGTTGACTTACCGTCAAACAAAATATTGGCCGCTAATGCCCGGTCGGTATTTGGTGTCAGGCTTTCGTCGCTTTTGCTTGACTTTCCGTCATTGGCAAACAGTGATAAAGCAAATACTAAGCCTTTGCGCTCCGTATCACCCACGAAATAACCCCCCAGATAGCCAAAGTAGGTGCTGGATGGGTTGGCGAGAAGTGGAATGGAAGTGTCAGCCGTGTCATAGATATTGCTGAGCGTGAGGTCTCCGTCAGTTGTATTGTGATCGAAAAATACCGTTGTTTGCGTGAGCGTACCGGTAAACGCGCCATCCCAGCGAATGTTTTCGTTAGTGACCAACTGGAAAGAACCGTTGTAGTTGCCGTTG
The DNA here is from genome assembly GCA_028281635.1 of Pseudomonadales bacterium. Classification (GTDB taxonomy): domain Bacteria; phylum Pseudomonadota; class Gammaproteobacteria; order Pseudomonadales; family Pseudohongiellaceae; genus UBA9145. The sequence continues at coordinate 24,680 of JANQJM010000231.1, read as the reverse complement.
TCGAAGTCCAAGGTGAGATCGAATACTTGATTAGTGGCCGCCTGCAAGCTATGGAAAGACTCGCCTTCGTTGTTAAAGAAAGTCTGCGATTCGCCTTGAATATCCAATATGAGTGATTTGTTCCAGGTTTTCGTGCCACTGCCGGAGCCGATAGTAGGGAAGTTCAAATTAGACGAGTCGATAGGGTCAGCAACAATGAAAAAGGCGTCTGTGCCATAGTCGGCCGGTGTGCCGGCCCCGCCATTACTTTGATGAAAGATCTTCTGAAACTGTGTGGAGCTGTTGTCACCATTCCATTTACCGAACGTGACGCCTGATACTGACGTAGAGCTTAAGGATTTCTCTCCTGCAGCAAGATTGCCGCTAGTGAGTACAGTAGAGTTGCTATTCCCTGCCGTAAGATTCAGAGCGCTTGAGAATGTAGATTCACTGAACTTTCGATTGGTGATATAGGCGTCATCGTTGGTCGTGTTCCCATCTGTATCCCGAAATAATGCAGGCCCACCCCAGAGCCCGTCGGTTCCAGCGTCACTGCTGTCATTGGAAGCGGTTGCTAAAAGAGCAAACGTAGTATTTTGCGTTGAAAATTTATCACGTTCGCTAGCCGTAAGAAATTGATCCTCCCAAAGTGCGGCTCCAAGAACACCGGCCAAATGTGAATCGACACCCGAGGCAGTATTGGAGAGGTTAAAAGCCAGGACAAAACCGTCGTTGCTGCTGCCGTCATTGACAGCAAACCCGGATACTTTGCCGGTGAATGAGCAGCTCCCTTCGCAGTTGGAGTTAGTAATGGTGCCACCAGAAAAGCTTTGGTTCTCGATAATACCCAGACCTGCAACAGGTGAAGTATTTAGCGTGATGGAACCGAATTGCCAAGACTGAGCATCGATAGCCGTAGGGGAAGTAACCGCGTCAAAATTCACTGACAGATCGCTGGAGGTGAGAATGCCAGTAGCGAAATCGAATGAGAAACTACCCGTTACAGAAGAAATCGCATCACCATTACCACGGCCGCCAATGAAGCTGGATACGGTGTTGAAATTTCCAGCACCGGTTAGCGTGCTACCTGTGTACTTGGGCAAGGCAGACGCATACAGGTAGGTGCCACTTGTGTTGTAGTTTTTCAACTGGTTGATGACACTGACACTGTCGTACACATCGAACAATTGCTTGTTGTCGTCATCAAACAATGCCCAGGTAACACCATATTGATTGAGGGCAGTTTGATTACTGGAATTATCGTTGTCTAACTTCGCGTTGGATTCTAATAGAGAAAAACCCAGTGCAAAGTCATTAGAACTGGAGCTATAGAAACTAGCCCCATCGTCAAGGCGGTCACTACCATCACCGATTGGTGATGAGGTTAACAAGAGACTGTCGCTGGTATTGTCTTTGGTCCAGCCAAAGATCGGGGAGCTATGACTTCCCCCTTCAAAAGAAATCGCGCTATCAAATAGTAGCATCCCAAATGTGGAGGCTGCGCCAACAGCTGATTTCTGGGCTGAGGTGATGACATCAGACGCTGTGAACAGGGACAAGCCAGAGACTGAAGCATTGGCACCGCCACTGGATTGAAAGGAAAATCCCACTGAAATCGCATCTGCCGCTGTCGCAACAATATTGGGGCTGGTGCCCGAAGTACTCTTGCCAGTAAAGAAACCGAAAACTTCGCCTGTAAAAGACTCAGTGCCTTCGGAATTAGAATCACTAAAGGTGCCGCTTGATATGGCAAAATTAAGCAGCGTGTTGTCGCCTGTGCTGAACAGGCTCCCATTCAAGGTAGTCTCCCACTTCTGACTCCAGTTGTTGCTGTTACACGTTGAACTGGTACATGCGAATACATCAAAAAATCCAGAGATATTGGAATAGCCGAAATTAATTTCGAATACTGCATCCACCAAAAAATTGGAATGGCTGGCACTATCAGCCAACTGCTGAATTGGAGAATCGAGCATTGAATTCCACCGCAGCGTTGCGCTGCTGGAAACAAATCCACTGATGACACTCGGGTCAGTTTTGTAGCCCGTCGCGAACCAGGTGTTCTTTGTTGTGTTGGCTGTGAAGCCGGCAGTCGAGCCATCATGGTTGCCGTTGGCTAATAGCAGGGCACCTTTATTCGAGCTTTCCGACCATTGCCCCCACTGTAAGGTTGAAATGCCAAAGTTCGCTATATCTGTAGAGGAAAGCGTATAGCTACCGGTAGCACTATCTTTGCGTGCAAGGTGGTAGGTGTTGCTTCCTGTAGGAATCGCATCCCGATTGGCACCGCTGGAGATGTTCTGCAGAATCAGCGGAGTGGGGTCACCTTCGCCTCCTAATGAGGCAGCACCCAGGAGTCCCTTGAATACCGTACTGTTAACCGTAAAGTCGGTTTGCCTGAAAACAGCGAATCCAGTCCGGTCAAGGGTGTTCGATTCTGCTACGGTGAGTAACTCGGTTGGCTCGAATACGATACCACCGCTGAGGAATCGACTGGAACCTGAAGGTTCCTTAAACGCGAAGGCGCCCACAAATCCACCAGTGCCAGATGCGGTAAACCCGCCCTCGAAGGTACCTGTAAACGATGAACTGCCAATGGTGCCAGATGCAAAATTCACGGACGCTGAGCCATTAGATTGAGCCAGTGCCTGAGTGCCGGTGCCCGACACCCATTCGGTAGGACTGCCGCTGCAGTCCTGGCAAACATTCAGTGTGAATTCGCTGATGACATCAGTTGTTGCATTGAAGTCAAAGTAGGCATTTCGAATCTGTGCATTTGCGGCTGAATCAAACAGGTAATGATCAGTGTCATTTACAGCGATATAGCGCTTGCTCTGGGTGACAGTACTGATCGTTGTGGGCACAAAACTACCTACTATGACCGGCTGCGAGGTTGAATTCGACACAGTGCGGTCGTCATGCCCATCAGAAAAAAGTTCGGCAACAGCGCCGCCGGTGTTAGTCCAGGTGCCCCATTTTACTAAACCGGTGCTATTGGCTGTTTGGTTAAAAGTTGTGATATTGGGTGCGCTGATATCAGCTCGGACGACCTCGAACTTATCGGCAGAAACACCATCATTTAGGGTGCCGGTTGTACTAGTAACGAACGGATAGTTAACGGCGTCGCCCACGGTGGTATCGACGTCAGTAGATCCGCCAAATAACACCTTTTCTATAGATGATTCGGAAAACAGTGCGAAGCCAAAGCGATTCACCTTGCTTGTTTCGTTGCCGACAGTGACGTTATCGAACGTATCGGTCGAGCTGTCACCAATCACATAATTCACAGAATCGCCGCTATTGAAAAGAACGCCACCGCTGATGAAACGGTCAGGCGTTGTGCTCAGATTAACCGCACTGGTAAGTTCGGACTGGTTGGACCAACTTGTACTGGCTGCATTGAATGCTAATAGGAGTCCTCCGGTGGAGTCATCGCCCAGGAAGAAACCTGCGATATCACCTCTAACAATGCGGCTAGACCCTATGTGAACAGTATCGGCTGAGTTCTCAATGATATTGGCAGTTCCCTCTGACTTAGCGAGATCTTCCAAAAAGAAGGGTGAAGTAAATCCCAGGCCATTTTCATAGACAGCTCCGAAATTCGTGAAAGCAACTTCCGTATTATTGGAAAGCAGAGGCCAGTAGTCTCCGCCTATGTCAGTAGTGTCACAAGTGCCAAAACAGATTGCGACCTCGGTTCTCGTTGCACTCAATCCATTCGTGAAATCGAAATATAAGCTGCCCACCAATTGAGGATCATCTGATGAATTAGGGGCCCAACCATCGACTACCAGCAAGAGATTATTTGGGTCGGTCGATGCGGTAAAGATTTTCTGGCCTGAGAATGACTGAATATCAGTAGGAACTGCAGAAATCACTGCAATTGGGTTACTCTGAGTACTGCGTCCCCAGGCACCGGATTCATAGGTGTAAACCAGGCTACCTGAACTTTGAAGTGATACTGCTGTGGGGCTTGAGTCGCTGCTACTGGAGTAAACATTCAGGCTGGTGCCAGGGCTCCCACCCCAGACTCCCCATTGAGCCTGACCAGACACGTTATCACTTAGCTTGAATCCACCGATGTTGGAGTCAAATGTATTGGTGACAGGTGGGTAGTTATTAAGGCCCAACACTGTTGTTGATTGTGATGATTTATTGATTGATCGACTTAAAAAGCTGGTTTCTACAAAGTCCGGGTTATTTGGATTGCTTTCCAAGTTATTGGACAGTCCCTGATGTAACGACGCACGGCCTGGTCGTGCGATGTAGGCCGGGCGTGTGATGTTGCCCAGATCACTCGAACTGAATCCAAACTCCAGCTCTGGTTCCGGTTCAGGTTGTGGCTGCGGATCAGGTTCTGGCTCTGGTTCCAGTTCTGGCTCGGGTTCAGGTTCCGGCTCAGGTTCTGGTTCGGGTTCCGGCTCAGGTTCTAGTTCGGGTTCCGGCTCAGGTTCTGGTTCGGGTTCCGGCTCAGGTTCTGGTTCTGGTTCCGGCTCAGGTTCTGGTTCCGGCTCAGGTTCTGGTTCCGGCTCAGGCTCTGGCTCAGGTTCTGGTTCTGGTTCTGGTTCTAGTTCTGGTTCAGGCTCTTCTTCTTCAGGATCACGACAAACCGATGTATTCGCATTGCTTGGAATTGCGCAGAAGTCTTGACTGGCAATTTCCTGACCAGAACCAGATGTCTCGTTGGTGTTGGTTTGGATAGCATTGGTTTCCTGAACTACTGCGCCACCGGAGGTATCTACTCCCGTTACCGCCTGCTGATCGTCAAGAGTTAGGGCAGGGGCACCACCGCCACCCCCAGCACCGCCCGCTAGGCCTCCACCGCCAGCACCACCATCATTTCCACCACCGGCACCGCCGTCATTTCCAGCACCAGCACCGCCGTCATCTCCAGCACCAGCACCGTCGTCATCTCCAGCACCGGCACCGCCGTCATCTCCGCCATCGGCACCGCCGTCATCTCCACCATCGGCACCGCCGTCATCTCCGCCATCGTCGCCGCCGTCATCTCCGCCATCGTCGCCGCCGTCATCTCCACCATCGTCGCCGCCATTATCTCCACCGTCGTCGCCGTCATCTTCTTCGTCAGGCTCGGCTACATTAAGCACGGGGATATTACCCAGTTCGTCTGGGATGGTAGTTAAGCCTTCCAGTGTGGTGTCATCAGCGCGGCCGTAGTCATAGTCAGCATCCACACCCAGGTCCAGGCTGCTGTTGCCATTATCCAGATTGGTTCCGCCGTCATAGGCAGCGGCTACGACTTCATCAGGTGTACCATCGCCATCAACATCAACTGTGACTGCTTCATGGTCAGTGCCGCGAATACCAATAGTGGCGAATTCTGTTTCTACTGTGTATGCATCCTGGTTTTGCTCGCCAATGCTGCCGGTGATGGTGCGGAAGCCACCTTCAATGAGGCGCATAGTTGTAGTGTCGGTAGCAGGATTTTCATCATAGCTGTAAGCAACGATTTCGAACTGAGTGTTTTCCTTCAATGACACAATCGCAGAGTCCGTCATGCGAATCTGAGCAAAAGAGGCGGGGTCGGTTACGATCGTATCACCAACAAAGATCTCCGAGCGGCGAGCTAGCTGGCGCGCACTACCAACTGCATCTACTGCGTTAACTTGACCGTTTACGGCAACGACGCGCCCGGCTAGTTCGGGTTCTTGAGCCAGATTGCCAGGTGAGTAAAGTGCTACTGCCAAAACCAGGAAGTTATAGCAGGTACGTTCGATTAGTCGTTTGTATAATTTATTCATGATGTGCGCTTAGAATGAATTAACCAAAAGTTAGAACTGGTACCTGAACCCGACCTGATATTTCGATCGAGAAAAGTCGAACAATTCGATGTTGCTGCTGTTATCGGTGTATGAAGCTTCTGCGGTCAGCATGAAGCGCCGGTTGTACTGCCAGAACCATCCAACTGTCAGCGATCTATTGTCATCACTACGAATGGTGTTGAAGAAAACTGGATGCTCGCTGTCGTGCTCAACGTCTTGAACTGATGCGCGAAGAAATGGTGTGTGTTGTGGATTCAATCGATAGAGCAGTGAATAGGCGAGGCCAGTAAAGCTGCGGCCATTATGCGCGCCACGATCTTTGTTATCCGCATCTTCATCAGCGTGATAGAGGTTTAAGCTGTGTGTGTATGCACCCTGGATTTTGGTCAAGCCACCCGTGAGGAGAATCTGATCCACGTCGCGCAGTGAGTTGGTGGGATTATTGCCGTCGTCAAAGGAAATCTGTGTGTAAGCAATCGAAGCGCTCTGGTACCAACCGTTGGCACCCACGCGTTGCCAGGAAGAATTGATGCCAACTGAATCCTGGAACCCATCGCCGTCGAGGTTGACCTGCCCAACGTTGACGCCATGTCTGAATCTGTGAACATCATTGCCCCAGGTGTAAGCCACGTCGCCGCGTATATTGTCTATATCGAACTGATTAGTGCTGAGGTTATCCAGATGCACGAGATTGAGATTGACATCAATAGAGCGGTCCCGAGTGATAGGGTAGTTGTAGTTCATCGTTAGAGTTGTATTGGAGAACTCATCGTCGGTTTCCTGACCTGCGGGATCCAATTCAATTTGTCCAATCAATGGCGTATCGATCAAGCTATTGCTGGTGGCGCTGTTAATATTGTCATCAGCACCGATAACCGATGAGACACTCCAGTTGAAAGTAGCGCTTTGCTGGTCCCGCCGGGCTTCGATCAGTTGCAAAAAGGCTTCGATGTTCTGTTGTACGTTTGCTGGTGGATTATTGGCGAGTACAACGTTAAACAGGTTCTCTGCGGCGGTCAGGTTGTTGGTGACGAAATAAGCGCGTGCCAACTCGAGCCGGGCGCGTTCTCTCAATAAGCCGTCAGGAGAAGTTGCAGCAACCCGCTCGAGAGCGAATACGGATTCATTAGCGTTGCCTGTTTCCAGTGCAGCGAGACCATAGGCGAAGTCAAATTCGGGATCGCCTTCCCAGTCTTCTAAGTTTTCCGTTCCCAAATCGAACGCCTGTTGAAATTGCCCCGCTGTATTCAAGTTGTTCATCTCGTCAGTGGGTGAAACGTTTTCAGCGGCCATAGCATGCCACTGCATTCCCAGCGCTAACGCTGGAACAACGAGCAGACGAAAATTTTTCATGAGAGAGTCCGTTATTGTTTTTTTGCTGGCTTTCTGTTGCTGAAATGCAGATTCCACGCTGCATTCAAGCGTTTTGAATTGTAACAGAAACCCCAGCACTGTCTTACTTTAACGGCCGCTGTGAATCAATCAAATAGCCAGTAAACTCGGGGGTTTCAGAAATGTGAACTGTGTCAAATTAGTCCTGTTTTTTTTCGTGTCCTGGCTGATTTTTGTACTATTAGCCGATGTGGCCGATGGTCGCAAACTGCTCTGGTACCCTGCCAGTGAAATGAATGGAGGCGGCTTCCGAATGGTTGGTAACAAGGTGTAAATGCAACATTCAATCCTCAAGCAATTTCTTAATAGTGCTTTTAGATATTCCCTACAACTAATTGTTTTTGTTGTATATATCCAGAGCGTGGTAGGGCAGGAAAACAGTGATGTGCTGGAGAGCCATGCGCTGAGTTTGGCGGCCTATAATGCCCGGGGCGATTTTGGCCTGGATCTCGACACAGATATCGTGTTCCTGCCACTGCGTTATGAGTACGACCGTGGAAACTGGGGATTTCAGCTATTTGTGCCATATCTGGAAGTGGATGGACCCGGGGCAGTTTTAGTGAACCTGGGTGGAGTGAACCGTCCGATTGCCGGGACCCAGGCTCGCAAAGAGTCTGGATTGGGTGATGTATTGGGTTCTGTGATCTATCGCATCGATCCGATTGGACCCAATGCTCCATTCATCGATCTGCGCCTGGATGTGAAGATCCCTACAGCGGATGAAACTAAAGGCCTTGGAACCGGGGAGGCAGACTATAACCTTCAGGTTGATCTGAGCCGTTACCTGGGAGATTGGGTCGTATTCGCCACCCTTGGCTATAGTTTTCGGGGGGAGTCTGAGCTGTTTCCAGACCTGAATAGCGGAGCCTATGCTCAGTTAGGGGCCGCTTTGCCCTTGCGAGACTCGATGTCGATTGGGGTGATTTACGATTACCGTCAGGCGGCTTCAAGTTTCACTTCGGACATCCAGGAAATTGGACCCTATCTGAACTGGCAGCTCGATGAGCATTGGTCAGTAACAGGTTTAATAATGTCTGGTATGACCAGCGCTAGCGTGGATATGAGCGTGCTGGGCCAACTTCGATACAGCTGGTAGATTTCTAGATGGTGCCGGGTCGCACACACCGTGCACAATAAGCGATATTAGGGAATTAGAGCTCTGATTGGCGGTGGTAGTATACCGGCTCTTTGAATGGGTCTTACCAGTTGTGCCGGGGGGAGAGCAGGCCGTTGAAATGTATCTGGCCGTTGCAACCGATCATCTGAATTGCCGTCTTGAATCTCCTGATCAAACTTCAGAGTAAGTTGCGGCCCGTCATAGCCAGCGAGTGAATCTGCAAGTTCCCCCCAGCTAATATACTTGGCTGATTCAAGGCTGGAGTCAGCGATTTCTGCCTCATTTTGAGAGTACAGCGCTGCAGGCAGGGCTTCCGTTGCTTCAGTCTGATGTGAGACTGCGATCAGAGCAGGCTCTACTTCATCTTCACTGGTTCGATTTAATGCGACTTGCTCATTAGGGATCGCGGGTTCCAATTGAATTGATATAGGAGCTACGGTCTGAACAGCTACTGGCGCTTGAGCATCAGCAGCAGCGACCGCTGCCCATAACAGTGGTGCTACATATGATTCTGTATAAATGGCGGTGGTATTCAGGTTTTTCTCTGCCCCGGAAGCAGCTTCAAAAGTTACTTCTTCTGCTGGCGAGAGGAGGGGAGTTGCTGCTTCGACGGGAATGTTCTGGGAAATCTGTAACTCTGGGACTCCCGGAGAACCAGGCGCAACAATAACGACGACCAAAATAAAGGCAGAAACGAAAGGGCCATAGAACGCAATCAGCGAGTCTCTTTTGGCAGCGGCAACTGATGATGATGCTAGAAACATGTTGTTTTCGTTAATTCGCCCTATATCCCTGGGTTTTGATTCTATTGTGTTTGAGCAGTTAAACCTTGATGGTAATCACGTAACCTTGAGCTCACGTATCTCCACAGCACAGTTTATCTGCAATTGCGGCCCGTTCCTGAGTTCTTTTTGTGGCAACAGCCCATAATAAACACTTCTGAACAAATAGTAAGGCTTGCAGCCGTTGTCCGGGTCAACGTGACAATTATGGCGGTACACAGCGGACCTCTATAACCCCACTATTTTACTCCTTAGATATGACACATACATTTCAGAAATGACTTCAGATTAGTCTCGAAACGCTCCATCTGGCAGCCGGTTTACAGGGTCTGGAAGCATATACAGGCGAAAATGCCCACTGTGTATTTCCGTGAGCGTAGACACAGTACGTCAATCCTGTAGTTTGGCCTGAGTGTAGTTATACCGGAAAGAATTAGTCCCGATGTGAATGACCTTCTTCATGAAGATCATGATCACAGGGGTGGTGGCTGAAGCTACTGAAGTCCGAAGAAGTTGAATATTCCTGCGAGTCGATGGCGTGAAAGACCTTGGCGTCCACAAAAACCTTCACCAAATCGCCGTCCAACAACCCGCGGTCGGATTCTTCCACCAGAATATCAATCGCTTTTTCAGTCTTCATGGCCGGCTTATACGGCCTGTCAGAAGCTGTTAGCGCGTCGTAGATATCGCAGATAGTCATGATCTTTGATGGCAGTGGTATCTCAGACTCGGTCATTCCGTAAGGGTACCCGCTGCCGTCCAATTTTTCATGGTGAGCGGCGGCAATGGTTGGAATGTTCTGAAATTCTTTGGTCCAGGGGATGTGGTTCAAAAAGTTCTGTGTGTGTACGACGTGAGATTCAATTTCCTTACGTTCTGTTGGCGACAAGCTACCTTTAGGAATGGACAGTAAGGCAAATTCTTCGGGCGTGATAATCGAGAGTTCTTCATCCTGGGTGTTGAGGCAGTAGCTGTTGATCTTGTCCAGCATCTCTTTGTTGTTTTCCTTCAAAATGCTGGGTTCGTTTGCGTCGACGATTGACTCGTAAAACTCATCCAACAAACTGGTATCGCTATGCAGTTGCAGCTCGATTGCCTGAAATCGCTCCTCGTTGAAGCCGCCATTTCGAAACATGGCCAGTTGTTTGCTGAGCGCTTGCGTCTTTAATTTTTCCTTGGCGAGCAAGATCCGGTATTGAATATGCTCCAGGCTGCCCGCAGTGAGCTTCTTTTCTTTAACCAACACTGATTCACGTACGCCAACCTTGCCGAAATCGTGTAACAGGGCAGCGTATTTCAGTTCGCGCACCTCAGTATCTGTGAAGCGAACATTGCGTAAACGTGTGAGGTTGGAAATGGATACCGACTCAGCCAGCCCAACACAAAGATCGGCGACTCGGAATGAGTGACCGCTGGTGGTTGGATCTCGTTGTTCGATCGCGGCTACCGAGGCGTTTACGAAGCCTTCAAAAAGGGCCTTGATTTCATTCTGCAGAATCGTGTTTTCAATGGCGATACCGGCCTGACTTGCCAATGCTTGTAGTAGCACATTGATATCGCTATCGAATGGCAGGGTATATGCCAGTGCTGATTTTTCATCACTGATTTTTAATGATCGCGCTTTTTTGCGGTTAATAAATTGAAGTACGCCAATTACTTCCTTTTGTTTATTGGCAAGCGGAATAGCGAATATTGATTTTGTTCTGTAACCCGTCCTGCGGTCAAAAGACTGATTAAACTTATAGGGCACCGTATCCGAGAGCTGATAAGCATCCGGAATATTCAACTCTGAGTCAGTAAGTGCCACGTATCCCGCAATAGACGATTCATCGAGAGGGAAGCGCATCTCCTCAAAAGGAAACTCCATCGAGTCGTTCTGCGTGAGCTTGAAAACCAATTCGCGTTCGTGGTCATTGATCTCATTAATCAGAAACAAGGATGCTGCATCGCAGCACGCAATGTTCTGACCCTCGGTCAAAATCTTGCGCAGCAGGGTCATCAAATCGTCTTCGGCGGAAAGCGAAATGCTGATGTCGGCGAGCTTGTTCAGATAGCGAAAGCTGGTATCGCGCATGCGTGCACGTTCGGTTTTTTCACTCTTCAGTACCCACTGGTAACAAGCCATCTCCAGCAGTTTGCAGGTCTGTCTGTAAGGCAGGTCATTGGAAAGAACCAGGTCCGCATCTACGTCCACAGAATCTGAGCAGAGGAAGATAGCCTCAGGAAACTCTTCCACCCACTGCGGGTAGTCCATCTCTCTCAATAAATGATGATCGAGGATGATTAATGCGGGGTTATAGCGCTGGGCGGCGGTGATCGATACGATTTCAGTGGGAATCACCAGCTTGGAATGCAGATCCTTCCAGATCTCTGTATTTGCGTAGGCTGGGCCGTAGCCAATCGTAATGCTGCGCTGAGCTTGTGCGAAGGAATTCATGAATAGCGGATGCCATTTGGGCTGCAGCACGCAGTTTAACGCAGCGGAATCCCCTATTCATAGGGTTTTGGGGGTCAAAAAGGGGGTTCTAAAGCCTGTTTGAAAGGCGATTGTGATGGAATCGACTATTCAGCCAGGGCTTCCAGCTTGTCCTTAAGATCTGCCATGAACTTGTCGAGATTGCTTTCTGCTTCCGAACGATAGCGAAAAGGGCCAATAGCCTCGTTTTCCCGGGTACGGAAGTACCACAAATCCTGTTCACTGAAAACGCGTTCGGTACGGGCGGGGGGTGTTTTACTTGGATTATCTTGTTGCCGAATATCAGTCATGGATGCGCTGGCTCTTGGTTAGCTCAGCATTCCTTATTGTAATTAAAAGTTGTTATTGGAATCGTTATTCGCGGTCTGTGTTCTTTTTCCCTATGACTTTAGTGACCGCTTTCGAGTCGGGCTATTGTTTTTAGTTTTATCGGTTTTGTCTAGCGTTTTTTCGATGTAATGAAATCGAATTAAGTGTGAGTGAGTATATGATCGGATGAACTCTTAATCGATGGATTTGTGATCGTTAGCCAGTCGTGTTGGTCTTCGCCAGTTTAAGGCTGACGCTGGAACTAACCAGCCCTGACAGCAATCAGCAAACAACCTCAAACTAGCGAGTAAGCGCACATTAGCAGCGGGAATAAAATTTTGAAGAGCGCAATTACTATGCCACTGAGTAAACCAGGAATGTGTTGGTTAAGAATTGATCAATCCGCCAACCGTAACTTACTCAATGGGACACTCGGCATTTTGAAAACAAGCGTGTCTGCAGTAATCAAACTGCATCAAGCAAATAAGCCACGAAGCCAGGAACTGATTTTTTATGACAACGACGAGGTATCTTTACCGAGTCATTCAGCTTTCTTTGAACAATTTTTGAGCAGTCTTGTAATCATCTTCGTTGTTTATGTTGAAGAATAAGCGCTCGTCTGTCTGAGCATTTGCCTCGCTATCAGTGTCAAAATCCACCACATTAAACTTCAGATTTGACAACACCATCTTCGGTCCATAGTTGCCTTTGATGATCGCTTCTTCCAGGGCGGGCAACAGAGAAAGTTTCCACAGAGAAAACAATGGCTGCAGTTCACCCTTGAAGCTTGCTAATGCTAGGTCAGTATTTTCAGCTTGCATCGAGGCCCTGAGCCTGCAAATCAAGTCAGGGGGAAAATGGGGGACATCGGCAGCAAAACAGGCCAATAACTGGTTCGCAGCACAAGCATTTATTATTTGACGCTTGTGAATGAATCGCATAGCGCTGACGATGCCGAGCAAAGGACCCGATACTTCGTCGGTATAGTCAGGAAATGACTGCAGTTTCAAGTAGGCATACTTGTCAGCGTTGCGATTGATACTCAGCAGTAGTTCATTCACCTGGGGTCTGGCGTTGGCTATTACTCTTTCGATGATTGGGGTACCACCCACTGTAAGCAGGCATTTGTCTTTGTATCCCATGCGGGACCCCTGGCCTCCCGCCAGGATCACCCCGAATTCTGCACAGAAAGTCATAACCATAGGTCGAAACATCAAATTGGAGCGCAAAGTATGCCTAATTCAGAGACTCGCTTGTTAAGTATTTTCCAAGTCCCTGCAGGGAAATAGGCAAGCCTGGTCAGGAGGCTGAATTGCCTGGCTTTGCGGCCATTGCAGTTGCAAATTTGATATGGGAAAATCCCGCTCTTCGTCGAAGGGACAATCACTTAACTTATTGAAATTTCAAGGAATCGGGCAACTCGAGGCCGATTCCCTGTTTTCCCACTCCGGCACCACCATTCAAGATCGCAGGCAGCAATTCCGTCGACGGCATGGCCTGCTCATTATGAGGTTGAAGCATGCAAGTTTCAGTTGAAACTACTGAAGGACTAGAACGCAAAATGACCATCGCCGTACCCAGTGACCGGGTTGATACGGCAGTGAATGCACGCCTGCAGGAAGCGGCAAAGACAATTCATCTAAAAGGTTTTCGCAAAGGCAAGGTACCACTGAAAGTTGTCAAGAATCGCTTTGGTCCGGGTGTGCGTCAGGAGGTAGTGGGCGAATTGATGAGCCAGTCCTACTATGAAGCGATTAATCAGGAAAGCTTGAAACCTGCTGGTCAACCGAAAATCGAGCCCACCAAAATGGAAGAAGGTCAGGATCTCGAATTCACTGCCGTGTTTGAGGTGTATCCAGAGATTGAATTGCCAGACTTCTCGAAAATTTCCGCAGAACGACTCACCGCTGAGGTCACAGAGAAAGATATTGATGAAATGATCGAGACTTTGCGTCAGCAGCGTCAAACCTGGGAAGCAGTTGAACGGCCAGCAGCAGACAAGGATATGGTCAACATCGATTATGTGGGCAAGAAAGATGGAGAAGAATTCGATGGCGGCAAAGCGGCCGGACAAAATTTAGTGCTGGGCTCGGAGCGAATGATTCCAGGATTTGAAGACGGAATTGTTGGTAAGGAGGCTGGCGATGCATTTACCCTAAATCTCACATTTCCGTCCGAGTACCACAATAGCGACCTCGCAGGTGCAGCAGTGGAATTCGATCTCATCCTGAACACAGTAAGTGAACAGAAGCTGCCTGAGATTGATGAGGAGTTTTTCAAGAGCTTTGGTGTAGAGGAAGGCGGAGTAGAAGAGTTTCGCGAAGAAGTCTCTAATAATATGCAGCGGGAAATGAAAACCGCCAGCCGCAATAAGCTTAAGAACGCAGTTATGGACAAGTTAATTGATTTGGTCGATATCGCCGCCCCGGCAACCTTGGTTGTAGCAGAAATCCAGCAGTTAAAACAACAAATGATGCAGCAAATGGGAGGCGGGCAGAATATGGACCCGAGTCAACTACCCGATGAACTGTTTACAGAGCAGGCACAGCGTCGCGTTAAATTGGGATTGGTGCTGGGCGAGGTGATCAGGACCGAAAATATTTCAGCGGATCCAGCGAGAGTACGAGAAGCCGTTGAAGAAGTGGCTGCAACCTATGAATCACCGGAAGAAGTTGTTAACTGGTACTACAGTAATGAAGAGCAATTAAGTGCGATTGAGTCTAATGTCGTTGAAGATCAGGTATTCGACCACATAATAGATGCAGCAGACGTTTCTGAAAAAGAAGTCGGCTACCAGGAGGTCATTCAGGCCGAGCAGCAAGCTGCACCGGAATCAAACTCATCAGCAGAGTCTGATACCGATAGCTCGGATGAGGAAGCCAGCTAGGCTAATCAAAAACCCCCAATCAGTCGTATATCCTAGGTAACAGATTGCGGCTCGAAGGATTTAGCGAAATCGCAATTGAATCAGGAAAGTCATTATGCCAAGTAGTTTTGAAGCTCCCAGCGCAGCGCTGGTGCCGGTCGTCGTCGAACAGACAGCCCGTGGAGAGCGTTCATACGACATTTACTCTCGCTTGCTCAAAGACAGGGTTATTTTTATGACGGGGCCGGTTGAAGACCATATGGCTAACCTGATTGTGGCCCAGATGCTATTTCTGGAGTCAGAAAACCCGGATAAAGACATTCATTTGTACATCAACTCGCCTGGTGGTTCAGTTACAGCAGGGCTGTCTATCTATGACACCATGCAGTTTATTCAACCCGACGTGAGTACGATGTGCATTGGCCAGGCTGCCAGCATGGGGGCCATGCTTTTGGCAGGTGGAACCAGGGGTAAGCGCCTGGCGCTCCCCCATTCACGTATGATGATTCATCAACCCAGTGGCGGGGCCCAGGGCCAGGCATCTGATATTGAAATTCAGGCCAATGAAATCATAAAGATACGTCAAAAACTGAATGTATTACTTGCAGAACATACTGGACAAAGCGTGGAGACAATCGCTCGAGATACGGAACGCGATAACTTCATGGGCGCTGAAGAGGCGCAAGAATATGGTTTGGTGGATAAAGTAATCCAGCGAAGAGTAGATAATACTAAGGTGAGCAACGGCCCTGAATCTGAGTAAATACGCAGTATTCACTTGCATTCGGCGCACATTGCCTTCATTTTAAACCGAGGTAAGTGGCTGCTTTGAGGCAATACTTGCAGAGCCCGCTACAGGCTTCCTGGCAGTTTGAGCGAAAGTTAAAGAATTTTAAGCAAATCAGATAGATAGAGCTGTATGTCTGACGATCGATACAATAAGGGCGATGACAATGGAAAATTGTTGTATTGCTCATTCTGTGGAAAAAGCCAGCATGAAGTCAGAAAACTGATTGCCGGACCTTCCGTATTCGTGTGCGACGAGTGTGTCGATCTCTGCAATGACATCATTCGTGAGGAAATTCAGGAAAAGGAGTCCGATTCCACTACACGCAAACTGCCGATTCCCGAAGAGATTAAAAATACCCTCGATGAGTACGTCATTGGCCAGGAAAGCGCCAAGAAAGTACTTTCGGTTGCGGTTTACAACCATTACAAACGTCTGAACTACGACAAAGGTGGTTCTGATGTAGAACTGAGCAAGAGCAATATATTGATGGTCGGACCCACTGGTACGGGTAAGACTCTGCTCGCTGAAACACTGGCACGCTTGTTGGATGTGCCATTTACTATTGCCGATGCAACTACTCTCACTGAGGCCGGCTACGTAGGTGAAGATGTAGAGAACATCATCCAGAAGTTGCTGCAGAAGTGCGATTACGATGTTGAGAAAGCTCAGATTGGCATCGTCTATATCGACGAAATTGACAAGATATCCCGAAAGTCTGACAACCCATCTATTACCCGCGATGTATCGGGTGAAGGGGTGCAGCAGGCACTGTTAAAGCTGATTGAGGGCACGGTAGCTTCCGTACCCCCTCAAGGCGGACGCAAGCATCCCCAGCAAGAGTTTCTGCAGGTTGATACTTCCAATATTCTGTTTATCTGTGGAGGAGCCTTTGCAGGACTCGACAAGATAATCCGCGATCGTTCAGAAAAGAGTGGTATCGGATTCACCGCCGAGGTGAGAAGCCAGGAACTGGAAGACAAAGTGGGGGAGACTCTGCGCGAAGTCGAACCAGAAGATCTGGTGAAATATGGACTCATTCCTGAATTCGTGGGTCGTCTGCCCATGATAGCCACGCTTGATGAGTTAGACCTCGACGCGTTAGTCCGAATTATTCGCGAACCAAAGAATTCTCTCACCAAGCAATACGCCAAGCTCTTCGAAATGGAAGAGGTTGAAATTCAATTCCGCGATGATGCCCTCCGCGCAATCGCTCGCAAAGCGCAAGAGCGCAAAACTGGTGCCAGAGGACTACGCTCCATCATGGAGGCTGTGTTGTTGGACACCATGTATAAAATTCCGTCCATGGAAAAAGTCAGTAAAGTCATTATTGACGCGGCTGTTATTCAAGGTGAATCCGAGCCATTGCTGATGTACGAAAATTTGGAGCAGTCCAGTAAATCCGCAGTGGATGAGTAGTTCACAGCGGCAGACCTTGATTTTTCGGGGTCTGGCACCATTTACAGGTAAGTTGTTTTTAGCGAACAACGCCCTGCCACAACCTGCAAACTAGGCAATAGTGAGTCCTGTATGAGTTTACCCACCGACGTTTCCAGCAGTTTAAGCTTTCCGCTTCTGCCACTGCGGGATGTAGTCGTTTATCCGCAAATTGTGCAGCCGCTTTTCGTCGGCCGCCCGAAGTCCATTAAAGCCCTCGAAATCGCCATGGCCAGCGATAAGCAAGTGCTGTTGGTTGCACAGAAGAATGCTTCTGAAGACGAGCCAGGCGTAGATGATCTGTTCTCCATTGGTACGGTAGCCACGATCCTGCAATTGATTCGATTGCCAGATGGCACGGTCAAAGTGCTGGTTGAAGGGCTGGATAGGGCCAAGATTAAAGAGGTGACATTCGAATCGGATCATTTCAAAGCTGAGACCCTGGTATTGACCCCTGAGGAGGTGCCAGAGAAGGAATCAGCCTTGTTGATTCGTTCTTTGCTGTCGCAATTCGATCAATATGTGCAGCTGAGCAAGAAAATTCCGCCTGAAGTGATGACTTCAATCTCCAGTATCGACGAGCCAGGGCGGCTGGTGGATACCATCGCTTCCCATATGTCGCTGCAACTGCAGGAGAAACAAAACCTCCTGGAGCTGGCGGGACTGCAGGCTCGCATCGAGCATTTGATGGCCTTGATCGAATCTGAGATTGATCTGTTCCAGGTAGAAAAACGCATTCGCGGTCGCGTCAAAAAACAGATGGAAAAAAGTCAGCGTGAGTACTATCTGAATGAGCAGATGAAAGCCATTCAAAAAGAAATGGGTGAGCTGGAAGATGTTCCGAACGAAGCAGAGGAACTCAAACAGCGTATCGACGATGCCGGCATGCCTAAAGATGCGAAAGAAAAGGCCATGTCAGAACTCAACAAGCTGAAAATGATGTCGCCGATGTCATCAGAGGCTTCAGTCGTACGTACGTATTTGGACTGGATGATCAATATTCCATGGAAAAAGCGCAGTAAAGTGCGTCTCGATTTGAGTAAAGCCGAAGATATTTTGGAAAACGATCACTATGGCCTGAAAGAAGTTAAAGAACGAATTCTGGAATACTTGGCAGTACAGAAGCGCGTAAAGAAATTGAAAGGACCGATCCTGTGTTTGGTAGGCCCGCCTGGAGTTGGTAAAACATCATTAGGCGAATCCATTGCCCGTGCTACCAATCGTAAGTTTGTGCGTATGGCATTAGGTGGGGTCCGGGATGAAGCGGAAATACGAGGTCATCGCCGTACCTACATCGGTTCGTTGCCTGGCAAACTGCTGCAAAAACTATCCAAAGTAGGTGTGCGCAATCCGCTGTTCCTGTTAGACGAAATTGACAAGATGGGAATGGATAATCGAGGCGATCCGGCATCAGCCCTGCTTGAAGTCCTGGATCCCGAACAAAACCACAGCTTCAATGATCACTATCTCGAAGTCGACTATGACCTGTCGGAAGTCATGTTTGTTTGTACTTCCAATAGTATGAATATTCCAGAACCACTGCTGGATAGAATGGAAGTCATCAGGATTCCCGGCTATACCGAAGATGAGAAGGTCAACATCGCAGAGCGTTATCTTGTTCCGAAACAGAAGAAGAATAATGGCTTAGGCGAAGAAGAGCTGGACATCGGCGAAGAACCGATTCGTGATTTGATTCGCTATTACACTCGGGAAGCGGGTGTGCGCGGACTGGAACGGGAAATCGCCAAGATTTGCCGCAAGGTGGTTAAGGAAAATTCCCTTAACAAAGAGTCAGATGAAATCACCCTGGACGGCGAGGCTCTGGAGAAGTATTCCGGCGTCAGAAAATATGATTTCGGAAAGGCCGAAGAGGAAAACAAGATTGGCCAGGTCAATGGTCTGGCCTGGACTTCCGTGGGTGGTGAATTATTGACCATTGAGGCAATTGCCGTGGAAGGCAAGGGAAAGACCATCAAGACCGGCTCCCTTGGTGATGTGATGCAAGAGTCTATTCAGGCTGCATTTACCGTGGTGAGAAGCAGGGCGCGAGCGCTTGGCCTCGATGCAAATTTTCATGAGAAGTTCGACCTTCACATTCACGTTCCGGAAGGTGCGACACCAAAAGACGGCCCCAGTGCCGGCGTAGGCATGTGCACGGCATTAGTTTCTGTTCTCACCAATATTCCAGTTAAAGCAAATGTTGCGATGACAGGTGAGATTACTCTGCGGGGTCAGGTTCTCCGAATTGGTGGTCTTAAGGAGAAATTATTGGCAGCTCATCGAGGAAACATTAAAACAGTCGTGATTCCTGCCGATAACGAGAGAGACCTGACAGAAATTCCGGACAACATTAAAGCGGATTTGGAAATTGTTCCTGTGCGCTGGATCGATGAAGTTTTGGAACATGCTTTGCAATATCAACCGACTCCAACTAGCGATGATGAAAAAACTAAACAGGAGAGTGAAGCAAGCAAGGAAGATAAAGACCCAAGTAGTGATGAAAAGCACATAAATACTCATTAGTTGCTGGTGTTTCGGTTGACACAGCTTTCAGGCTATTGGTATAAAGATTTGGTCACATCGCAGGTGTGACGGTGCTTTCAGAGGATTAGGCATAAACCAATTAGTGACATTTCGAGAGTCTTTTTAACAGTCTATTGATGAAATTTTGAACAAGTTATCGCGTAAGCGATTTGTCGCAACCGTGACAAGAGTCAGGAAAATTTTATCAGCCATTGGAAAAGTTAAATAAAAACAACTCAAATTTATCGTCAAACTGAAAAGGGGATAACGTGAATAAATCAGAATTAATAGATGCTGTTGCTGCAAGTGCAGACCTTCCTAAAGCTGCTGCCGGAAGAGCTATCGATGCGATGCTCGACGCGATCACTGATTCGCTGAAAAAAGATGATCCGGTAGTGCTGGTAGGATTTGGTACATTTGCAACCAAGAACAGAGCCGCTCGAACTGGACGTAATCCTCAGACTGGTGCGCCAATCGAAATTAAGGCTGCAAGGGTTCCTAGCTTCAAAGCTGGTAAAGCACTGAAAGATTCAGTTAATACTTAGCTTGTGTGCTAGCTCGGTCCTTTAATAGGGATTCAGCAAGCGACAAAGTAACGGGGTACAGTTGTTGCCTCAACACCGCTTTGAAAAGGGCGCATCTCTGATGCGCCCTTTTTCTTTGCTAGGGTGGCTTTCAGAGAAATGATCGGCAATTGGTAAACGAACCGGGTGGGCTATATGGCTGTAGTGCCCATAATATGGGGGTTGCCTGAGGTCGCCTCGGTCTCACATCGAGGCAGGAGATACTGAGTTTTTCCTATAACCATGTATAATCAGCCCCCGTTTCAAAATCAGTAGAGATTTAGCCAGAAAACTATGCTGCAGGACATCAGAGACAATTCCCAGGGGGTCATCGCGAAGGTCATTATTGGCCTCATCGTTGCCGTATTCGCCTTGTTTGGCGTGGAATCGATCATTGGAGGATTCATCAGCTCTCCACCCGTGGCTGAAGTAAATGGTGAGGAGATCACCGAAGCGCAACTGCAATTCAGTACTCAGTCGCTGCTTACTTCAATTGGTGGCGGAGCCGAGCTGGATCAATCTCTGCTGGAACAGATTGCACTTAATCAATTGATTGAAGAAACGATGTTGAAGCAATCTGCTGCTCGTGCGGGCATGCTGGTTTCGTCTGATCGTATTGATCGCTCAATTATCGATAACCCAAGCTTTCAGATTAATGGAGTCTTCAATCCTGATTTGGCTATTCGAACCATGGCCAGTCAGGGCTACAACGCTCCGCTCTATAGAGATGCTCTGAGTCAGACTATGCTCATGGGACAGGTAGCGAACGCATTTACCAGTTCGGCTTTCATCACTGAATCTGAATTGGAAACTGTGGCTGCGTTGACTCAACAGACTCGCGATTTTAATTATGTATCTGTGACACTTGGCACTAGGACATTGGGTACTCCGGTCAGTGACGAGGAAATCGAAAATTACTACAACGCCAACCCGGACGAGTTCACTCAAGAAGAAACGGTGGTAGTGCAATATGTCAACCTGGATCAGGATGCTATCGCCGACGAAATTGAAGTAGATGAATCAGAGTTGCTGGCCCAATACGAGGCTGAAAGGGATGAATTCGAAGGTTCTTCTGAAAAACGTGCAGCTCACATACTGTTCGAAATTGGTTCAGGGCAGACAGAAGGTGATGTAGTAGCCGCAGCATCTGAGGTGAAGCAACGCATAGACAATGGCGAGGACTTTGGGGAAATGGCTCTGGAGTTTTCCATCGACACTGTGTCCGCGGAGGAAGGTGGTGATATTGGCTACACCGATGGCACTGCTTTTCCAGAATCTGTAGAAGCTGCTCTTGAGATTTTGGCTCTGAATGAAGTGTCTGATCCTGTGGTATCTGAGTTCGGTGTACATCTCATCAAACTGACTGAAGATGCTGCTCGGGTATTCGACAGCTTCGAAGAAGAAGCTGAACGAATTGAAAGAGAATTGAAGAGTGCAGAAGTCGATCTGATTTATTCAGAACGCCTGGAGGACCTCTCCAATCTTGCCTTTGAGTCCGGCGATCTACAGAGCATTTCTGAAGAACTCGGTCTTACTATTCAGGAGAGCCAAGCATTCGGTCGGCAAGGTGGTAGTGGACTGTTTGGCGATACGTCATTGGTCGCTGCAGCTTTCTCTGATGAAGTACTACTGGAAGGCAATAACAGTGATGTGATCGAGTTGCCAACGGGTGAAGCTATAGTATTGCGAGTCCTGCAGTTTAATGAGGCAACGGTGCTTCCGATCGAAGAAGTAGAGCCGGAAATCGCCGTAATTCTTCGAACCGAGCTTGAAAGACAAGCGGTACAAGAGTTGGGCGAAGAGTTACTCATCGCGGCAGAGTCGGGTGAAGGTCTTGATAGCTTGTTGGAAGAGAACGAACTTTCCTGGCTGGCAGCTCCGACGACTAGTCGCAATGCTTTCAACGTCAATCGCGAAATCGTGGACTATGTTTTCTCGCTTGCAAGTCCTGAAGAGGGAGATCCCATTTATTCCAGTCTTACCTTGAATAACGATACCTTCGTATTGATCGAACTACAGAGTGTCAATCCCGGTCAATTAGATGCAATCGAAGAAAGTGACAGGGAGAGCATGGTTAGTTCACTGAAAACAGATCTGGGTGGCAGTGATTTCACTTCCTACATTGTGAATCTCCGCGAAAACTCAGACATTAACGCGCCGCTGTTGGACGAACCCACGTTCTAAGCGTTTAGGTCTGCTCCAGTGATCCCATGGCGGTAGTATTGAAGCCGCCGTCAACATAAAGAATCTCCCCAGAAATTCCCGACGCAAGGTCAGAGCAGAGGAATGCTGCAGCGTTACCCACTTCCTCGATGGTAACGTTTCTGCGTAGTGGAGTCTGACCGGCGTTGTATTCCAGCATCTTGCGGAAGCTCTTGATACCAGCGGCAGCCAGGGTCTTGATTGGTCCCGCCGATATCGCGTTCACACGCGTCCCGTCTGGCCCAAGGCTAGCGGCCATGTACCGTACGTTGGCTTCCAGACTGGCCTTGGCCAAGCCCATCACGTTGTAGTTAGGCAAACTGCGCATAGCCCCCAGATAGCTGAGCGTTAACAGCGAACCGTTTCTGCCTGCCATGAGTTCCTTGCCTGCCTGCGCCAGGGCAACAAAACTATAGGAACTAATTTCATGCGCGGTAAGAAAGCCCTCACGAGTAGTGATATCTACGTAGTTACCGTGCAGTTCATGGGCTGGTGCATAAGCAAGGCAGTGCACAATGCCATCGATACCGTCCCATGACTCAGCCAGACCAGAAAACAAATCTGAGATCTGCTGGTCTTCCGTTACATCACAGGGATACACAAGTTCAGATCCCCAGCCGTCGGCAAATTTGATCACCCGATCTTTCAGTTTTTCGTTTTGATAAGTGAAAGCAAGTTCGGCACCTTCACGATGCATGGCTGCTGCGATACCTGACGCAATCGAAAGCTTGCTGGCGACGCCAAGAATTAGAATTCTTTTTCCGGCAAGAAAACCCATAACATTTATTCCTTGTGTCTATTCCCTGTGTTTGTGCGTAGAGATAATGAATCTGGAAAGTTAAGCAGCGGCTGTAGCGGTCGGCGAATCTTGCTTAATGAGAGATTCCCAGTTACGGGTCTTCAAAGCAAACAGTGCAATCGTGACACCAATTGCAATGGTGAACAGGCTGATCTGCAAATACAGATTTGGCATTTGCTGAATGTTTTCCGGGTCAAAATTACCGGCAACCAGTCCAGCCACTACATTACCGATTGAATAGGTCAGTGTGTAAACTCCCATCATCTGTCCTGCAAAGCGCCGGGGAGATAGCTTGCTGACAGCGCTTAATGCCGTCGGGCTTAAGCAGAGTTCACCAACTGTGTGCAAAAAGTAGGTGGCGATTAACCAATAGGGAGCGGCTGCTAAGCCTGATGCGGCAACCTGGGCTGCAAAAAACATCACGATAAATCCGCTGGCCATGATAATTAGACCAACGGCACATTTAATGCTATAGGATGGATCTATCATACGTCTAGCCAGATTGATCCACAGGGCGGCGAAAAACGGCGAGAGGATGACTATAAAAACGGAATTTGCAGATTGGAACCAGGCAGGGGGAATTTCGAAACTGCCGATGATGCGGTCTGTGTAATCCCGACCAAACAAGTTGAGTGAAGATCCTGCCTGTTCGAAACCTGCCCAGAAGAATGTCGATGCAACGCAGACCAAAAACAAGGCACCCAGAGACCGTTTTTCATCCTCACTGAGATCGGCAAATGTGTAGATGCCGGCATAGTATGCGAGAAAGACAGCGGTAATTGTTAGTGCGACATATTGGGCCAGAGTAACGGGATTGATAGTTAAAGTGCCGCTAAGCATCATCAGCGTTAGCAAACCCATGACTACGGCAAATGCAACAATAGCGAGCTGACTATTGCGACGGCCAGAAGGTGACAAAGGTTGCGTTGGCGCTGCTCCCTCACCTTCCAGTTTGTATAGGGTCAGTCGAAACTGTATCAATCCTGCACCCATGCCGAGAGCAGCAGCACCAAATGCCCAGTGATACCCCGCATTGACCTGCAACCAACCGCAAACGATATAACCGATAAAAGATCCAAGATTGATGCCCATGTAGTAGAGCGTATAACCAGCGTCTCGGCGTTGGTCCTCGGGAGCGTAAAGCTGTCCAACCAGCGCGCCGATGTTAGGCTTCAATAAGCCCGTACCAGTGACAACGAAAATCAATCCAATGAAGAACGTACTGTCGCTTGGTATTGCCAACAGGATATGGCCGCACATGATGACAATACCGCCGTACCAGACTGCTTGTTGTCCCCCAATTAGTCGATCAGCAATCCAGCCGCCGGGCAGACCCATGAAATAAACAGCCCCAGTGTAGAGGCCATAGATCGCAGTGGCCGATGCTACAGTGATACCAAGCCCACCTTCCTGGATGCTCAGCGTCATGAAGAGGACGAGCAGGGCACGCATTCCGTAATAGCTCATACGTTCCCACATCTCAGTAAAGAAGAGAGTTGAAAGTCCGGCAGGGTGGCCGAAAAACTCGTCGTTGTTCGCTTTTGTTATTGTTGTGTCAGTCATAATCGATATCAGGGGGCCGAGATAACTATTTGTTGTCCTGGAAAGATTAGATCATTTCTGGATAAGCCATTCCATCTCAACAAGTCCCTGAGTTCGGCGCTG
>JANQJM010000204.1 GCA_028281635.1 Pseudomonadales bacterium | reverse complement strand
TGGTTTGTGGAAGCCCTGTCACAGAAAGACTGTTTGTTGATAGATCATGCGAATTGTGAAAAGAAAGCAGCGGCCACGGCTATGAATCTAATGTATCGCCACACCAGCTTTCCTTTGTTGCTTACTAAAATGTCGCAGCTGGCACGGGAAGAACTTTTGCACTTCCAACAAGTCGTCGAAATCCTTGCACACAGAGGAGTGCATTACCGCAGGCTGGGTCCATCTCGCTATGCAGCGGGTTTGCGCAAACATATCCGAAAAGACGAAAGGCAAGGTTTAACCGATACACTGATTATCGGTGCCTTTATAGAGGCCAGGTCCTGTGAGCGATTTGCTGGGCTCATTCCCCGCTTGCAGGCTGCTGGTGACTATGAACTGGCAAAGTTCTATAACGGTTTGCTTAAGTCAGAGGCGCGCCACTACGAGGACTATTTGCAACTTGCTGCGAATAGCAGTGACCAGGACATCAGTAAACGAGTCGGACAGTTCCGCGAGATCGAGGCAGAACTGGTATCAAGCTCTGATACGGCGTTCAGGTTTCACAGCGGTGTTCCCGCCTAGACACGAAAACTCAATTACGGCAATTATCTGGTGCATTCAAATTGGCGCCGAGGCGACTGCGTAAGGCCTGTATCTGTTGGCAAGGGATACCATCATTCCCTAACAAGCTGACCGAAGTTAATCCGGGCAGATTAAACAGCGGTGCGATATCGGTAATCTGGTTATTAATCAGGCTTAGCCCACCCAGAGTTGGAAGATCTTCCAGTGGCGTAATATTGCTAATGTTGTTATTGCTGAGATCAAGAAAGCGCAGCTGGCTGAGTTGACCGATGTTTTCCAGGCTGCGAATCTCGGAATTGGCACAGGATAAAACCGTCAGTTGAGCAGGGTTGTCCAGACTCTGCTGGCGCAGCGCAAGATTGATGCAGCCTTGCAGATCGGCATCGACGATACTGCCGTCGATCAAGCGGCCGGACGGGTCGTAAACAGCCTGATTGTTTATGGAAACAGTGTAGGGTTGTGAGCAACTCGTGAGCAGTATAAACAGGGTTCCGAACACGGTTGAAATGTTGAATCTGTGTTGTTTCATACCGGTTTTGGCAGACTCTCTGTTAGCTGGTAATTGCTTATTTTCCCGGTTAGTATGCGCTACTCGCTTGGAGCGAGCCAGTCGAATTCTCGTTTTTCCGGCTGCCTCCATTGTCCTCAGATTTAAGGAAAATTGTATGAAAACACTGATTCAGCTGGTATCCGTGCTGCTGAGTGCGAGTCTAGCCTCATTCGCTCTGGCGCAAGGTGACATCGACCTGGAAAACGAAGAGAACCGTTTCGGTTATGCGATAGGTGTCAATGTCGGTCAAAGTATCGCCGCCCAGGGTCTGTTAGATAATGTCGCGGTAGAGGCTTTCATTGCAGGCATGCTCGATTCTATTAGCGGCGACTTAAAGCTTGGGGAAGCTGAAGTGATGACTGCGTTACAAACTTTTATGCAGCGTCAACAACAGGCCGCCCAGGATGCACTTGCTGATAATCTTGCAGCCAGTGAAGCATTCCTCGCCGACAATGGCACACGCGATGGTGTGGTGACCTTGGATTCGGGTTTACAGTACGAGGTTCTGGAAACCGGGCCAGCCGGTGGCGCTTCTCCTGCGGTGACGGACTCAGTGCTGGCTCACTATCACGGCACATTGGCTGATGGCAGCGTCTTTGACAGCTCGGTCGATCGTGGCGAACCAGCAACCTTTGGTCTTTCTCAGGTAATCGCCGGATGGACAGAAGCTTTACAACTAATGAAAGTAGGGGACAAGTGGCGCCTCTTTATACCACCGGGCCTCGCTTATGGTGAGGCTTCACCGACTCCGGCTATTCCACCAAACTCGGCATTAATATTTGATGTCGAACTGTTAGAGATTCGATAGTTAAACCCGAGAGTTAGGACGACGCAGTAGGTCGATCATGACTGCCAGCCAATTCAATCAGGATCTACTGCAGTTTCTGCAGCGATCACCAACCGCATTCCATGCAGTGTCTTCTATGAAGGCGCTGCTGGAGGCGGCTAAGTTTGAAGCGCTGAACGAATCCGAGTCCTGGAATTTACAGCCGAGTAAAAGCTATTACGTTACTCGCAATGATTCGGCCCTGATTGCGTTTCATACTGGTCGCCACGATATTCTGCAGCACGGTCTCAGAATGACAGGTGCTCACACCGACAGTCCCTGTCTGAAAGTAAAACCAAATCCGGTCATAGAGAGCAACGGCTACGTTCAGATCGGGGTGGAAGTTTACGGGGGAATGCTCTACAGCCCCTGGTTTGATCGAGACCTTTCGCTTGCCGGCAGAGTGAATTTTCAGACTCGCGCAGGAGCTCTCAAATCCACTTTGATCGATATTGTTGATCCGATTGCCGTCATCCCCAGCCTTGCCATTCATCTGTTCCGTGGTGTTCACGACAGCCGAACTATAAATCCGCAAAAAGAGTTAATGCCTGTTCTGCAAATTGCTCAGAGCAGGAAAAAATTCAACTTTGATGAGTTCTTACTCTCTCTGATTCGTAAACAGGCAGGAAATCGATCTGCGAGCAAGATTCTGGCTCACGAGTTGTACTTTTATGACTCCCAGGCCCCAGCACTGATTGGCCTGAATAAGGAATTCATCGCATCTGCTCGACTGGACAATCTGTTGAGCTGCTATGTGGCTTGCTATTCTTTGATAAAGAGCCGGGGCGACTACGCCAGCTTACTGGTGTGCAACGATCATGAAGAAGTCGGCAGCGCTTCAACTTCTGGGGCCCAGGGACCATTCCTCAAGTCAGTACTGGAACGCATTACAGCGAGTGTGACTGACGATTCTGATGGCCTGCAGCGTGTCACTACCAATTCAAACTTCCTCTCCATCGATAATGCCCACGGTGTGCATCCGAACTATGTGGAGAAGCACGACGACAAACACAGGCCTGTCCTCAATGGTGGGCCGGTAATCAAACTTAATGCGAATCAGCGCTATGCCAGTAATAGCGATTCGGTTGCCCAGTTTAAATCTATCTGCGATCAGATGAAGGTGCCCAATCAGGCTTTTGCCATGCGCAATGATATGGGCTGCGGCAGTACGATTGGTCCAATTACTGCGACCGAAACCGGCATCACCACTGTCGACATTGGGGTTGCCACTTTTGCCATGCATTCCATCCGGGAACTGGCTGGAGCGAAAGACCCTTTTGCCCTGGCCAAAGTAGTCAGC
Organism: Pseudomonadales bacterium; assembly: GCA_028281635.1. Taxonomy (GTDB): domain Bacteria; phylum Pseudomonadota; class Gammaproteobacteria; order Pseudomonadales; family Pseudohongiellaceae; genus UBA9145. The sequence goes on along the minus strand of JANQJM010000204.1, from coordinate 9,971 downwards.
GCGTTCTACAAGCGTTAACAGTTCTCACCCTCGTTGCTTCTTCAGGTCCTGAATCACGAAGCGAGCGGGATTGAGAAGATTCATCGATTGTTGATTCAGAGGCAAGCAATTTCCAGTAATCAAACTAGCCAGGTATTCCCCGACTAGTGGTGAACTGGTAAAGCCTGTGGAGCCGTGCCCGGCGGAAATGTATAAACCCTCATGATAACAGCCAGGTTCGGAGTACTTTCGTTGGGCATTACGAGCCAGCCCTGCAAATCGGTGACGCATCCCGGGGATATCCGGCGCCATGCCAGCCAGCGGGAGTCGATCTGGAGCATTGGCCCGAATAGCGACCTGTGAACTCGCAAGACGTGGTGGGTACTTCTCTGATTCCAGTAACGTTGCTCTATAGGCAAGTAGATTTGCCTCATCGTCTTCTTGCCGCGGCTCAGTGAGATCCGACTGTTGGCGATAGCTGGCCGAGAGTGTTCGGCGATTGTTGAGAGGAGGTAATATGCTTCGGGATCCACTTACTACGAAATCGATGTGATCAATGCTGTCATCGCTTTCAATGATGCTGCTTTGTCCGGGGTTGGTCTGTAGAGGCAGTGCCTGCGTCTGTTCGAAAGTCTGCAATTTGTCGCCCGTGGCGATGATTAAAACAGGGGCGCTGGCAATTTGTTTGGCGTTTGCATCGAGTACTACCCAGTGCTTCCCATCTTTAGCAAATCTAGTCACGTTAGTATTCAGTTGCAGATCGATTTCGCTGTGGCTTAATAGCGACTCACAAACTGCGCCCGCATCGCCCCAACCCCCCTGGGGAAACCAATAGCCAGGGTCGCCGCCAGCAGGAAATGCAATATCTGGAAACTCCGCTTTAGAGGCAAGGCGAACTATTGCCTCGGCGTAGAGCTCAGTGACTCTGTCAGGGTTCAGTGCTCTCGTTTTGTTCAAGGCACCGGGTAACTGCAGCGTCCCCGATTGCTGCCACGCAGTCGTGGACCCGGAAACTTCGGCGTAGATTTGGATCGCGTAAAGGTAGGCCTGAAGATGAAACAATGCTTCCTGGCTGGCTTGCTGAAACAGTCTCAGGCGTAAGGCTAGTTGTGGAATGCCGGTGGCGCCTGCTGCTATCTGTTGCGCTCGCTCCAGTACAGTCACTCGCCAGTGACGTTTTACAAGTGCTTGTGCGCAGCAAGCACCGGCTATGCCGGCTCCGATTATTACCGCATGCTTTTCATCACGTGAATCACTGGCAGTTGCATTGGGAATGAGAAACCAGGGATCTGGTAACTGAGGAGTAGATTCAACGACTGATATGGCTGCTTGCGTTGCAAGGTTTGCTTTGAGCATGTGGCGTTTGTTACCAAAACCAGTTACCCGGGTTACGGCAAAACCAGCCGCTGTTAATCCTCGCCTGACTTCCCCGGCGGCGCTGTATGTCGCCAGCGTGCTGCCAGCGCGGCTATTATCAGCAAGCAACTGGAAAAGTCGCAGGCTCCAAAGCTCCGGATTCTGTTTTGGACTAAAGCCATCGACGAACCAGGCATCGATTTTTGCATCGGATGGTGAGCGGGAAGAGAGCTCTTCCAAAGCATCTCCAAACACAAGGTCGAGGCTGACATCTGAAGCAAGATTGAAGCGGTGCCAGCCTCGGCTCTCGGCCTGATAGCACTGCAAAAACAACTTACATTCATCGCTCAGTGCCGGCCAATTCTTATACAAGCGCTTCAGCTCGGAGAGAGGCAGCGGGAATTGCTCAAAACCCAGGTAGTGCAGTTGTTGCCTTTTGCGCTTTGCTTTGGGTTGCCTGTTCCATTGATGCCAGGTATTGAGAAAATTTAATCCTGCTCCGAATCCAATTTCTCCGATGTGGAAAACACCAGGGCTGGTTGCTGACTGTTGCCAGCGTTTGGGCAGGCTATTGCCTTCGATAAACACATAGAGGCTTTCTGCCAGCGCGTCATCTGCGGAATAGTAGATGTCATTGAAGGTTTTCGAACGCGGCAGGTTCTCAGCATCCCATTCGAGGTCCGGTGCTGGGTTTCGCATTGATGCTAGGTTCACTTTAAGGGGGGTATGCTTCGTTTTGCCGCGGATAGGGGATGAACTTAGGGATTGAGCAGACAGAGCTTAACCTAGCGGTCTTGCATGGTCCAAACATACTCCAACAAGTCGCTGGTAACCGGGGCTTGATAGGGTAAAATGCGCGTTTTTCCACGGCGAGCAGGAGCAAATAGTTGGAAATCAACAGCCAACTGGCATTACTGAAAGAATTAGGGTCCAGAACAGATAGTCTTAGGGGGTACCTTTGACTATGAAGTGAAGAAGGACCGCCTGGCCGAGGTGGAATTGGAGTTGGGTGACGCAACGGTTTGGGAGAAGCCCGAATATGCGCAAGCCCTGGGGAAGGAACGATCTGATCTTGAAGCTGTGGTGCTTACTATCGATAAGCTCTACAGCGGTATCACCGAAGTAGAGGAACTTTATACCCTTGCCGAAGATGAGGGCGACCAGGAGTTGCTTGACGCTGCCGATAAAGACCTTAGCCACCTCGAAGAGCAGCTGCTGAAGCTGGAATTCAGGCGCATGTTCTCAGGTGCCATGGATGCATCGAATGCCTATCTTGATATTCAGGCTGGTTCCGGCGGGACCGAGGCACAGGATTGGGCGGAAATGCTGTTGCGCATGTACTTACGCTGGGGTGAAGGCAAGGGCTTCAAAACAGAGCTGGTTGAAGTCTCCGGTGGGGATGTGGCAGGCATTAAGAGTGCCACTCTGCACTTGAGTGGTGAATTTGCCTTTGGCTGGTTACGAACAGAAACCGGGGTGCATCGGCTGGTACGGAAGTCACCTTTCGATTCTGGCAATAGAAGACATACCTCATTTGCCTCGGTTTTTGTGTCACCGGAAATTGCCGACGACATTGAAGTTGACCTCGATATGTCGGATGTACGCATCGATACCTACCGCTCGAGTGGGGCAGGTGGCCAGCATGTAAACAAGACTGACAGTGCGGTGCGGCTGACTCATGAGCCTTCCGGGATTGTCGTACAATGTCAGAGCCAGCGATCCCAGCATAAGAATAAGGACATGGCGATCAAACAGCTCAAGGCAAAACTATATGAACTGGAAGAGTTGAAGCGCAAGAAAGAGATGCAGTCCATTGAAGAATCAAAGGCTGACATCGGTTGGGGTAGCCAGATTCGATCCTATGTTCTGGATTCGTCACGAATAAAAGATCTTCGCACTAATGTTGAGGTCACCAATACAGGTGCCGTGTTAGATGGAGATCTGGATAAATTTATCGAGGCCAGTCTTAAGATGGGACTTTAGTAAGATCAATGGATCATCCATCCAGCAATACCGAATCGGAATACAGTAGATAGACAAGTAGTTTTATAAGAAGTTAAGCAAGTTATTCAAGAGTCGATTAGTTCATGGCAGACGGCAATCAGCAGCAGGATACGCAGGAAGAAGAAAACAAGCTGGTCGCTCTGCGCCGGGAAAAGTTGGCTGCCATCCGAGAAAAGCGGCAGGCTTTTCCCAACGACTTCGAGCGGCAAAACACCAGCGCCGAGCTGATTGCCGACTTCGAAGAGAAATCAGCGGAAGAACTAAAGGAACTTGCACACCAGACCAAGGTAGCCGGACGCATTATTCGTATGCGCGGGCCATTCGTCGTAATTCAGGATGGCTATGGGCAGATGCAGCTTTACATGAACAATAAGCAGTTCGATGATGAGCTGGCAGCGGAACTCAAGGGGCTTGACCTTGGCGACATCATCGGTGCTGAGGGCGAAGTGTTCAGGACTCAGAAAGGGGAGTTGACGGTCAGGGTTGCCCGGTTCAGGCTATTGACCAAGTCTCTGCGCCCATTGCCTGATAAGCATAAAGGTCTGACCGATACCGAGATGCGCTATCGCCAGCGCTATGTCGATCTTATCGTCAATGAAGAGTCACGCAAAGTGTTCGCCCTGCGTTCGAAAATTCTGCGTTTTATCCGTGAATTCTTTGATGCTCGAGGATTTATGGAAGTTGAAACGCCCATGATGCAGATAATCCCGGGCGGGGCGACTGCGCGCCCGTTTATTACTCATCATAACGCTTTGGATCAGGACATGTATCTACGGGTTGCGCCTGAATTGTTCCTGAAGCGCCTGACCGTTGGTGGCTTTGAGCGGGTCTATGAGTTGAATCGCAACTTTCGCAATGAAGGGCTTTCCACCCGGCACAATCCAGAATTCACCATGCTGGAATTCTATTGGGCCTATGCGACCTATCATGAGCTACTGGATCTGACAGAAGATTTGTTTCGTAGCATCGCGGAACAGGTGTTGGGAAGTACCACGGTAAGCTATCAGGGTTCGACCTATGACTTCTCGCAGCCATTTCGTCGCCAGTCAATGCGGGAAGCCATTGTGGCTCAGTGTGAGTCGGCCACCCCTGAGTCTTTCGATTCCCCGGAGTCAGTTATCGCTTTGGCTGATAAGCTGGATATTCATTTCGATAAGGCCTGGCCAAAAGGCAAGATCATTATGGAAATCTTCGAACAGCGAGTTGAAGAAACTCTGGATCAGCCAACCTTCATTTATGAACATCCGACGGATGTTTCACCACTGGCACGCCGCAATGAACTGAATCCGGAAGTGACTGATCGCTTCGAGCTGTTTATCAGTGGCAGAGAGTTGGCGAATGGGTTTTCCGAACTCAATGATCCCGAAGATCAAGCCGAGCGTTTTCATGCGCAAGTTCAGCAAAAAGAATCAGGCGACAAGGAAGCGATGCATTTCGACGATGACTATGTCACGGCACTGGAATACGGTTTGCCTCCAACCGCTGGCGAAGGAATAGGTATCGACCGCCTGGTGATGCTGTTTACCGACGCTGCTTCAATCAAGGATGTTCTGCTATTTCCTCATATGCGCCCACAACATGACAACGGCTGAAGCAAGCTCTGAACAACGGGAGATAAAACTCGAAGCGGGTTGGCGTAATGCCCTGGCTCCAGAGTTCGCCAGTGACTACATGCAGACCCTGCGCTCTTTTCTGCTGCAGCAAAAAGCGGCAGGGAAGCGGATTTTTCCAGCCGGTAATGAGATTTTTAATGCACTAAATACGACTGCATTTGATGCGGTCAAGGTCGTGATTCTGGGTCAGGATCCTTACCATGGCCCGGGCCAGGCTCACGGACTGTGCTTTTCTGTTAAACCAGGAATCGACCTGCCGCCTTCCCTGGTCAATATCTATAAAGAGCTGGCCGCCGATGTGAATTTCAGGCCACCCGGTCATGGTTGTCTTCAGCACTGGGCAGAGCAGGGTGTGCTTCTATTAAACTCCGTTCTCACCGTGGAGGCGGGGCGCGCAGCGTCTCACCAGGGGAAAGGGTGGGAGCAGTTTACTGACAGTGTCGTCAATCTCTTGAATGCAGAACGACAGGGTCTGGTTTATATCCTGTGGGGAAGTTATGCGCAGAAAAAGGGTGCGATTATCGATCGCAATCGTAATCTTGTCTTACAGTCGCCTCATCCGTCGCCACTATCAGCCAGTCGTGGATTCTTTGGAAACAATCACTTTTCCAAGGCCAATGCCTATTTACAGCAACAGGGAGTGGAGCCCATAGACTGGCAACTACCATCTCTGTCAGAACTCGAAAACTAATTGAGAAACAAACCAGGAGGACCAACAGTTAATGTCAGATCGTGACTGTCTAATCATCGGTGCCAGCCATGCAGGTGTTTCGTTGGCACTGGCGCTGCGCAAGGAAGGTTGGGAAGGAGGCGTCAAGCTAATCGGTGCGGAGAACGAGCTGCCTTATCACCGACCACCCTTATCCAAAGAGCATCTTGCAGGCAAGAAAGAGTTAGATGCCATGCGCTTGCGCCCGATGAAAGTCTACGAAGATAATGCCATCGATCTTTTGTTAGGCACTACGGTTTATTCCATCGACAGGAATTCGAAATCTGTCAAATTACAAACCGGTGAATCCCTTGCCTATGACAAACTTGCAATATGCACTGGCGCTTCGGTGCGCAAACTTCCGCTTGGGCAAGACCTGGATCGTGTACACTACCTGCGTACCGCTGCTGACGTGGGACTAATAAAGCCCAAACTTGAAGGCGCTAAACATGTAGCGATCATTGGCGGTGGTTACATAGGATTGGAAGCCGCGGCGGTATTGAGAAGCTTTGGACTTGAGGTAACCGTTGTCGAGATGGCAGAGCGAGTGCTGTCCCGTGTTACTGGTGAAGTCATGTCTGAGTTCATGACTGCACTTCATATGATGCATGGAGTTTCGATAAAAACCTCAAGCCAAGTGGCTGCCATCCAGGCAGCAGATTCAGGTCAAATCACCATTAGCTGCAAGAGCGGTGAGACGATCCAGGCAGATTTTGTCATGGTAGGCGTTGGAGTAGATCCGAACACAACTCTCGCTGAGGCTGCTGGTTTGTCCGTTGGCGATGGCATTATTGTCGATGAATACACACGTTGTAGCGATCCCGATATCTTTGCAGCGGGTGACTGCACCGAGCACCCCAATGCTCTTTATAAGAAGACACTGCGTTTGGAGTCTGTGCAAAATGCGAATGATCAGGCCCGTGTTGCAGCGGCAAACATGTGCGGCAAGTCCGTGGTCTACGATGCTGTTCCCTGGTTTTGGTCTGATCAGTATGACATCAAATTGCAGATGGCTGGCCTCAACGAGGACTATGATGAATTCGTCGTGCGAGGGGATCCGCAAAATACGGAAGAGGGTTTCGCTGTGTTCTATCTCAAGGACGGAAAACTGCTTGCGGCTGACTGCGTCAAACGACCGAAAGAATTCATGGTGAGTAAGCAGCTTATTGCTCAGGACCAAACTGTGGATAGTGGCTTGCTCAGAGACGAGTCCAGTGATCCAGTGAGTTGGCGATAGCTTGATATCAGAAAACTAGTCGCCGCGATAGATGCAGCCGCTGGTGCAGGTTTCTCTGATTTCTACTGCACTTAACTGTGGTAACGACGGCTGCAGTCTTTGCCAGATCCAGCGCGCAATATTCTCGCTGGTGGGATTCTCCAGACCTTCGATGTCATTGAGATAGTAATGGTCCAATTGATTGCGGATCGGCTTAAAAGCTTTGCCAATATCTGCAAAGTCCATCACCCATCCCGTTTCAGCATCCACATCGCCGGACACGTAAATTCTTACGGCGAAAGAATGGCCATGCAGACGCGCACATTTGTGCCCTGCGGGGACATTGGGTAAGCGGTGAGCTGCTTCGAAGTTGAACTCTTTGAAAATTTCCATAGCACTAGCACTTGCAGTTTTACAGCATAGCCTTTGCTGAAGGCGGCCAATGGTAGCGCTGGCCGCGTTTCAAGTACAGCCGCATTGGGCTTATAATGACCCGAGCCACCCTCAAAACAAAAATCAGTAAGCACCAAGCTTGCGCTTAGAGAGCCGGTCCGATGTCGCTGCAGACACGACTCAAACCAGTTTTACGATTTATCTCTGAAGGCAAACGCCTGCCAACCTATCTTGGCATTTTTGTCACTATGTTTGTGCTGTGGCTGCTCTCCTATGCGCCACCTTTCGTTGAAGACTTTATCGAACGCCTGGAGCTTGTGATCTATGACCAGCGACTGGAAATAATGCCGCGGTCCCAGAGGAACCCAGAACATCGCATAGTGATAGTGGATTTGGATGAGCGGAGCCTGCAGGCAGAAGGGCAGTTTCCCTGGAACAGAATCAAGGTAGGCCGTCTGGTAGAAAGTCTTCGCGACTACGGTGCAATCGTTGTGGGTTTTGACGTTACTTTTCCGGAGCCCGACCGTAGTGTAAGAGATTTATTAGAGCCCGTGGATCTCAGTAAACTGGATCCCAGTTTCAGTGAGACCCTGGAAGAAATTGAACCCATGATCGATTCCGATCAGTACTTCGCTAATGTAATGCAGAGCGGTATCGATGTGGTTCTGGCGATCAATTTCAATATCCTGGAAGACGTTGGTTACAACGAGCTGCCACCCTCCATATTCGATGTCAGCCCCGAACTGGCGGAACAGCTCTCGTTACGTGATATGTCAGGCTTCACCGGTAATATTCCCATTTTGCAAAACGCAGCACTGGGTAATGGCAATATGAATCAATTGCCGGACGAGGACGGAGTAGTACGACGAGTTCCTCTGGTGCTGCGTTATGGTAATCAGCTGTTCCCAACTCTGTCTTTGGAAATGATGCGCGTTTATAACTTCGCCGAGAGTTATGAGTTGATCACCGAACTCTACGGCGATACGGAAGTAGTTACTGCAGTGAGTATCGGCCAGGGAGCAGGAGCCTTCGTCATCCCGACAGATCGTTCGGCGTCGGTGCTGGTTCCTTATATGGGGCCAAGCTCGCGCCGCAGCAACGAGTTTTTCGAGTACATTTCCGCAACTGATGTGCTGAATAATCGAGTCGAAGACGGTGTGTTTACCAACGCCCTGGTTCTGATTGGAAGCAGTGCGCCTGGGGTGCAGGATATTAGACCAACACCCCTGGATGGGGTTTACCCCGGAGTAGAGGTGCATGCCAATATGTTACATGCCTTGCTGGAGTCGGTGCCGGTTGCACAGGTGTCTGCAGAAGAAGAGAGCACGGAAAGTCTGTTCGCAAACTTTCAAAATACCAATCAGATTCAGTTTCCCTACAAACCCGATTGGGAAGAGGGAGCGCTATTCGTCATTATTCTGGCGCTCGGTCTGGCGATGTCCATCTCTTTTCCTTTTATGAATGCGGCCATTATGGCAGGTACAGCCATCGTCCTCACTGTTGGTACTGTGTGGTTGAACTTCCAGTTGTGGGCAGCTTACAAAATGGATTTTTCCATGGTGTTGCTGACATTAGTTATCCTGTTGGTGACTGCCGTAAATCTCATCTACGGTTTTCTGGCAGAGAGTCAGACGCGTAAAACCATCAAGGGTATGTTCGACCAATATGTGCCACCTGCCCATATCGACTCGATGCTGGCAGACCCTGATAACTATACCTTTGAAGGTGAGAGTAAAGAGTTAACAGTATTGTTCTCAGATATTCGCAGCTTCACTACTATTTCCGAAGCGCTCAGTGCAGGTGAGTTGAAGACTTTATTGAATGATTTCTTTACGCCAATCACAGAAATAGTTTTTAAGCATAACGGCACCATCGATAAATATGTGGGTGATATGGTCATGGCATTTTGGGGTGCTCCTCTCGATGATGAAGAGCATCGGGGCAATGCGGTTAAGGCGGCGCTGGAGATGTTGGAGAAAGTGGAAGAACTCAAGCCAGAGTTCGAATCCAGAGGCTACCCTGAAGTGAATATTGGCTGTGGTATCAACACCGGGTTCATGAACGTGGGTGACATGGGTTCCACCTACAGACGCTCCTATACAGTCCTCGGAGATGCGGTAAACCTGGGATCGAGATTGGAGGGCTTAACCAAGTTCTATGGTATTCGTTTGCTGGTAGGTGAGGAAACGGCCAAGCAGCTTGATGGCTTTCTATTGCGGCTCATCGACAAGGTGAAAGTAAAAGGCAAGCATGAAGCGGTAGAGTGTTATGAGCCGATTTGCTATGAAGCGTCGGCGGGGGAGCAGCTCAAAGCCCGGGTGGCCGAGTACCACCAGGCCCTGGATTTCTATCACAATCAACAGTGGGATGAAGCCGAGGCGCGCCTGCAAGCCCTGCTTGAAAACGAGCCGGAATGCTTACTGTACAAAGTCTATCTGGAGCGGATCGAAACACTGCGTGATACACCCTTACCCGAAGACTGGGATGGAGCGTTTACTCATACTACTAAGTAGAAGATGGACCTTTCTCAGCTTCAGCCAATGCAGAATTAGTGGTCTCCAGGCCTGCTATTACTGAATTGGGCTCGCATTGACATAAAGACTTAAGTCGGTAAAATGCGCTGTCTCCTGTGACGGGTGGTTAGCTCAGCTGGGAGAGCATCGCCCTTACAAGGCGAGGGTCGCAGGTTCGATCCCTGCAC
>JANQJM010000180.1 GCA_028281635.1 Pseudomonadales bacterium | reverse complement strand
GGATTTGAACCACCGACCTCACCCTTATCAGGGGTGCGCTCTAACCAACTGAGCTACAGACCCAATCAAGGCCGTAATCGCCGTACCAGTATTGAAGCTTCGCTAAAATCCAGCAACAGATTTTTCTAGAGTTACGTGTCTGGCCAGCAAGCTGGGAATCCGGCAGTAAGCCAGGGGAGTTCCCAATCAAGGCGGCGTATTATACGCAACTACGTCCCACAGGCAAGATTAGCCAGCAGCTGTCCGCCGCTTCGAAAAGTAGCTTGAGAGCCTGTATCCCAGCAGCACCGCCAATATCGAAGCGTAGATAACCGCCTCCACGATATTAGTCCGCAGAATCCACAATAAATGGACTATACCCAGGACTGCAGCCAAATAAACCAGTCGATGCAAGCGTTTCCAGTTCTTTCCCAGCCTGCGCACCATCGCTAAGGGCGACGTAATTCCCAGTGCAATCAAGATTAAAAACGCGGCAAAACCAACAGTAATATAAGGCCGCTCAACCAGTTCCTCGGCAATTGCAAACCAACGAAACCCCAACAGAAAACTGACCCACACCATAAAATGAACACTGGCATAGAATAATGCATACAGACCGACCATCCTCCGCACTCTGACGAACTCAGGTCGACCGCTCAGTTGACGCAGCGGGGTCAGAGTCAAGGTTATTAACAGAAATCTCAGCGTCCACTCGCCTGTTTCGATGGCCAGTTCCTGGGCAGGGTCCGGTCCGAGATTATTCTGTAGAACTCTGGTCAGCAGGATGCCGAAGGGAACCAGGGCCGCCAGAAAGACGGCCGGTTTAAACAGCTTGGTCATGCTTGTGCGACAGTGACAGCTAAGTGAGACGGGAAGTGAATCCTTAGTAGTGAACGGAAAGATCCATACCGTCATACATATGTGCGACCTGTTCTGCATAACCATTAAACAGTCGCGTTTCGATGTACTGGCGACTGAATAAGGTTTGCGGCAAGCGTCGTTCCATGTCCTGACGCCAGCGTGGGTGATGCACGTTCGGATTCACATTGGCATAAAAGCCATATTCGTTTGCCTGCAGATCAACCCAAGTGGTGTCCGGTTGCGTTTCCCGAAAATTGATTCGCACGATTGATTTAATACTCTTGAACCCGTACTTCCATGGCACGACCAATCTCAGTGGCGCTCCATTCTGAGCAGGCAAATAACTGCCGTACAATCCAACGGCAATAAATGCCAGTGGATTCATCGCTTCATCGATGCGCAGGCCTTCTCGATAAGGCCAGTCAACAATCGCGAAGCGTGAGGTGACGCCAGGCATGGTCTCTGGATCTACCATGGTTTCGAACTCAACATACTTGGCATTCGATGTTGGCTCGAAACGCTTGAGCATGTCGCCTAGAGAAAACCCAATCCAGGGTACAACCATTGACCAGGCTTCAACGCAACGCAGTCGATAGACTCGTTCTTCCAGATCTAATGGCTTAAGAATATCTTCCAGATGATAAGTTCCGGGCTTACCTGCTTCACCAGTGACCTCAATTGACCAGGGGTCGACTTTGTATTCACCGGAGCGCCGGGAAGGATCTGACTTATCCATGCCGAACTCATAAAAATTATTGTAGTTCGTTACATCGCGATAAGGAGTTAATGTTTCACCAGTAAAGTAAGGCTCACTGTCCGGTGCTGGTTTGATGTTGGCAAACTTCTGTTCCCACCAGGGAGCCGGCGCCGAGCGTTGCAAAGACGCAGGGGCGCGCGCCTTCAGAGCATCGCCATTTTGTGCGAGGGCTGCAGCCCCTAGACCCGTCGCCGCAGCTCCGAGTATGAAATGGCTACTGTCTTTCATGAATTGGCGCCGATTTCGATAGACGTGCTCCGGCGTAATTTCTGAAGATTTAATGTCGTCGGGTTTCTTGATCAACATGATATTTACTCTGTTCGATCCAGCTTAATGAATTGTCATAACCCTATAGACAGGGTTAACGGCAAATCTCTTACAGACTGAGCTACTGATGTTGGATAATACGTGAACCAGCTCACTCTGGTTCTGCATCAGAATCGCCTTCAAGCCTCTCTGAGCCAATTGTTTTGCCCTTGCGGAACTGGCGGCGATAGATCCAGCTTATAGGCCCGGAAGAGGCATATACTACACACATCGTTAACAGAACCTCATGAGGGTTCTGGGCAATCACCACCAACAATACTACCGCAAAGAAAAATACCACATAAGGAACTGTGCCTTTGAAATGCAGTTCCTTGAAGCTGTAGTACTTGTAATTGGAGACCATTAACAAACCAGCAAAAACTGTCAACAATGCAGCCAGCCAGGACACCAGCGGCGTCACTTCAATACCGTATCGGAATGCCACCCAGGGCACGAAAGTGACCAGGCCTGCAGCCAGAGGACTCGCCAGACCAACAAAGAATCGCTTGTCTACTGTACCCAATTGCACATTAAAGCGGGCGAGTCGCAAAGCGGCGCAGGACATATAGATGAAACTGGCGGCCCAGCCAACATTTCCGAGATCGCCAAATGCCCAGCTGAACATAATCAGCGCTGGCGCGACACCGAAAGACACCATATCAGACAAACTGTCGAATTCGGCACCGAAGGCGCTCTGGGTATTGGTTAAACGCGCTATACGTCCATCCAGTCCGTCACAGACTCCGGCGATCAGAATCGCCCAGCCTGCCTCATTGAAATTGCCTGCCATGCCTGCGATGACAGCGTAGAAACCTGCAAATAGGGCGCCCAGGGTCAGTAAATTAGGGAGCAAATAGATACCACGACGACGAATCTGTCTGCCGCCTTCGGAGACATATTCCTCGTGTTCATCTATTGGAAGTAGTGATTCCTCTTCCGCTTCAATCTCTTCAGTATCCATAGCCTGATTGGAGAATTCTAAGTTGCTGCCTTGTAATACGGTCTCAATGGCCTGAACCCAGCATTATACAAGCCATTCACCGTCCCGGAGCCCCTTTGGAAACATTTTACGGCAGTTGGTAGATGCTATATGATGCGCGCCTTTCCGGGATTTTCAGGCAAAATCCAGCCTATTTGACAGCAATTTCTACAAACTACGGGCGAATTGGAGCGACTCGATGAACTACTTTAATACCCTGCCACTGCGACTGCAGCTAGAGCAACTGGGCAAGTGCCGCTTTATGGACAGAAGCGAATTCAGTGATGGCGTGGAAAAACTCAAGGGTAAGAAAGTGGTCATCGTCGGCTGCGGTGCCCAAGGCCTGAACCAGGGTCTTAATATGCGAGATAGCGGTCTCGATGTCTCCTACACCTTACGTGAAGCAGCGATTTCCGAGCAGCGCCCTTCCTGGAAAAATGCCACTGAAAATGGCTTTAACGTTGGCACCTACGAAGAGCTATTACCCACCGCCGATTTGGTCCTGAACCTGACCCCCGACAAACAACATAGCCCGGTAGTAAATCAAATCATGCCACTAATGAAGCAAGGCGCCTGCCTGGCCTACTCCCATGGCTTCAATATCGTTGAAGAAGGTATGCAGATTCGTGATGACCTCACTGTTGTCATGGTTGCTCCCAAGAGTCCCGGCTCGGAAGTACGGGAAGAGTACAAGCGGGGATTTGGAGTTCCCACCCTGATCGCCGTTCACGCCGAAAACGACCCCAATGGTGATGGTCTGGAAATCGCCAAGGCCTACGCTGCCGCCACTGGCGGTCATCGTGCCGGTGTTCTGGAAAGTTCATTCATTGCCGAAGTGAAGTCCGACCTTATGGGCGAACAAACCATTCTCTGCGGCATGCTGCAGACTGGCTCCCTGCTCTGCTATGACAAGATGATCGAAAAAGGCATGGATTCAGCTTATGCCTCGAAATTGGTGCAGCATGGTTGGGAAGTTATTGCCGAAGGACTCAAGCACGGCGGTATTACCAATATGATGGATCGGCTTTCCAATCCCGCCAAGATCATCGCCAATGAATTATCCGCCGAACTTAAAGAGTTGATGGCAGGACTCTACGAAAAACATATGGATGACATCATTACTGGTGATTTTTCATCTGGCATGATGGAAGACTGGGCAAATGACGACGCCAAACTTTTAGGTTGGAGAGAAGCCACTGCGGAAACAGCTTTCGAAAAATCCGCAGCAGGTGACATGGAAATCTCAGAACAGGAATACTATGACCATGGCATCCTTATGGTAGCGATGATTAAAGCCGGCGTTGAATTAGCATTCGAAACCATGACTGATAGCGGCATCATCGAAGAATCTGCCTACTACGAATCACTGCACGAAGTACCGCTGATTGCCAACCTCATCGGACGCAAGAAACTATACGAAATGAACAAGGTGATATCTGACACCGCCGAATACGGTTGCTACCTGTTCTCCCACGAATGTGTCCCTCTATTGGAAGATTTCATGAAGAAGATCGATGCCGATGTCATTGGCAAGGGTCTGCAGTTGGCTAATACCAATGTAGACAACGCTGAACTGATCGCAGTAAATGACAGCATCCGTTCTCACTCGATCGAAGTGGTTGGAAAGAGGCTACGCAGCTACATGACTGCGATGAAAAAAGCCATTTAAGCGCAGCAAGGCTGGCGGTGCGTAAATTTTAGATATCTGGTTAAGCTAAAAATCCAGCGCCGAATCCGGAAAATTTGTCGCGGAATCTATGTCCAAAATGTGCAACCTAGCCACATCGTCGTATAACCCGGACATCAGTAACCTAAGCCCGTTATCGGTCTCGGCAAGTTCTAATAACCGAACGAGGTCATTCTCGGCATAAACAGTACGCGCACCTTTTGCGACCCCACGAGTAGGAACAAAAGCCAGTTTCACTTCCGATGGATGTTGTGACATCTCACTGAACGCAACAAAAAACCCCTGCCCGGTGGGGCGAATGTTCGACATCTGAAAGAGCGACTCTGAAAGAATCTGCGCACCGGTAACCGGATTACCATAGACATCGAATTGACGGACAAACAGTCTGGCACCCGAATGATCCTGTTCCTTCCATGCCACAGAAATCGTCTCTCCATTCCAGGCAACCTTAGGCTGGAAATTGAAACCTCCAAACGTGGCATCGTTAACTATTTTCAGGCCCCTGATGCCCAATGCCTCGTTCAGAAGCAATAAGTAAACTCCACGAGATTCTGAGTTGTACCTGTTAGTGTATGCTATGACCGGCCCAAGCGAAGTTTGTACCGCAGAAACGGCGCTTACCCTTTCATTGTATCCGTAATTTGGTTTGGCCCGAAGATTGGAATAGTCCACTCTCCGCAAGACACTACCTGCTCTGTCCAACACTAGCAGGTACAGATTTTTGTCCTCTCTGTCGGCACGACGCCTGCTAGATCTAAATTCATCTGGAGTATAAGTAACAATCAGACCCCATCGCTGCTCGTCCAGACTGATGAGCTCGAGATGCCTGACATTGCCAATATTCAGATCGACCACTTCACCGACCTCCCCTGTTACAGAAATCGGCATAAACTTTACTTTCTTGCCTCGCCCCTCATCATAGTAGAACTCTTGCC
>JANQJM010000151.1 GCA_028281635.1 Pseudomonadales bacterium | reverse complement strand
GACTTCTGCAGGACGTGGAACCTCACACTACAGTGGTTGGTGTACCCGCGCATACCGTCGGCAAACCCTGCGATCAGACCCCCGCCGAAACCATGGATCAACAGATCCCGGAAAGCTAACTTCTCTACCCGAACCCATCACCAAAAAATGATAGCCCCTCAATGTGAACCATGGATGGTCGCGCTATCGAGAAAAGCTCGAAGTGAGCCAGGGATGGCGACATTCGCTAAGCGAATGCGAGTCAGCAGATCGCAAGGGATTCCACGCAATTCCGATAGCGATGTGCTGACGACCAAGCGAAAGCCTATGGATGGGCTTTCGCGCTATCGAGAAAGGCTCGAAGCGAGCCATGGATGGCGACATTCGCGAAGCAAATGCGAGCCGTTAAAACACCAGAAGAATGACATTTCTTCGCCAGTGATTTAACGGCGACAAAGCCAAAGCTTAGAGGTGAGAGCAAGCGCTTTCGAAGTAAGCTTCGTGCCCAGCTGGAACGCCTGCAAGCTATGCTCGCAGGCTGACCGGGCTTTCGCGCCATAAACAAACTAAAGATTTTCTTCAGCGAAAGCCGCCAATACGGATCGCGGCACTCCTTGTAACAGTATGTTTCCACCTTGTTCGAAGTTCTTGAATCGCTCGGTCAGGTAAGTAAGACCAGAACTAATTGGCGTCAGGTAAGGCGTATCGATTTGAGCGAGATTGCCCAGGCATATAACCTTTGAACCGTTACCCGCACGCGTCACGATCGTTTTAATCTGGTGAGGCGTGAGGTTTTGCGACTCATCGATGATAATAAGACTACTCTGGAAAGACCTGCCACGGATATAGTTCAGAGACTTGAACATCAGTGGCACTTTGTTAAGTACATATTCCACACTGCTGCTACAGTTTTCATCTTCCCAATGCAGCGCTTCCAGATTGTCGGTGATCGCGCCTAGCCATGGCTCCATCTTCTCTTCTTCGGTACCTGGTAAAAACCCAATATCTTCATCCAGACCCTGAGTACTTCTGGTCACAATAATGCGTCGGTACAGTTGATTCGCGACGGTCTGTTCGATGGCTGCCGCGAGGGCCAGAATTGTCTTACCTGACCCGGCTGAACCAGTCAGATTCACCAGATGAACCTCAGGATCCAGCAGCAAGTTTAGCGCCATGGCCTGATAGAGATCCCGCGGTTTCAAACCCCAGGCTTCGGTCTCCATCATGTGCGAAGCATTCAGATGCAGGAGGGTAATCTCGTCCGCTGTGGTCGATAAGATTCTGGCGACGAAACCGGACTCATCAAACAAAAACTGGTTGGGATACACCTCCTGGCCAAAAACACCTTTAGCCAGACGATGAACAGTGCGCCCATCCTCCTGTGCGGTTTCCACATCATCGACCAGATCCCAGAAGGAGCCTGAAAACTCAAGATAGCCTTTATTGAGTTGCTCGATGTCGCTCAGCAGTTGATCACTGTGGTAGTCCTGGGATTCGATTCCACATCCGCGCGCCTTTAGTCGAACATTGATGTCCTTGGTAACAAGTACAACACGGCGCTCCGGATACTGCTGCTTGAGAAAACCAACATCATTGAGAATACGATTGTCGTTAAGATGGGTAGGTAGCATGACCAGATTCTCAGGCGTCTCGGTCATTAGAACTGACAATACTCCGCCTCTCTCGTCGCCTTCACAGCGCTGAATCTGAATGCCGTCTTCTACTTCTACCGGATTGGCCCTACCCAACTGCTTATCCAATTCACGAATGGCTTGCCGACAGTCAGCAGCAATAGATTGGCGCCCGCTTTTTAGCGAGTCCAACTCCTCGAGGACTGTAATAGGGATGACGACATGATGTTCGTCGAAATTTAGGATGGAGGTTGGATCGTGAATTAATACATTAGTGTCTAAGACATAGCACACTGGGTTTGAGGACGTACTGCTGTCAATTGAGCTTTTGACAAGTTTCACTTCGCTCATAGTTATTCGAACCCCTTAAATGAATCGAATGTTGCCGAATTGTGTCATTGGATGGCCCTGGGCCGGTGCTCCTCCTCTCTTATCTGGTTAATGAAATGTCTTACTAATAGCGTCGGCACCCATCTGCCAAAGCTTTAGGCGAGAATTAGTAGGTCAGACGAAAGCCCGAGCGACACGCTCAAGGACCAAAGAGTAGCACTGGAGAAATGACCTAAGGCAGGCTCAGGCGTTGCTGCACTGCGGGGCGGTAGACCAGCGTTGCTGATGTTTCCTGCGGCAAACCATCCACCAGACGAGGTCTGATGTCGAGTGACTGCAGTCGTTGCCGTAGTTCCGATTCGTCCTGGCTAAAACTGGCATGGGGTTTCACCAGGGTCACATCCAGGAGTTCACCAAAATTCTGCACACTCTGCCGGCTTAACCACTTGCTAATTTCAGTAACACCGGAAAGATTGAAAGCGAACAAAGCGAAATTGCTGTCCAGGTTTTGGCTTAACGGGCGCGAGAATGGCGATCGGACATAGGGGAAGTTTGGGCTCCACTCGGCGAAATAGAGAGCTGACTCGGCAGCAGCTAAGTCCGAATCGATACCACTGAGTACAGGCTCAACCTGGCGGCTCGCCATGGCATTGCTTAGGCTGGCGTAAAACTCTGTTTGAGGTAACAAGCTTGCGCTGGAGAAATAACGATCTGTCAATTCCCGTGGCACTCCTGCCTCCAGCAGACCGTTGAATGCAGCGCTATAGGAATCCAATGCCTCTTCTCGCTCAGAATACATGACTTGCCAGTCAGCTTTGTAGAGTCGGGTCATAGCCAAAGCCTCGGCATTAGGTGGCTCAGCGGCACTGTAGATATCTTCCATCTGTTGTAACAGTCGTAACCCGGTCTGATAGAAGTACTGAATCATATCCGAACGTTCCCGCACCCAATTCGAACCCGGAACGATCTCCCGTAGCTCATAACCCGTACGACCACCCCGCTCTACTGCCACTGTCTGTAGGTGATACTGCTGCAGCAGGCTATACAGCATGGGAATAAGCCTTTCATCGGTGCGAGACCACAATCGCTCGGCCGCAGCAACAGCCAGCCAATTGGAGGCAGAGGCGCGACGAAAATGGTAGGTCTGAAATTCCTGAGAATCTTCGCTGATACCGCGCACATGAAAGCGTGCGAGTTCCATTAAGTCTTCCAGCAAGGGAGAGTCAATCCGGGTCGTCTTGTTGCGGTGCAACCAAAGCAAATGCTCCATCAACTCGCGAGCAGACTCCCAATCACCCCAGTCGGAAAAGTTCTCGATCTTCTTTTCAAGATAGGGCAATTGATCCCGCGTGTAGAGACCACCGCTAATGCGAACGATTTGCATGCCGCGATCCAACGCTGAATGAGCATCCGCGTAGCGGCCGCGTCGACGGTATTCTTCTGCTAGCTGAAATAGAGGCTCCGCCAGCACCAGGTCAGTATTGCCGGCAGTATTCTCCAACGCCTCCAACTGTTCCAGGGCTGCGAGGAGCGTACTGTCTTCTGCTCCCAAGTCCTGAGCAAGGGATTTGCTCGAAAGCAGGGTCAGAAGAGAGAAAATGACGAGAAAATACGAGGGTTTCATCATTCTGATCTCAAAATCCACCTCAACATTAGCACCAAATACAGGGGTTCAGCTACCGAATTTGAGTGGATTTGCGCCACCTCGTCCGGTCGCTATTGCATTCTGGCTTCTTTATACTGGCCGCAAATTCAGCGAATAGCTCCAGGAGAGACAAGTGAATAAGCTAGTTAAAACTACGGGAATTTCCCTACTTTCGATCACATTGGGCGTGGTAGCAGGCATGTTCTACAGCGCTTCCGCGCAGAATGAAAAAGCCTTTGAATTGCGCATCTACACAGCCACGCCGGGCAACCTGGACAATCTGCATGCCCGCTTCAGGGATCATACTACCCGCATTTTTGCCAAGCACGGGATGGAAGTGGTTGGCTATTGGACTCCCACCGATGAGGAAAAAGCAGACGATACGCTCATTTATGTTCTGGAACATGCCAGCAGAGAGGCAGCCGACGCTTCCTGGCAAGCATTTATTCAGGACCCTGAATGGCAGGAAGTAGCGGCTGCATCCAATGCCAATGGTCAGATTCTAGGCGGCATCGAGCGCGAGTATATGGTTGCTACCGATTATTCTCCATTGCAGTAAACATCTCACTCTGATCAACCAACAAAAAAGGGGGTGTCAGACATTCGTCTGACACCCCCTTTTTTAATGCTTGTCGGAAGACTTGTGCTTACCGCGCTAACTATCCGTAGGCTAACTGCAGCAGCTCGCGAACTGATTCGATTTGCAAAAACCAATAGATTGCTGAGAAAGCAATAAAGGTTTGCGCCACAATCAGCGCAGCAGTCTGATCGTCATTCTTTTTTGTTTCTTCATCTTTCACTGAATTGCTCTCGCTCATTGTTGCTCCCGCTACCCGCTGTAACCAATCCAACGACCGGCAGCGGCAACCAAAAACCAGACCAGGATCGAAGCAACCGCTGTCATTTTAACAATGACTGGATTCAGCTCTGACAAATCATACTGATAGAGTGGTTTTCGGATAAAGAAATGAAACAGCATGCCAGCACCTAGCGCCAACATCTTGAACCAGAAGACTTGCAAGTAGTAGATCTTCAAGGCAACACCACAGGCCATGAATACGCCAGTGAATAACAGTATCACCAATGACCACACAAACAATGTATGGGTGCGGTCAATCACCTTCCGAGCTGAAACGTCTGTTAAGACCAGACCCAGGACCCGCCCATCACTGGCAATAATGCTACCTCCCATGACAGCAAGCGCTATGAGATGGATCGCCTCAACGAAGGCGAATGCAGCTCCCCAGGTTTTACCGATCACCCCAAACCAGGTGGTTTCCATCCATTCGAAAAACCCCAGTAAGCCTGGATAAACTGCAGCACTTAGGCCACCATAGAACACCCAGATCGATAACACAACGGCAGCACTTGCTGCGATCGTTCGAGAATAGGCAGAGAAAAAAGAAACTGGCATTACAAAGTCCTCGTTACGGGCTAGAAGCGGGTTTGACCGTCAATGCAGCCAGATATCACTGCAATAAAACCGCTTGAATCAGGCCTACAATCAAACCAATCGTAGGCGATAAAACGTCCGCAAACTACGATAATGGACCAAAAAACTAGAGACAGTAGCGCTCCCATTCGAATGCGGCTTGGAGCGCGTGGCTCGTTGTCCCAACTGGAAACAGATTCGTTCATTCGTTTGTGGAAGAGAAAAGCATTGATTGCACAAGCAACCAACAAAACCATCTTAATGCGGAACCACAGACTTTGGGTTGTACGTACCGGAATTGCATAAAAAAGCAGGATGCCAGTGATAAACATTACGGTGAAGCCAATGAGCATGGGTATATTAAGACGCTCTGCCAGCTTGCTCGCAGGTACGTCCGGTAAGGCATATCCCAACATTCTGAGATCAATAAGGAACAAAATGCCCAGGCTCACCATCAAGGTGAGTACATGAGTCGATTCAACCCATGCATACATGTAATAGGATTCATGCAGCAAGGTGCTCCACTGGGTGTCATCCAACCAGACTGCAATATTGTAGACGAGCTCGTTTAACACCATGCCCTCCCAAGTGTTGTTCTTGAATGCTGGCTCTTGCTGCCAGTCGTAAGCCTTTTACAGGCTCTTGAATGCTAGCGAATTCTGACGCCACCATTCATTGAGGCTAATCAAAAATCATCGCCTTTACAGATTCCACCTTCGGGGTGAGCCACGTTGCTTCTCCTCCCAAAAGCCAGCGCAAGAATACCTCAGGGGTGGAAGTTAAATCCAGCAGAGCTAGGTTTAACAACGGTTAACGACTGACAGTCAAGATGGACTGATAGTGGTATTCAGTTAAGAGTTATCACTAACTCAAATGCTGTTTGCGGTATTCAGAAGGTGTGACGCCCTTGATCTCTCTGAAGGCGTTATTAAAAGGAGTGATGGACTGATAACCCACTGACAAGGCGATGGTCAACACGGGTACGTTCTGATTCTCCTGGTCAGATAGCGCCTCGCTGGCGTCCTCAATACGGTACTTGTGCAACATGGCATTGAAATTTCTGAAGCCTAATTGCTTGTGTATAAAAGAACGAAGACGGTACTCCGGCATATTCAGTTTTTTAGCGAGCATAGAGATAGTTAATCCTGCTTCTCGATAGAGCTTGCCTCCCTTGAACGCCTCATTGAAGGAGTCGATGTCGAATGTTTTCACCCCTTCCTGTTCCGGCTCTTCGGTCAATTCAGCTACTTTACGAATCACATAGCTCAGCGAGACGAAATCGAATCGCATGGCTGCCAGCAGCATGCCCAGAGTGAGTGCTGCTATGGAGTAGACAATCACGGCCTGGCCGGTGGCATCGTTTACTGATCCTCCCGGCAGCAGAAAATTCTCCACGAGTACAATGACAAAGATGAGTGCTCCCTGGACGCCGATGATGAACCAACGAAACACCCGTCGGTCATCAACCAGGTCGGCACGCCAACCTTTCAGAGTCCAATAGATTGCGAAGCCGACGAAAGTCAGCTGCAAAACATCCATGCTGGTGGCGAGCAGCGCCGAGCCCTCACCAGCCGCACCGCCTTCTGAGCTGTTCAGCAGAGCTAGCAAGAAATCCAGGGATACCTGCAGAGCAAATGCGGCTCCCAACGTCACGGGGAAGCGTTGTTGTTCCTGGAAGATCAGGAAGCAATAAATCATGAAAAGGCCACAGATAGCATTCACTCCAAGAGTGATAAGCAAGCTGATAGCGGTGAGATCAATGCGAAAATTGGGATCGATATTCGGGCTCGTCATGCCATTCAGTATGTAAAACACAACGAAGATAGCCATGATGCCAAAAGTTCTGGCACTGCCCGCACGGGGATCAGTTTTAAGGTAGCCGGCTGCCAGCAGCAAAACCGACATGATGGCAACGATCTGTGCACCAAAAAGAAGCAGGGGGTTGGGCACGCGCTACATCCCGAAGAAAAATCTGAACACTGTTTTCGACCATACCGCAGGCTATGGAAAAATACAAAGCCAAGCGCTGACAGGCCCGGTATACAGGGCTTTGCGCCATTCTTCGGCCACTTCTGAAGGTAGCTTGGTCAACCTCGAGAATGACGTATTGACGTTAGCCCTCCTCTACTGCACTACCTGTCTCAAAAGTACCATCAGATCGCCAGAATCTACCTTCAAATCCAAAAAGTCCATGGAAGAAAACTCAAGAAATTTCAATGTGTTACGGTTATTCTCATTTTTCGAGCGAGTGATCGATAGCAATTGCCTGTGGCAGTCCTTAGCTCTATACTCGCGTTAGTTGCTGCCCCCTCGTGTGTGGTGCTCGCACGCTGCCACGAAAAAAACAAGAGCAGTGATAATTAAAAAAACTCATTAAGAAGTAATAAAGGGAGAAATCATGCGCAACTCATTCCCCAGTAAACGTCGCGGCATTAGCCTGGCAGTTATGCTTGCCAGCGCTGGTATGGCTCTGCCTGCTGTCGCTCAAGATCAGTCCGACATCGAAGAGGTGGTGGTTACTGGTTCTTATATCCGAGGATCGGCACTGGATGCCCCCTCTCCTGTCACAGTTGTAGATCGGCAGAGCATGCAGGAGCAAGGTGCGGCTGTGCTCTGGGACGTCATTCGAAACCTCGAAGTAAACCAGGGCTCCGATACTTCGGTCGCCGGCACCAGTGACGCTGGTCAGCTAACCGGTACTGCATCAGTTAACCTGAGAAATCTAGGTGGCAACTCCACATTGACACTCATTAATGGTAAACGCTTCACGCCCGCTGCGGTGGTTACCTCCTCAGGACAGGAATTCGTTGATTTGAATGCAATTCCATTGATGATGACCGAGCGGGTAGAAGTGTTGACCGATGGTGGATCGGCACTCTATGGATCTGATGCGGTAGCCGGCGTGGTCAACGTCATCATGCGGACAGATTTCGAAGGGCTTGAACTCTATGCTGATGTAGGTGGTGTTGCCGAAACTGGCTCTGACAATGAGAGAACTATCGCCGGTATTTGGGGTTGGGGTAGCGACGACGGTCAGACCAATTTCGTCCTCTCAGCCGAGTATTTCGAACGCGACCCAATAAGTACAGTTGATTCAACCTGGTATAGCGAAGAATTAGCCGAGTTTAATGGCCGCGTGGGTTCTTTAGGCAACGCGCTGGAATTAGGCGCCACCGTGGACCCTTCATACATCAACCAAGAACTAACAGATCAGAAAACTGCTGAAAGAGCTGAGCTTGGCCTCGCAACTTCACGTGGCTCGACCCTGGTATTGCAGGATCCACTCTGTACCACTCTATCAGGTCCTGCTGGACCTTTTTATATCGACAACCGGTTTTCCGATTTCGGCGATCCGAACGGAAACTGCAACGAGTCTACCGTACAGCATGATTTCATTGCGGTAGGTGCGGAACGCTTGAGCCTTGCGGCCACTTTCGAGCACAGCTTTAGCGACACCGCTGAATTTTATTCGTTTTTCCAGTATTCCGACGCTGACACAGAACGCGAAGGCGACGGTCGGACACGGTCACGCTCTGTGCATCTGTTCGTGCCACCTCCCGGCACTGCACAAGGGCCTTTGTCATTCATTTTTGACGCCTTCGAGTTAGGCCGCTATGCAGAACTGTTTGGCAACACGCGCCCAACTGCGGATGACATTACCAACTCTCCTTTATCGGTTGCCAATGGTGGACCGGGCGTCGGAATGTGGACCCAGAACAACGTTGCTACCGGTTGGCCTCGTCAAGGCAACACACTCAATACAAATAACGAAACAGCAGGCATCCAGGCTGGCTTCCGTGGCGAATTCGAAGTTGCTGACAGGCCTATCGGCTATGACATCAGCGCTTCCTGGAGTTACTCCAGTGTCGAGCAGAATTACCTGACGCTGCAAAGAGATCGCACTGAATTGGCATTACAAGGTCTCGGGGGTCCCAACTGTACTCCTAATGGTGTACCGGATTTCAATTACACCGACCCCGCAGTAGATCCGTTTGGCGTTTGGGCAGGGTTGGCAGACAACTTCAATGATGTCGCCTTCCCCGGATACATTCTTAATTTGCGCGAAACCATCTCTTATGCCTTGACTAGTAACAATCACGGTCAAGGTGGATGTGAATTCTTCAATCCATTTTTGACTGCGCTGACTGATCCAAGTCTTGCCAATTCTCAGGAATTGCAAGACTGGATGACACAGGATCTGAAACGTGCCGACAAGCAGAACAAACTGCTGGTCATTGACGCTGTATTCAATGGCGATTTGTGGGAAATGAATGGAGGCACTGCTGCTTTTGCAGCTGGCTTTCAGTATCGTGATCGCAACGCAGCCTCAATCGCTCCTGTACAAAATCAGCCTGGGTTAACCGCTGTCATTGACTACGATGCAGATGGCAATCCCATATTCGACAACAACATAACCAACAACCTGGAATGTTCGAACTGTATTTTCAATTTCGACCATGATCGGGATGTCAGTGCTGCGTTTGTCGAATTTTCATTACCATTCGCCGAGAACGTTGAAACCCAAGTCGCGCTTCGATGGGAGGACTACGGTGGCAACATTGGAAGTGAGCTGACGCCAAAAATCGCCATGAGCTGGCGACCCATTGATGAACTGCTAGTCCGCGGATCGTTTTCGCAATCATTCCGAGCACCAAACATCGGAGTTATTTTCGAATCGTTCGAAGCATTCGCCACCACAGTTCTGGATCCACTACGTAATCAAGAAGTACGCGCGGGTCTACTGCCTCCAACAAATGAAAACGGCGAGAATAACAACTCGTTTACTGTTGGTGCGCCAAACCCGAATCTGGGTAACGAGTCAGCCAACACCTACAGTGCTGGCTTCCAGTGGACTCCAGGTGGTGATTTGGAAGGTTTGAGCGTTGGTGCGGATGTATGGTTATTTGAAGTCGAAGACCGGGTACTTCCACAAGTACCACGTGCTGCACTAGATCCACAGATCGCACTTTTCGAACAAGTAGCTCAGGATGAAGGCAACTACATCCTGAACACTTCCTATGAACTAGACGCCGATCCTCGCTTTGTACCTTGTATTCCAAGTGAGTTGGAAGCTCAGTTTGGTCGTGATTCCGATGAACGACGCAACTGTGTAGTCGATCCGCGACTCTACGACATCCCCACTGTTGATCGACTTGCGGGTAATACCGATGCAGACCTTGTAACTATCGTGTTACCTGCAGTTAATGCGGGCAACATTGAAGTTTCTGGTATTGACCTGAAACTTGGTTATACCTGGGACAACGACTGGGGTCGATTTGGGGTTGGGTTGGAATACACCCATGTCCATGAATACCTGGTGCAGGATATTCCTGGACTGGAGCTAGGTATTCAAGAAACTGGCCGAACTGATGCTGCGGGAACCGATGGCGAACAAGCAATTGTTCGTTCAGTTCCGGACAACCGGGGCAATATCCGATTCAGTTGGTCCAGAGACAATCATAGTGTAACAGTATTCAATCGCCACATAGGCTCCTACGAGGTATTGGGTCATCAGGACTTCATTGAAAACCCACGAGAGAACGCGTTTGATATCGCGCTGGCAAGGCCAAAGATAGCCAGCTACGATACCTGGGATATTCAGTATAACTACACGCACTCTTGGGGTAATGACTCTTTGGGCTCCACGATCTTCACTGTCGGTGTGATCGACGCACTGAATGCAGATTTGCCACTGTTTCGACGAGCTGGCACAGGTGCTCTCAATTCATTTGATCGTTCAGTATTCGATGCGCGCGGACGACGCTGGTACGCCAGGGCGCTTTGGCAGTTCTAGTCAACCGAGTCAAGCGAAAACAAAAACGGCGATGAGCAATCATCGCCGTTTTTTTACGCCCGCCTGAATTTGTAGATTCTACTTGTCGGGTTTGCGCAGCCGGTCTTCGACTTCGCGTACGATGCCGTCAATCGAGTCTATTCCCTGCTCCGATTCATCGTACTGATTAAAAAGATTAATTGCACGCTCAGTGCGCCTACCTATTCCCAACAAGCCTTCGAACAGACTATCTTCACCTCTTAGCTGGAACACGACGTCCGCGAGAAACGCAAACAGCGCGAAAAAACTGAGAATAAGATCACGGGTAGCATCCACATAGAGTTTGAGCTGAAAGACTAGGAAACGTTTTATTTGCGACCACATTCCACTGTGGATTCGCGTACCTTTGGTAGTGTTTTGCGACATGGGAGTTCTCGAGGATGAACGAAATCAACAGGTGACTAGTTTAAACCTGTTGCTGAAAATTTGAAGCGCCAGATTCTCTCTGCAACCCAGAGCTCTGAGCGGATGCCCGAGTTATCAAAAAAGGTTCGACCACAGGCCCCGGGGATGAGACCCGCGGTCGAAACCAAGCGCAATCATCGACTCAGGAGAACGTTTCGTTCTTGCTTATAGGACGTCACGCTTGAGCAGAAAGTTACAGCCTGGGAAATTCACTTGATCGCGGAATCAATGCCGCTGGACTAGCCCAGGGAACTTTCCATTATCTAATGCAGATCAGGCTATCGGCAGCACTAGCTGCCGAGCCCTATGTTATGAAGGTTCGTTCGAGGTTTGGGCTCCAGCCGAATCAGCTTCGGAACCCATAGTGCCGGGTGTCACATCCAGAACTTCAAATGACAGGCCTGCGTAGCTTTGCAGTCTGCGATACAAGTCTTCGCCGAAAATAGCAGCGGGTGTCCAAATCCCACCGCCTTTGTCGCCCTTGTCTACGTCGCGGTGCAAGCTGATGGCAGCTTGTGCCAACATTTTTGCAGTAGAGCCGTATCCAGGGTCTCGATCACCAGTAACTTTGACTATGATTTGATCGTTGTTTTCGGTGCGTCCATGAATGCGAATATCAAAGAAGCCCTTCTCCTGTTGCTCCGGAGTCGGCCCTTCGCCGGGCTTGGGCAAAAAGAAAGTCGTAGCCAACCAACGCAGCGGTGGAAGCACCATGACTAAACCAATAAGACCCATACCTCGTGCTAGACGCTTGGCTCGCTTCTCACCTGCAGTTCCGTCACCGGTCAGGCTCGCTTCGAAATATTTGAATGGCAGCCCATAACTCCCGCCAAGCAGCGCATTGCTGCGCAAAACAATCCGCACATTGATACCTGCCATAATGAATGGACCCGCCCAGGAAGCGAATTCCTCGATGTATTCAGCCTTGCTGACACTATGCTGACGCGCCTCATTGCCATGCTCTGCCGGGCAGAGTGAATAGAGGTCTTTTAACTCTTCTCGCAGTGCGGGGTCTTTCGCGGCCTCTTTGTAGAGATTAATGCCGCTCGCGACAGTACCACCTGAAGCACCTCCCTGCATCGCCTTAACCCCCATCTTCACTTCTGAACAGGGGTTACCAAATTTTTCCAATGCTTGCTCTTGCAGAAACTTAACTCCCAGATCGGAAGGAATAGAGTCGAATCCGCAACAATGTACGATGCGCGCACCGCTTTCTTTCGCGACGTCCTGATAAGCCGCAATCATGCGACGAATCCATTGCGACTCACCGGTCAAATCGCAGTAATCTGTTCCTGATTCAGCGCAGGCTTTTACCAAAAGTTCCCCATAGAGTGCATAGGGACCCACTGTTGAAATAATGACTTCGGCACGTTCACAAAGACCCTGCATCGCCCCCTCGTCATAAGAATCTGCCACGATGGCCGGTATTGATTCGGCAGCGGAACCTAACGAAGCTTTCAATTCATTTAACTTTGATTCCGATCGTCCCGCCATCACCCAGGTGAAATTCGGTTCGGTGTATTCATTGACAAGGTAACGGCAAAGGATCTGTCCAACGAAGCTGGTGGCTCCATAGACGATCATGTCAAATTCTTTGTTCTTCATGGCGGTCTCTGATTAAGCTTGGTGGTCGATGTTTCCCGGGTGCGCAATAGTACCACTTAGCCCCCATTTCTGCCGCTCTCCGCAGTCACCTAATCGCAGTGGATGTGAGTAATCTGGCTGCAAGCTCTTCTTACTGGGTATACTGACTGGCAGCGATTATCGAGGAGCCGTCCCATGACCAGAATGATCCAACTCCTTTCTTTTACTATTGCCCTCAGCGTATTGGCAGCTTGCAGTGAGCAAAATGCTACCCCCTCTGAATCTACTGCGACACCCAATGCGACAGAGGTCAGCACTGCACCAACTGCCGCTGACAATTCCATTACCGGTACGGTATCTAGCAGTAACGGCCCCGAAGCGGGGGTATGGGTAGTTGCAGAAACCGGCGAATTCGATACCTTTTTTGCTCGTATCGTTGCAACCGATGATGCCGGGAGGTTTTTGATTCCCGATTTGCCCGATGCCAACTACCAGGTCTGGGTAAGAGGTTATGGCTTGACTGACTCAGCAAAACAATCCGTCATGCCCGGCAACAATCTCGACATTACAGCCGCACTGGCAGCGGACGCGGCTGAAGCAGCACAGGTCTACCCTGCAGCCTATTGGTATTCTATGATGGATCTGCCGGACGCAAGCGAATTGGTCAATGTGGAAGGCGGCTTGAATGCTTATCTGACCTGGATGAAGAACATGGGCTGCGTGGGTTGCCATCAATTAGGCCAACTCTCAACGCGCACAATTCCAGAGTTCTTTGGTGAATTTGAAACTCATGAACAGGCCTGGATGCGGCGGGTTCTTTCCGGGCAGGCTGGTCAAGGCATGTTCAACCAACTGAGTGGGCTTCTGGATGGTGTGCCTTTCAAATACCTGGGTGATTGGACACAGCGCATAGCCGACGGCGAACTGCCCTTTGCCACACCGGAAAGACCTAGTGGACTGGAACGAAATGTGGTGGTGACAGTGCGAGATTGGTCCAACCCAAAAGCTTATATGCATGACCTTTCCGGTACTGATCGCCGTGATCCAACCGTCAATGCTTATGGCCCTCTCTATGGCGCACCGGAATTGAGTACGGACGAGTTTCCGGTGATTGACCCAGTGGCCAATACATCCTGGGTAATCGAGGTACCGGTGCGAGACGCAGACACCCCCACCACGGCAGCAACACCACCATCCGCGCCTTCAGCTTATTGGGGAGACGAGGTGATCTGGGATAGTAAAGCCAATGCCCATAATCCCATGTTGGATCAGGATGGTCGGGTCTGGTACACCGCGCGTATTCGTGGGCCTGACAATCCAGACTTTTGCAAAGAGGGGTCTGATCATCCTTCAGCACAACTGTTCCCGACTCAACGCGCAGGACGACAGCTCTCTGTTTACGATCCTGAAACCGAAGAATACAGCTTCATAGACACCTGCTACAGCACTCATCATCTCCAGTTTGCCTATGATGAGAACAATACACTGTGGACCAGTGGCGGCGGTGAAGTTGTGGGTTGGCTTAACTCCAATGAGTTTTTGGAGACTGGTGATGCCGCTGCTGCCCAGGGTTGGTCGCCACTGATCCTGGACACCAATGGCAATGGTCAGGTTGATGAATGGACCGAACCTGGCGAGCCCTTAGATCCGACAAAAGATATGCGAGTGCGTGCAGGCTTTTATGCAGTCATGCCAAACCCCGCAGACGGGTCAGTCTGGGGGTCCAATGCTTTTCAATATCCCGGCGCTATCGTGCGCTACGATCCGGCTACCGGACTTGGTGAAAAATACAATGTGCCTCTACCCGGGTTCGGCTCAAGAGGCGCGGACATCGACAAGAACGGAGTGGTTTGGGTGTCTCTGGGAAGCGGACACCTTGGAGAATTCGATCGTCGCAAGTGCCAGGGACCATTGAATGGACCGACTGCCACAGGTGACCACTGTTCTGAAGGCTGGAGTTTTCATCGTTTACCGGGTCCCGGCTTCCGCGATCTACCTGAAGACAGCGTGGAGTCCAGTTATTACACCTGGGTAGATCAGCATAATAGCCTTGGCCTCGGCGAGGATGTGCCAATTGTTACCGGCAATCTCTTTGACGGTGTGCATGCTTTCGTCGATGGTGAATTCATCACCTTGCGAGTGCCCTATCCCATGGGCTTTTACACCAAGGGATTTGAAGGCCGAATCGATGATCCTGATGCCGGTTGGAAAGGTCGGGGAATATGGGTACCAAGTGGTGACCGGACACCATGGCTAAAGGAAGGTGGTCAGAGTACTAAACCTTTGGTCGTACACTTTCAAATGCGACCTGACCCCTTAGCAGACTAGTCAGGACACAAGCTCTACATTAACAAACGATGAGCTGTCGCGGGAGTGGCGATAGCTCATCCAGATGAGAAACTGCAGTCCGAACAAGGCGGTTGCTGCTACCAGATGCAGAGGCTGAACGAGTCTTGGCATACCGAGATGGCCAAGGGTCGCTCCCGAAAGCACTGAAACTCCAATCACCAGTATCATGGCAAAGCAAAGCCTGGTCAGGGTATGCATCCAACCTAAAGATCGAATCAGCAGATAGGCAAGCCAAAGGTTCGCGAACAGCACAAAGGCTGAAAAACTGCGATGCACATAAAAGAACCAGGGCATAGCTTCGATCCATAAAGAACGCAGCTCTTCACCCTGCGCCTTACTGATAATGTCAGTCATCTCCCGTACCTGCGTACCCATGGCAACTTGTAAGACTGTCATTCCCAATACGATACCCAACCATTTAGGAAACGCTTTGTCGATTCCGACCACTGGTTGCGATGCCATGATCTGACGCCTTGATTGCGCCAGGGCAAATAATAAGGTCCCGACGATGGCAAGTGCCATAAGCATGTGCAAGGTGATCATGCCGGGCTGCAGATTGGAGCTCACAACTTTGGCTCCTAACCAACCCTGAAAGCCAACCATAAAGAACGCCGCTATCGAAGCTGTTGCCAGGGACTGACTGAATCGGCGCAAGGGCCAGGACAGAACCGCCGTAATAAGAATCAATAGACCTATGGTGACTCCTATCAGACGATTGAGATATTCAGTCCAGGTCTTCACCACATTGAAACGAGTGTCGGCATACCCCAGATCTGAGTAAATTTCTTGATAGTTGGCAGGCAACTGACTCTCTGCTGTTGGCGGAATCCATTGACCGAAACAAGTTGGCCAGTCCGGACAACCCATGCCAGCACCAGAAGCTCTTACACTAGCTCCCACCAATATAAGAAAATAAACCGCCAACAAGGTAATGGTGGCGATACGACGATAACGCACTAGAGCAGTATCGGGATAAGCTTCGGTTGTCATGATGTCTGGCTGGAAAGCAGAGTTAGTTGCGTAGTGATTGCAGTAAGTCCATGGATGCATAGCCATCCATGGGCAGACCCCGGTTCTGTTGATACGCTCGAATCGCGCCTCTGGTTTGCCGCCCAACCCGGCCATCCGGCTCACCAGAATCGAAACCGTTAGCGTTTAATAATTCCTGCAATTCCCTTACATCTGCCACACTCATTGCCTGTTCATTTTCCGGCATGTTTTGAATGGCGGGCGAGCCGGTATAACGATCGGCCAGGTGACCTACAGTAAGGGCATAAAATGTTGAGGGATTGTAAGCCATGGTTGCCCGAAAATTTGCATAGGCCATAAAAGCAGGGCCTTGAGCACCGGCAGGCAGAATGATCGAGGCTTCCATACCCGCAGCCACAGGAATGGGAGACCCATCGGTTTGAGTAATCCCGAGATCGCGCCACTGCTGCAGAGATTTTCTGGTGCCCGTGCCAGTTTGACTGAAATCAAAACCTGCAGGCAGGACGACTTCCCTGCCCCATCTCTCGTCGCCACGCCATCCAGATTGGGAGAGAAAATTTGCCGCAGAATGGAAAATATCAGGCAGGCTATTCCAGATATCGATACGGCCATCATTGTCCCCATCGACACCGTAGCGATAAAAGACACTGGGCAGGAACTGCAATTGCCCCATGGCACCAGCCCAGGAACCGCTCATGCGAGCGGGCTGAATGTGTCCTTCATCGATAATTCTCAATGCAGTAAGCAATTCACGCCGGAAAAAGTCGGCTCGCCTTGGGTCATAAGCCAATGTGGCCAAAGCCTCCAGCACTCCGAAACCTCCGGTGGCACGTCCGTAATTGCTTTCCACCGCCCAGAACGCGACCAGGTAGTGGGGTTGCACACCGTAGCGGCGTCGTACCTGATCCAGCAACACAGCATGCTGCTGCAGCAGTTCCTGCCCGCGGTTAACTTGTCCTGAGGTCACCCGCAGACCTAGATAGCGAGTAAAAGTCTGAACAAATTCCGGCTGAGAATTATCCAGCTCCAGTACCCGCTCCACTGGCTGGATTTCATCCAGAGAAGCTAGAGCGGCTTCACTGATACCCATACCACGAGCTTCTTCCCGCAGTGCTTGCAACCATTCGGCAAAGCTCTGCTCCTGAGCTAGTGATATTGGGCTGGAGAGGAGAAGGCTGGAAAGGAAAAATACGACAAGAGGTAAGCGATTCCGCATATCGCCTATGATAATAGATACACTAAGGAAATTGAATCTGCAGCGGCCGACGGCCGCTGCAGATGGCACACAACTTAAGCCGCTGCGCTGTGATCGATGTACTCCGACACCCGCGCCTCATCAGCTTCGGTCAGATTGATAAAATCCAACCCCAGGTGGTATTTGTCCTGACTGAGACGTCTACAGTACGACACATTGCATAGGGAATGCACGTTGCTGCTCTTGGTATTATTGAGCTTAAAATCCAATTCGAAGTTTGGATACAGGCCAGCCTCCGATTTCGCTTTTGACAACTGCTCGATCAATTGGTGTCGACATTCCAGCTGAATGCCTGACGGCGAGATATCCATCAACACGCCATTGCGCACGACACCTGCGACCAGCAGATTGGCTTCCCCTTGCAACGGTACCCGCGGAAATTTTCTTCTTTCATAGCTCATGACTTAGCCTCTTAAAATCCCACATAAGTTCATAGTCAATGCCATCATTATTCTTGAAAAGCGTGCTAATTGTTTGATCTGCAGCACATTTTTGAACATCGATACTGCCCGGGACGAGAAAACAAACGCTTTCCTGCGAATCAGCTCACACTATTCGCGAACAACCCCGATTAGCCGAACAAATTGATATAGCTCTCAGCAATACCGAATCTGCCATTGAGCTCCGGTGTTACCCCCGCCATTCGGCGCAGGGCCACATGTACATGTTCAGGAGTCAGCGTTATGCCGTTCGCATCCAATGCCAAGGTCTGCGGATTGATCCTCAATGCCTCTACATGGTTATCAGTACCACCAATCACTCTGTTGCCACGCACGCCAGCACCCATGGCCATTATGGAAGTGACGTTCCAATGATCTTTACCATTGCCGTCATTGTAAAAAGGCGTACGCCCAAAGTCTGAAGCAACAATAACTGTCACTTTGTCCTGCAAGTTATTGCGCTCGATCTCGTTCCACAAATGATCAACACCCGATAGCAATTGATCCAAACGATTCGCATGATTCTGATCGTGGTTGCCGTGGGTATCGAATCCACCCATATGCATATTGGCGCTAACGGCGATACCGCTGGCAAAAGCAGCTACCGCTACCTCAGCCTGCCCTTCCAGGCCACGGGAAACTCGATCAGGCAATCTGCTAACTAGACGGTTCAGGTTGTTGTCACCAGTGCGTGCCATTACCATCTCATTGAGCTGTTGTCGTCTCAAGGGCAAACTCGTCGAAGTGAGCAGTCTGTCGATTCTTGCATTGCGGGCTCGCTCGATTTCCGTGTAAATGCTTTCTGGAAAATACGGCGACTGATCCCCCTCCTCTTCCCAGGGTCGACTGGCGTTTGGATAAGCGAGTTGCTGAAAAATTTCTCCTTCACCAATACGTGCCGGCGCCACCAGTGAAGCCGTATTGTCGTAACCGCCATTACTGATAAATGCCAGCGGTTCAGATGGCGCAGTAGCAGCAGCGGCCAGCGCACCAAAACTGGGATAGCCTTCTTCAATCTTGCCACTCCATACATAGCGAGACCCTGCATCATGGTTATTGGTTTGTGTATCTATGCCATTGATTACCAACAAGCGCTCCGCATGCCGGGGAAAGAAATTGGCAAAATGACCTGGTGAGTTTGCATCTGGCGGATCGATGTCGGTGGGATAGGAGTTAGGAAATTGAATGTTGCCCGCCGTGGTGATTGCGTTTACCGAATAGGAGTTTACGGGTCCACGACCATCGGCTCTGGGTCTATCCCCTTTCGGATCGATAAAATACGTGGGGTCCCACCCTCCGCCAGCATTGATCGACACCCAAAACCGTTGTGGCTCGGCTGCCAGCCCCTGGTAACTGAGCAGAGGCACCGTCAAGCCAAGGCCGCTGCTGCTTAAATACTTAAGAAATTTCCTGCGCTGCATGATCAGCCTCCACTAGCTATAAAAAAACTTATAGTCAGCCAATAAATAGGCTACTACCGCCATCCAGGCACGAATTACGAAGTGGTTGTCCATTTGCAGACTCAAGTCCTCACCGTTCACATCCTTCAGATCCACACCATCAAGGCTCTTGGTGCGATCACAGAGATCTGGCAGTCGTGGTGCCCACCACTCGCCGCTGTTGTTCAATAGATATTGCCGTCCACGATTGATGGCAGTCATATAAAGATCAAGAGTGATTTGAACCTCGGCAGAATTCAGAGCTAATTGTTCTCCTAATAAGTATTCATGCAGGAATTGTATATTTTGGCGAATGAGTTCTAATGCACTGTTGTCCAGATCACCAGACTCGTTATAAGGATTGGTTTCCTTGTCAACGAACAGAAACAAGCGGCGCTGTGCTTCTGGTAACCAAAAATCATGGGGCACAGCATAGCAGGCCAACTCGTTTGCCATGCGCAACTGCATAGCCCCCATCAATCCATTAGGTGCTTTCAAGCGTGTAGTGATACTGTCTGAATCGATGCCACCATAAATCTGATGGAACGTATTCTCCAGTTTGGACGCCCAGGACTTGTTTTGATCTTTATAATACTGATCCAGGGAACCGCGCCAGTCAAAACCAAACAGGTTTTGAACCTTGCGATCCAATTGTTCTGGTGTGAGCAAGTAGCTGGAACCAGTCAAAGCATGCGCACTTTGATTCGCTTGCGCGCTTAAACCAGTGGCCCGCCAATAGGGACTCAGCAGAATTTCCCTTACCAAAGTTTTCAAATTGAAGTTGTTGGCCACAAACTTTTCTTGCACTTCATTTAGCACAGTACGCTCTGCAACATAGGCATCGATATCAGCCTGACTCGCGCCAGCCTCGACCGGTGCCTCCAGTGGCTCCTTACCTGTCAACCCATTGACCATGATGCGGGTCACAGCCCTGGGAAATTTTGGATCTGCTGCTATTTGCTGTGCCAACCACCGCACCGAGCTGTCTACGTTTCCGGCAAGCGGCATCACCTGACCATTGAAGCCACGGGGTTCCATGTCGGTATACCAGCCATACTTGGATTCTCTCGATGGCCTGTAGCGACCCTTGTAGTCCCAGTTTTGAAAAATGGAAGCCACTGGATCTAGCACCGAGTGACACTTCGAACACTGCGGGTTATTAATAGTGGGAATCGGAGTGGTGATATCCACTGCATTACCCGGTCTCACTCCCTCAATCGCCAGAATGTCTGTATCCAGAAACAGATCGAAGACGACACGGGCTCTGCCGCGATTGCGGTTAGTGCTAGTCGTCGGGTACCGATTGAGAAACATGGGCGAGGTAAGAATGCCTGCATGGGGAATTCCGGCTAAGCGTGCAGGCTGGAATTCCTCGGGATCATTCGGGTTTACAAACGTCATCCCATCAACGCCATAGCTGCGCGACGAATTCGGAGTCACCATGATGTAATCGGCCGTCAGAATCTCAGTAAATGGTAGATTGTTTTTGACCACGTAATTGATCAAAGCCAGCGGCTCCCTGGCCACACCGTCATTAGTGTTTCGACGCACCTGATCGTAATCCTCGCCCCGGCTCTCTTTGCCAGGGTCAAACCAGCGCCGATCAGGAAAGTCATCATTGCTCAATAAATTAATCGCCGCCTCAGATCCATTGCTCGAATGATATTTATCCGTGAGCAGGTAATCGTTAAATATCTCAGTAAGGCGCTGGTAGAATTCAGGCTCCTCTAACATGCCATCGATGGCCTGGCGCAAGCCGATTGAACCTGTTGTCGATACCAATTGGAACTCTTCCAGTGTGGGTAATCGGCTCAGCAATTGTTCGGAGGCTTTGCGTAAAGTCTCTCCATTGCCTAATTGTTCAATAAAACCAACTGTTTGATTCGTCACCTGCTGGTTGTTGCTGTTGAAGACGTCCTGAATGTACTGTGCCAGCGCCATCGAGCAGTCGGCATCACAGGCAGCAGCACTACCGAGGGGCATGGTGTCCCGAATAGTAGTCATCAGGGAAGTTGTACTTGAACAACTCGCGCAGGCGATTAGCGAAGGGGCAATGGCAGTACCTGCCCCGTCAGTGCCATGACAGTTGCTGCACTGCTGCGCGAACAACACACCAGACGCCGTATCAGGTTCAGTGTTCTGCACAGGGACTGAGGGATTTGAGCTGGAAGATTCAATTTCCAGAGCTTGCACAATGGTAAACACGGACTCATCGCTGTCGACTAATTGTTCCAGCTCAACTTGATAGACTGCACCGCTTTCCAGCTCGACTTCATCAATGATGAGATGTCCGAGGTCAGCATCATAGACCCCTGAATTTTCTACACTTGTGCTGGTTTCCTGTGCCGACTCCAGCTGTAGCCGATATTCTGAGTCATAGACGATTCGAAAACTGATCTCCATTGCGCCATAACCATCGATATCGATACGGGGCACGTACAACACGCCATCTTCTACAGTAGCCCGACCAGCTAATGCACTATTGGCAAAAAGAGCAGAGAACACACAAGTCGTTAAAACTATTCTCGACAAAGCTCTTCGCAAAACCACACTCATCATGACCCTCCTTCGCACATAGGTGATGCCTGGATCGATGTGTTGAGTCTGAGTCTAGAGAGTCCGCCAAGAGGATAAGAGTAACCAATTCACATTCCGCTCAAGATGGAATAGCGAAAAAGTTAACCCGGTCACAGCTCTTTACACGGTTGGAAAAAACCTTTCCCAATAAGAAAAAGTGTGAACTGCAACCCAGAAAGACGCTGCAGGGAGAAAGCGTATCTTAAACTGAAAAATGGAAGGTAAGCTTTGACAACTATTAAAGCGACTTAACCCGATCTTATTGACGGGAACTATCTGGCAAGAACTGCCATTGATGTTCCGTAATATCGGGAACGACTTTAACACCACTACTAAATTTAAACGGCACGTCGGTACCACTTGGATAGTGAACTTCTATGTAATATGCCGTATATCCCTGCGCTGATGCATCTACTTTGGCGCGGTAAAGACCTGGCTCGACTGCTGTCAGTTGAGTACTTTCATAGGCTCTGCCGATGACCGCCTGCGTGAAGTTTCGAGAGTTTGGGTTATGTGCCTGCCAAAGTAATACTTGCGTTGGCTCATCCAGTGTCAGCAAGGTGATAGTGCCATCATCAGCTAGCTGCCAGCTATATCGTGGCATCGACACATTGTGCACAATGGCGTGATACCAGGCGTCAATACTGTCCATTACGTCGGTTCCATCCATGCCATGATTGGAATTCGGTACGTAGCGCAGGTGCTTCTCTCCAACCAGATCATCCCAATAGAATTGCCAGGAATCGGGTAGAAAGAACTCATCCCCGGTGGAGTTCAGTAAGTACTTTGGTAAATTCAATCGCTCACGGTATTCATAGGGTTCTACCAGATCCATCAAACGGTCCCATTCCGGCGTACCAATCCAATTGATGTTTCGGCTAGTCACATAGTCAATGACCGCCAAGGAATAGGCACCATACACGGAATAGTGGTGCTTGAAAGACTCTGAAACATTAAGCAAATCTATGACGATCGGCATGATAGCTACCACCCGTTCGTCAACGATCGCTGTAGTCCAGGTTGTCCAGCCACGTTTTGATCCACCGGCTACTACGAATTGATCGACTTCGACGGCACCTTGTTCTTGTTCTGCCAACAAATCCGTAACCGTATCCATGGCACGCACAGCAGCCTTGGTCATAGGGAGCCGCAATGGCCATTTGTCATCCCCCGTGCGCAGATGTTTATCCCAAGTGTAGGCAATGATGGCGTCCTCAGTTCTATCTCTGCCGTCGTCCGCAAACACAAGCGGCTGATTGGGAACCATATAGAGCGTGGTAACCACGGTATTAGTTCGGAGCGCACGAGTTATATCCAGGTCAGGCGCGGCAGTAGGAGCCGAATTCGATTTGCTACCACCGGTGATGTACAAAAAACCGATGCCACTCTCAACAGTCTGCGGCACCGTAACCGTCATATAGTGCTCCCAGATCGGAAGATTGACTTCCGCCTCGGTCAACCATTGCTGAGAGGTCATTTGCAGAATATAAGTGGTGAAATCTGCTTCTTTAACAGTATCAAGCACACTGTAACGGTAGTTGCTATCTGGAGCTCGAACGTAGCGATCAAGCTCAGTGAGGCGCAGCTCGTTCTTATTGGCCTGTGCTGTGGCAAAACAGCTAAGCGTGAATGACAGAAACCCACCTAAAACCAGCGATATTAGCCTTATCATTTGTGTCGCTCCCCAGCCTTTACAAACCAGTCACTACAAGATGGAGCTCTCAGCCAGGACTAAGCGTTGCGCAGTTTGCCGATGACTGATTCCATGGCACGCTCAATCAATGGCGCTTCACTGATAACCTTAACAGTGCCTGCCTTGAGTTCTCTGGCCAATCCCATGCGAGATTTTTCCACCACTTTCACGCCTTGCGCATTAACGAAAACATATTTGTCGATGGTGTCAATCTTTGCTGCCAGCGTACAGCGAATCGTTTGCTCACCTTCTACCTGAAACTCCATCCAAATTCCAATCGGGATCTTGGTGACTTTTTGCATATGCTCATCATCTTCAGACAATGGTTTGAGCTCATGTTCTGAAATCGGTTTGGCAGTGGCCATCCAGGCGGCGAAATCCTCCAGCTCTTCGGCGGGCTCTTCTGTTTCCTGGCTTTTGAAACAGTCCTCCTGCACGTGTTGTAGTTCTCGCAGCGCAGCCAGCGCCTCTTCTTCAGGCACCTCCGCCACATCCAGCGCTTTCTTCAGATTTATCAGCAATCTGGGCTTCAGCTTCAGGAAGCGGTCAAGGTCTTGTGCTGTTCGTTCTGAATGCACCGTCCATAACAGAACGTCGATAGTATTCATTACTGGTTTCCAACTGACCCCACCGGGTCCTTCGCGCAGGATGACCTGAACCAAAAACCTGTGAAACAGCGTATCAAGAAATTCACGCACGAACTCCGGTAGTCCGGGATCAAGAATTCTCTCGACTATTTTTTCCCGTGCATAGTGTTTTACATCTTCCAGGCGTTCAGCTCTTTCATCGGCATCCATCAGGCTATTTTCTGTTTCCTGGTTGGATAATAGTTGCCGACGCTTGAAATACTGAAACTCTTCAATCAATGCTTCGATATAAGTGCTATCGCCCTTATAGTCATTAATCAGCGTGGCGACAGTCTTATCCATTTGCTGGTACACCGGGTCCTGGTGAACATCCTGGGTTTCTGTCCAACTAATGCCTGCTGTGGCTAACTCGTTTATCAGAACCCGCATTGGATGGGATTCACTATCGAAAAAGGATGGGTCCTTTAAAGCAATCTTGAGGGCGGTTATCTGTGTCCGACCCAGTAACTCCTTTACTGGTATGGGTACGGAACTGTCCTCCCATATTGCCTCGTAGAGCAGATTGATGACATTAATGACATCGGAGCTCTGCCCGTCAATGGCTTGCAAAGTGTTGTCATCACTGTCCGCTTCCAGTTGTTTTCCAATTGACTCGGTGATGTTTTGGCGGCACTCGGTTTCGAGATTATCAACCTGTTCCAGGCGCTCCAATAGACCAAGCAATTTGTCGGTTGCAAGTAATTCAACCTGCCTCCCACCAACTATCATTCCCGACTGGAGCCCGCCAGCCATCGCCGCTGTAGCCCCCTGATCGTTACCCTGCCCCTCAGCAGCAATTCCCTGTGTATTTGCTGTACCAGCAGGCGCCGCGCTTGTTCCCATGCTGCGCATTAGTGTTTGCATCATGGAAAAAAGTTGCTGTGATCCATCGGCGCTATCTTCACCTGCTGACCAGGACTCTTCTTTACTAAAAGCACGCTCAACAGGATCAACTTTTGGACGTGGCTTGCTACGTTTGCCTTTAATCTCCTCTTTCTGGCGACTCGCGATATCGAGATCGGACATTATCCCGTGAGCGATCAGGATTTCATTGGCCTTTTCAAGCACGGTCTCCAATTCGTGAAAGACCTTGCTGTTGAATTGCCTATAAACCATCAATAGCCCATTCGGCTTTAAGCCCACCGGCTGCAGAGCATCTTTAAATGCTTCTCCTATCTGTTCCGGATCCATGGGATTATTGGATTCGTCGATTCGGGTGCCGAAAAACATGGAATCCAGTCTGGTGGTAAAACAAAGGTAATGATGGATATCGCAGTTTCTGGCGTGAGCGATCATGCCTTCCATTGCGATAATGGCTTCCAGATCGTCTTCTTGCACCAGGCTCAGACTACTGTAGTCAAGCACACTGGTCTGTTTGGACTTCTCGACTACCAAGTGATCAAAATTGGCCTCGAACAAAGCCTTGAATCGCTGTAGCACATCTTGTTTCGCATCGAATAGCTGCTGAC
>JANQJM010000104.1 GCA_028281635.1 Pseudomonadales bacterium | reverse complement strand
ATCAGGATCAAGCCAGTAATCTAGAGTTGTTCATGACGGAAGATACATCCCTGGAAATCGGCTTGAGTTGGCGATTCTGATCCCACGAATAGTTGGGGGAAAATTCGGATTTCAACGCCAAATTTTCCGTTGTTTCTCCGCACAGGATACAAGTACTCCAAACCGCACAAAAACCCTCCATTTTTGACACTTTTTTGGCAACGAATTCATTGAAAAAAGAGCCAGTTACCTAATTTTGTTGATTTTTTTTCGCCATCTGTTGTTTTAGGGGTAAAGTGCCTGTAACATCCCGCCGATACCTATCCGTGTCGGCGGGATACCTGTGTGTGTGCTTTGCACTCTAAAAAAGCAGGAAACCGCTGAAACAAGAATTAAGTGGTATACAGAATTTTCGAGGTAATCCATTCCCATGTGATTGCAATCACAGGGGGTACGGAGTGCTTTGATTATGCTAGCAATCCGATGATGGGGGCAGGTGCCAGTTACAAGGGGCCTTCTCCAGGAAAGTGAGAAGCCAGTCAACTGGACCGTCTCAACATCGGAAAAAACATTGAAATCGATCTCAAGGAGTTAATGAATGGCTATTACAGCTGAAACCCGGAACGATATTATTGAACTGGTAGTCACGGCATACGACGCGGCTCCTGGTACAACTTTATTGACTGAACTGGTAGCAATTGTCGACGGCGGTGGTACGCTAGCTGACGTTGCTGCAAACCTGACGACAAGTGATACTTGGACGTCTCTCTACCCCTCTTTCCAAACTGCTGAAGAATTTGCTAACGAGTGGCTTGGCAACCTTGTTCCCGAAGCGTCTGCAGACGCTCTGGCAGAAGGTGTTTCTGTTGCCGTTGGCCTGATCAACGGCGGGGCCAGCTTTGCTGACCTGATTCTTGAAGCACAGAGCTTCCTGAGCGCAACTAGTGAGACGGATGCATCTTTTGGTACTTCTGCTGCTAACTTCAACAACAAGACTGAAGTAGCGATTCATCACACGGTGACTCAAGAGAGAGATGGTGATCTTGGTGCTCTCCAAACTGCCATTGCTAGTGTAACTAGTGATGATACGACTGTTGATTCTGCAAAAGCAGAAATTGACGGCAATGCAGGTGTTGGCTCTACGACCACTCTTACTTCTTCCGTTGACACCGTATCTGGAACTCCTGGTAATGACACTGTCAAGGGTGTCGTTAGCTCAACGGCAGGTCAAACCACTCTGGGTGCTGGCGATAATATCAATGGCCAGGGCGGCACTGATACATTAGAAATTATTTTCGATGGTACTGGTGATTTTGGCCCTGTTGCGACTGTTGCCAATACTGAAGTTTTCCTGCTAAAGAACTTCGGTACTGCTACCAATGATGCCAACTTGGCAAATATCACAGGGATTGAACAGGTTTGGAACGATGGCTCAACTCAAGCCGTTAATGTAACTAACCTCGGATCTTTGCCGACCATTGGTATCCGCAATACGGTCGTTGACACTGATGTTACTTTTACAAATGCTGCCCTTGCCGGTTCTTCGGATAGCGTAACAGTATTGCTGGATAGCGTTAACAATACAGCCACAGACGTTACTCTTGGTAATACTTCAGGAACTGAGGGTGTTGAGACTGTAGTTGTTAACTCTTCGGGCTCTTCCGCTAATAGACTTAACTCTCTAAACAGTGATCAGTCTGACTTCACTACACTCACGGTGATGGGTACCCAGGCTCTTACGTTAGACTCGGTCGATAGCACTCTGACTACTATTGATGCATCTGCGTTGGGTGCAGGGTTGACTGCTACTATCTCAGCCGCTACTACCGCTAACGATGTATCTTTCATCGGTTCTGCGAGCGCGGATAGCATCACGGTTGGAACTACTACCCAGGCCGATACAATCGATGGTGGCGATGGTACCGATACTCTGACTTCAGCAGGTACTTTCGGAGCAACTGTTTCCAATGTTGAAGCGCTGGTGCAGTTGGTTGCCGGAGCGGATGCGGACATTAGTGCAGACTTCGACAAAGCACAAAGCATTGCGTCTCTTACCGTAACCAGCAGTGGTACCACAGCGACATTTCAAACGCTGACGGTTACTAATCTGGCTGCAAATCCATCTATTACATTGATCTCTAATGGTGCTAGTGATTTTGACAAGGCAGCTAGTGCGATTAGCTTGAAAACTAGCACTGGTTCCTCGGATACAGTTACTTTGAACTTTCAAGGAAACGGCTCCTATACGTTCTCTGACAACGACATCGACGTTGCCGGTATTGAGAACATCGTAGTCAATTCTACTGCTTCTGGAACATGGCTTAACTCACAGGCTGACTTGTTCTCGCAAGCAACAGATGTTCTTAAGAAGGTCACCTTCACCGGTTCATCCAAGATTGACATTGATGCAACCCTGTCTGCTTCAACTTCAGCGATTGAAATTGACGGTTCTGCTCTGACAGGCATCCTTGATATTGCAGCTGCACCAACTGGTGGCACACTCACAATTAAGGGTGGTTCAGGTAACGATGTCCTGACTGGCGGCGCGAACGGAGATACCATCACTACTGGCGGCGGTAACAACACAGTTAATGGTGGAGGTGGTGCCGACACAATTACCGGTGGTTCGGGCAATGACACGATTGTTCAAGGAGCGGGAGCTGACTCAATCACTTCAGGTTCTGGTTCGGACACAATTCAGTTTGATACCGTTGCTGGTGGTCCAGACACAATTACTGACTGGAGTTCCAGTGGTGATGATCTTCGCTTCGATGATGTATCATTCACTCTGGGTGGTGATGACACTAATGGTATCGATGCCTATTTTGAGGGCGCGATCGGCACAGCAACTGCGGGCACCGACTACGACGTAATGGTTCTCACAGGCGCAAGCTATGCTAATGAAGCTGCTGCTGGTGCGGCTGTTGCTGGACAAATCACATCTGACGGTAAAGATGGTTTGATTGTCTATCATGATAGCGATGACAATGTTGTTAGGATTATCCATACTACTGATATGGGTGCTGACGGCACTGAGACTTTGGTTGCTACCATCTCCAACGTCACTACGCTGGCTGGAGTAGCTGCTGCGTTCGCCCAGTCCGACTTTGTCTCCTTCACTTAAAACAAGTGATTAGCTAAATCATTTTTGATTTAGTCTGAAACCCAAAAAAGGGCGCCTTCATAAGAAGGCGCCCTTTTTTTGTACTTCCTTATTGTGTATAAGAAACCTAAATTTGTGGTGAGAGTTGATAGTGAAGGCGACAAGTAATTCGTTTTAGTTGCTGTCTAGCGATTCCCCGCAAACCAAAAGCTTGTTTCAAGAATGACTTTTACAATGCAATTAATTAGCGGTGAGTAAATACCTCTATTAAAATATTCATGTGACAGGACACAACTAAATTGATATCAGACTCAACTTCAATTGATTTCCAAATTGAGAATAAGTTATGAATACCTGGGCAGCAATTTCTAAAGAAGAACACAAAAATTACTGCTGGATTGCGAGTTCCAATTATGAATTTGCAAGAAACACACAAATAGTTGAAGTGCTAGGTTCGGAGATTCCGTTTCTGTTGCCGTACTATCCTTTAGGTTTTTTTGTAGAAGATGGTGAATATAAACTCGTTGCTCTGTTGAGCATTGATGGAAGGAGAAACGTTTTTGTTGACTCAGAGAACAAATGGCTTTGTAATGTAGTACCCACCGGTTTCAGAAGCTTTCCATTTAGATTGATTAAAGACGCTGAGAAAGACCACTTTGTCTTCTGCGTTAACGAATCGTATTTGACGGACGAACC
Organism: Pseudomonadales bacterium; assembly: GCA_028281635.1. Taxonomy (GTDB): domain Bacteria; phylum Pseudomonadota; class Gammaproteobacteria; order Pseudomonadales; family Pseudohongiellaceae; genus UBA9145. The sequence goes on along the minus strand of JANQJM010000104.1, from coordinate 45,027 downwards.
TGTAGGAAATCGGATTTTTGACGATTCAGGTGAACTCTCTACAGAGGTAGCTGAGATTCTAAGAACACTGAACCTGTGTGAAAATGAAAGATCAAAAACAAGATTGGCTTGTAATGTACTGGCGGAAGAAAATTTGTTAACGCCTTGGGAGCTCACTGTCACTGACAAAAATCAAGTAGAAAATCTAAGACTAGAGGGGTTGTTTAAAATAGATGGGGAAGCTTTTAACGCGTTGGAACCGAACAAGCTGGAAAATTTACAATCATGCCTTGCATTCCCAATTGTGTATGGCCACATGTTCTCTGTTATAAGAACTAAGGAAATAGGAAAAAGGGCAGAATACATTAGGCAACGCGATAATGAGCATGAAGCTAAGAGACGAAACTTAGAAGGTATTCTATCTGACCAGGATTCGATCAGTTTCTCGGGATGGGACACATCCTAAATTTCAATATCGGGATGAACATCATTCCCATTGTTTCTGCCCTAAAATTAGAGGAGATGAGTTGCACGAAAATTGTGCTGACTGATCTTTATTAGAAATCTACAACGAGTTGAATAGATAGAGAGGAGATTTAGTTTGACAGATTGGACTGCTGGCTATAACGCCGAAGTAGATTACACGACCGGATACTATCCAGAGCTCAATCCGTTGCGATGTAATTTATCCTTGCTAAACAACGGCATAAGACCGCCAAAAATAGAAGCTGCCTGTGAATTGGGATATGGCCAGGGCCTCAGTACTAATATACACGCCGCCGCCAACACAACTACCAATTGGTGGGGGACAGATTTTATGCCTACGCAAGCGGGATTTGCTCAAGAGCTTGCGGATATCTCTTCATCTGATGCCAAATTGTTTGAGGAATCATTCTCTGAATTTTGTTCACGAGGAGATCTGCCAGATTTTGACTACATTGGGTTGCACGGTATCTGGAGCTGGATATCAGACGAAAATAGAAACGTAATAGTTGATTTCGTCAGGCGAAAATTGAAGGCGGGCGGTATTTTGTACCTTTGCTATAACAGTCTTCCAGGCTGGTCAAGCTTCGCACCAGTTAGGTACTTAATGAAACATCACGCTGACATTAACGGATCAGTCGCACAAGGAACATTAAGGCGTATAGAAAACTCACTTGAATTCGCTAAAGGACTAATCGAAACCAATCCAGCCTTCGCACGGGCCCATCCAGCTGTTGTCAGTCAGATTGAAGAGTTGATGGGAAAAGACAGAAGATATTTGGCACACGAGTACTTCAACGAGGAGTGGCATCCGATGCACTTCAGTTCGGTAGTCAATTTGTTAGAGCCTGCGAAGCTTAGTTTCGCCTGTCCCGCGAATGTGTTAGATCAAATTGATAATATAAATCTTAGTCCGGAACAGATAAATTTCATTAAGGGTATAACTGATAACACTCTGAGGGAAACAACACGAGATTTTATCGTCAATAAACGATTCAGGCGCGACTATTGGATAAAAGGGTTGAGAAGACTATCAAGCTTGGAGAGATCAGAAGCCCTCATCGATCAAAAATTCGTTCTCATATTGCCTAAGGATAATGTTTCATTGAAACTAAACACTCAATTGGGTGAAATCTCAATGAATGAAGATCTCTATGTTCCCCTAGTTGACGCTATGTCTGATTATAGCCCAATTTCGGTTGCTGACTTATTTAGTCAGGTGAAGGCTGTAAAGAAAACAATTACAGTCAAAGAAGTCGCAGAAGCTTTGATGATGCTAAACTCAACAGGGGCAATCTCACCTGCACAAGATCTGAGCCTTAGCAAACAATGCCAAAATAATACTATTGCGTTAAATCACTATCTAATGCAAAGATCACGAAGCGACGCGAGCGTAGCGCATCTCGCGAGCCCAGTTACGGGAGGCGGGATTAACTTGTCATCTTTTCATCAGCTTTGTCTGTTGGTCTATCAAAATGGTGCAGAGACTTCGATAGATGTTGCAAAAGCTGTTGTTGAAATCCTGTCTAAGCAAGGCAAAAATTTTTCTATGACTATAGAAGGAGTATCATTTACCAATCCTGAAGAATCCTTGAAAGATTTGGAAGCCGAAGCTAAGAAGTTTTTAGATAAATACCTCCCCATGCTAAAAGGTTTACAAATAGCCTCATAATTTTATGGTCAATACAATCCAACCATTGTAGAACCAGAAATTCGCACCTAAGAGTAATTTGCTCTAAGTCAATCTAGAATAGCTCATTGATAGCGTGCATATTCAAGTTCGAGCAATTCACATTCTGTGTATAGACCGTTCAATAGTAGCGGTGTAGCTGATTGGCGAATGCGCTCGGATTTCATCACTAGTCGATTGCATGAACATACTTCTTATTCATCAACATTTTCCTGGTCAGTTTAGGTATCTCGCACCCGCACTAGTTAAGAGAGGGCACAATGTTGTAGCTCTTGGCCTCAGAGCACCAGAGCAAGCGAAGCTATCAGGTCTTAACTATGTGCAATACTCACTAGATAGCGGAAATACGCAAAACCAACACCCATGGTTACTTGACTTTGAGTCTAAAGTAATTCGCGGAATTGGTTGCGTTAAGGAAGCTTTCCAATTGAAACAGCAGGGTTTTGAGCCAGATGTGATCTTAGTTCATCCTGGTTGGGGGGAGAGTTTATTTCTAAAAGAAGTTTGGTCTAAGCCTAAAATATTGATCTATTGTGAATTTTTCTATAGCTCACATGGTTTGGATGTTGGATTCGATAGTGAGTTCTACAAAAATGACCTGATGAACTCCTGTCGCGTCAATCTGAAGAATACTAACTATATCTTACACATGCAGTTTGCGGATGGCGGTATAAGCCCAACGCATTGGCAACGGTCTACTTTTCCAGATTCTTTTCGAGACAAGATTTCAGTAATCCATGATGGTGTTGATAGTAACCTAATTAAGCCTGACAGAAACGCCTCAATAACAATAAATGGCAATATAAAGTTAACCTCGAAGGAAAAAGTCATAACTTTCGTAAATCGAAATCTTGAGCCTTTAAGGGGCTTCCACGTTTTTATGAGAGCTCTACCAGAAATTCTCAAGAGCGAACCTGAAACCAGAGTTCTAATTATCGGTAATGATAGCGAAGGGTATGCTGTGGCACATAATTCTGGCAAGAGCTGGAGGTCAATTCTGCTGGAAGAGTTACACTCGACTATGGATTCCACTTGCTGGGAGAGAGTTCATTTCTTGGGAACCGTTCCTTACGAGCATTACCTTTCCGTATTAAGAGTTTCTACGGTGCATATCTACTTCACCTACCCTTTTGTCTTAAGCTGGAGTTTACTGGAAGCAATGAGTACGGGTTGCGCGATAATAGGTAGCAAAACAGGCCCAGTTGAGGAAGTCATTGATGATGGTAGAAGCGGTCTGCTCAGTGACTTTTTTGACCATAAACTGTTGGCAGAAAAAGCACTATATCTACTAAAGAATAAAAAGATTCGTGATGAACTCGGTAGGAATGCGCGCGAAACTATTCAGAAAAATTACGATCTACAGACATGCTGTTTGCCAAAGCAGATTGAATGGGTTGAATCAATGTCAGTTAGGAGCCAGATTCAATACGACAATGAACAAATGGCTATAAGCTCAACAAGAAACCTGCTGGCAACTGCGCCAGGGCACATAGAAGCAAGGCGAATCCTGATTAATGAAGCCGCTCAGAGGCCTATTGAAGAGCCCTCCAAATTCGTAGCGAGATGGCTAAAAGGCGCGCCAAACGCGTATTCCAACACGATCCAACAAGCTACAAAAGGCTGGGCATACCTCACCACAATAGATGGGAAATTTTTACTTTCAAAAGATGTTCATACCACAAGTAGTGAAAGTTTGGGAGCTCAATGCTACGACCGATTTTCTGGACCTGGTTCCGATACCCGCACCGTGGAAGATAACCTTTTGATGGAGCTCGCTAGAATTACGGATTTACGAGAACGCTGGAATTACGCAATGCAAACATCCAAAGATGTTGGACATGTGCTATATCAAGACAGCTTTTTTGATATTGGCGATAATGACCTTGAAGGAACGTTGGTCTCAGAGTTTTCGGATACTGGCCTTAACATTGTTGTGTTAGGAGGTGGGCCAGCAGGACTTGCGTTCTCGAATTCATTGAAGATTGCGCTGGGAGAAAAGGTCAACATTCTTGTCATTGACAATCGCACATCCGCGTCGCACAGGAGACAAGCATACACGAGACACTGGCTTACCCATCTGCCAGTAAGCCTGGTGCGAGGAGTAATTGATCCCAGAGTAGTCGATTTGTTAAGTGAGTTTGGTCAGGAAGGGTTCCTTGGGACAACAGTAGGGTTGTTGGAACTACTATTGCTAGCTTCTAATAAGGATCTGGGAATAAAGTTTCTATATGACTCTGAGTACAGTTTGGATTTCCTAAAGAAAGCGCGAGCTACTTTAGTCGTGGATGCAACAGGAAGAAGACTTGCTTCTGCTGAACAAGAATCGCAAAAAGATGAAACAAAATCTTTTGAAGTAAATATACCAGCGGGCTCCTACGATAGCTTTCGTCAGTTTGGTGTAGAATGCACAAATTCTGAATTCTCATTTCATGTAAACTTGGAATTCGCAGGCGGCTATGCCTATCCTAAAATTAAGGATAAGCCGGTATTGTCCTCTATGTTTAAGATTACCAAAGTGCCTCTAGGCCTATATAGAGAACTCTTAGAGCTGGTAGAATCTTTTCAATCTAAGAATTTGGTTTATATCTGGCCAGGTAAATTGCTCCCAGACATAAACGAAATCCTGCTCATCATTAACTTGGATTACAAAGGCTTCAACTTTCTAAATTCAGAGTTAGACCGGCCTGAGAAACTCTCAGCATTCCTAACTAAAAATCAAGGAAAATTGGATAGCCTTGATACTGGGATTGTCGATCTGCTGTTTTATCTCTCTGATAGGATCGATCCAAATGAAGAGACAACTATTGAGCCACCTTATATCTATCGCCCGTACGTGCGCAATCCGAATCAATTGTTCAGCTCGATAGATGGAGTTCCTCTAATTAGAATCGGGGACAGTGTGTTCAATGGAAACCCAAAGGTAGGAAACGGCTTAGGGCAGCATCTTACTAGCATTTTGAAGCTTGTCGATGAGGCGTTGCTTGCATTGGCTATAGAGCCAGTAGCGCATGGGAATCCATAGAAAGCAGGGGATATTATGATGTTCTCAGTCCATTTCTGCATTAGTGCGATAAGAACTTTATTTCGTGTTATATCGTCCAATTGTTTATAGAGGCGCTTTCACCTAGCAAAGTCAGGTTCGGCGGCTTTGGTAATTTCTGGAGTTTTCTGGAGACATAGAATGAAATTTCCATCTTCGGTGCTTATTGTCGCTGCTATCGTGCCAAGTCTATTGATAGCGCAAAATGATCAGCCAGCGCCAGAATTATTCAGCTTATTCGAAAACTTGGATTCCACTCCGAATAATACCGCTACTTCAGGCCAGATTACGCCAAGTAGTCGCGGAACCCGCAACACCCAGGCAGCACCCACATTCACGTTGGTAGGTACTTCTCATATCGGCAACAAACAAATCGCTTTATTGCGGCACTTGAATGGGCAAGTTGTGCGAGTACCGCTACATGAAGGGATCAACGCCATACCAGGGCATGAACTGTATGCGGTAGTAAATTATGGGGCGGGACACGTTGCTATCAGGTTTCCCACATCCGTTCCTTGTGGCGATTTCCCGGATCAAGGAGTTAGTTGTGATTCCACTACCAATATCTCTTCTTTAAGCCTTACCACGGCTGATGCGATTGCTATTGCAACGGAGCCGGTACACGCTGAGCCATCAGGAGAGGTGATTGAAGGAGCTGATGCTGAAGCACAAAGTGATGCCCCTCGCAATCCGTTTACTGCCTTGCGGGAGCGTAATCGCGCGGCGGTGTCGAATCAAGCCACTTCAACTACACGTTTCCAGCCCCGCAGAATTCCTCCGGAAGACGTTCCTCCTGGCATGCGCGTGGTGTCTACACCTTTCGGTGATCGCCTCGTTGAGCAATGATTGATTATTTGCCGCACCTACCGCCCCTCTACTTCCTCCTAGATTAGCTCGATCACCGCAAAGAAGGGCAAGATCATGAAAACTGGCTGTGTCACACTCCGCTCGCATACAATGCACCCATAACAACATCAATTCAGGTTGCCTGACGGGTGGCAAAACTACTTCGTGACCGCATCTATCGAAAACCTTCTTTCAATTAGCATTGTCAGTTACCACTCAAAGGAAGGTGAGTTGGAAAGTGCGCTGAGCTCACTTCTTAGCGCACTCGAAAATTTCGTCGTCGGAGATTCTAATGACGATTCATTAAATTCCACAATCACCATCATCGACAATAGTGAAAATAACGAAGTTGACTTACAACAGTTTACTAACCAGCAATCGAAACTATTGGCACTTCGCAGTGAGCTGAGATTGATACAGGGGCAAGGTAACGTGGGCTATGGTGCTGGACATAATCTGGCGATCATGAAATCCACAGCACGATTCTCTCTGATAATGAATTCCGACATTGAAGTCGAAGAACGAGCACTGAATGAAGGGGTTAACTATCTATTGGGCAATCCTGACGTGGCCGCCGTAAGTCCCCAAGCTCAGTTTAAGAATGGACAAAAGCAATACCTTTGTAAGCACTCTCCCACGGTTTTCGACTTTTTTCTCCGAGGCTTTATGCCAGAAGGTATTAGGAGCTTATTTAATAAGCGATTAGCACTATTTGAGATGCGCGATCTTAGCGAAGAGCATCCAACAAAAGATGTCCCAATCATTAGTGGTTGCTTCATGTTATGTAGCACTGAAGCCTTACAAAAAGCTGCAGGGTTTAACGAAGATTATTTTTTATATTTCGAAGATTTTGATCTCTCCATGCGATTAAGTGAAATAAATACACTCGCTTATTTACCTGCAATGAAGATTGTGCATCACGGAGGAAATTCCGCGCGAAAAGGAATAAAACATATAGGTCTTTTTATCCAGTCCGCTAGACGCTTTTTTAACACCTACGGTTGGCGCTGGTTCTAATGGAACCTTCTAGCAGAGAGGACGAAAGTGCGAAACGAGCATTGGTTACAGGTGCTTCTGGCTTTGTTGGGGGCCATCTCTGTAGGCTTTTGGTCAACTCTGGTTACCGTGTTACCGCCTTGTTGAGACCTTCTTCTTCCGACGACTCATTGCGATGTGCCGGCGGCATTGAAATCTATCGAGCGGAGCTTGCTGACACAGGGCTACCTGATGCGGTTTGTGAGGAAGTGGATGTATTGTTCCACCTGGCCAGCATTGCTCATGCAGGTGAGCCCAACGAACACGATCTTAATAGAATCATAGTTGAAGGCACGGAATCGATTGCTAATGCGGCGAAGAAGAACGGGGTTAGCAATTTCATATATTTCAGCAGTAGCCTCGCAGACGAGTTCCTAAGTAAGGGATCGACGTCAGATTCAAAATACGCTCGATATAAGAAGCAAGCAGAAGACTTGCTGCTATCGATGTCCGATGAGAATTTTCAGGTCGCAATTCTGCGTCCGGTTAATGTGTATGGTCCTGGCATGAAAGGCAATATTGCGGGCATGATTCGTCGCATACGAGGGGGTGGGTTACCACCGCTGCCTAGTCTGACAAATACCTTCCCTCTAGTCAGCGTGCAGGATGTTTGTGGGGCGGCTTTGCTGCTGGCCGAGAGCCCGGGAAGTGGCGGCCACATCTACCTGGTCAGTGACGGCCAGGAGTACACGCCGAATGACCTGGAAGCCGCCATTTATGAGGCTCTGGGTCGAAAAAAGCCGGGTTGGCATACGCCACGTGTGGTATTCTACGCAGCCTCGTTGGGGGCCCAGATCGCCAATAATCTGGGTTTTTGGAACAATGACCTGGGGCTGCGCACATATCGCAATCTCACAGGGCAGGGCATGGGCCCGGTTCCTTCCAATGAGAAGATCAGCGCTGAATTGGGGTTTCAGCCGCGGCGCACTTTCCAGAGTGAGTTACCGGCGATCCTGGCAGCCTTGTAGCTGAGTCTGGAGTAAATCCAGCCTGACGTACGAATACAAAAAACTCGGATACACCTCTCCATGAGCCAAAGCACCCAAGCCACTAAAGGGATTATTCTGGCCGGCGGCACCGGTTCCCGTCTCCACCCTATGACTATCTCCGTGAGCAAACAGCTCATGCCTGTCTACGACAAACCTATGATCTACTATCCGCTTGCTACCTTGATGCAGGCTGGTATTAGAGAAATATTGATCATCACAACGCCGGAAGACAGTACGGCCTATCAGAATCTATTGGGCGACGGGGCCGGATGGGGACTGGACATTCACTATGCGGTACAACCCAAACCGGAAGGGCTTGCTCAGGCATTTATCATTGGTGAAGAATTCGTAGCCGATAGCCGCGTGTGCTTAATTCTTGGTGACAATATCTTTTATGGAAATCGCATCGAAGACACTTTGCAAAGTGCGGTGCAACAAACAGAAGGCGCCTGTGTGTTTGCCTACTATGTCAACGACCCAGAGCGATACGGTGTAGTAACACTTGATGAGAACAGTCACGCCATCGACCTGGAAGAAAAGCCACAAAATCCCAAATCCCACTACGCAGTGACCGGCCTCTATATGTATGACAACGATGTTGTTGACATCGCCAAATCGATCAAACCTTCTGCCCGTGGTGAGTTGGAAATCACTGATGTCAATAAAGTCTATCTCGAGCGGAAGACGTTAAAAGTTGAACTGTTTGATCGCGGCACTGCCTGGCTCGATACCGGCACCATACAATCCTTGTTAGATGCTGCAAACTTTATTCGGGTTTTAGAAGAGAGGCAGGGACTGAAGATTGGTTGTCCTGAAGAAATAGCTTACCGACAAGGCTTTATCGATGCCGGTCAACTCGAACAGCTTGCCAGACAACTCGATAAGAGTGGCTATGGGCAGTATCTGCTGGAACTGCTGCGTCAGACTTGATCCCCTCACGATGAAAATCAATGAAACTGCAATACCCGATGTCTGGTTGTTAGAACCAACCGTGCACGGTGACGATCGTGGTTTCTTTATGGAAACGTTTCGTGCTTCTCATTTCAGTGATAGGGGAATCGATCGGCAGTTTGTTCAGGACAATCAGAGTCGTTCAGTGCAAGGAACGCTGAGAGGCTTGCACTACCAGTTGCAGTTTCCTCAAGGAAAACTGGCAAGGGTGCTTTCCGGCCAGGTATTCGATGTTGCTGTTGATATCCGCCAAAGCTCACCGACTTTCGGGCAGTGGGTTGGTGAAGTACTAAGTAGTGAAAACAAGAAACAACTCTGGATTCCGCCTGGTTTCGCCCATGGCTTCTATGTCATCAGCGAGTCTGCCGAGCTGTCTTATAAATGCACTGAGTACTACCATCCTGAAGATGACTACAGCATCGCCTGGAATGATCCGGATATTGGAATCGACTGGCCACTGGTCTCTGATTCGCCCCTGTTATCTGCCAAAGACGAGAAAGGTGTATTGCTGAAAGAGGCGGTCCACTTCCCATGACAGCCAATCTGCTGTTAACCGGTTCTCAGGGTCAGCTCGGCACAACGTTGCAACAGTATTGGCCTGGCTCAGCGCTATCTGAGCAGTATCAGCTGCACTGTGTGGATGTAGAAAATCTGGATCTGACCAATCAGCCCGCACTCGCAGAATATCTGGACCAGCTAGAGCCCTCGGTCATTGTGAATGCTGCAGCGTATACCGCAGTGGACAGGGCCGAAGAAGAGCGGGAGTTGGCATTCAGGGTGAATGAAAAGGTGGTTGCAGACCTGGCCCGTTGGTGTAATTCCAATTCGGCAGTGCTTTGTCATATCTCTACCGACTTTGTTTTTGATGGCTCGGCTGACAGCCCCTATGCTACCGAAGCCGGCACCAATCCAGTAAGTGTATATGGTGCCAGCAAGCTGGCAGGGGAACAGCAAGTTCAGGCCTTACTTCCGGATTCCAGCACGATAGTGCGCACGTCCTGGTTGTATTCTGAGTACGGCAGTAATTTCGTCAAAACCATGTTGCGTCTCATGGCTGAGAAAGACGCTTTAGGTATAGTCGCTGATCAAATCGGCTCACCAACGTCCACCCATTCGTTAGTGAACTTTCTATTTCGATGCATTGAGTCCAAGCTGTTTGGCCTCTTCCATTGGTCGGATGGCGATGAGATTAGTTGGTATGATTTCGCTGTCGCCATTCAACAAGCTGGTATCGAGTTCGGATTACTTGATGAGGCTATACCTCTCAATCGTCTCACAACTGCCGAATATCCAACTCCAGCCGCGCGGCCGGCTTATAGTGTACTCGACCGTAGTAAGGCGACTGAGCTGCTGGATGAAACACCAAATTCCTGGCGAGAAGAGTTGTTTCGCGTCGTGGCGACTCTGGCTCATCTGGAAGGCGATCCTGAGTAGGCGCGATAGTAGTAGGTGGAGTAAGAAATGAATCGACTTTTGGTTACAGGTGCAGCCGGTTTTATTGGCAGTAACTTTGTGCACTACTGGCGTAGGGAGAATCCAGACGACCAAATTCTGGTGCTGGACGCATTAACCTATGCTGGCAATAAGAATAACCTGGCAAGCCTTTTTGGCGATTCTAAATTTGAGTTTGTGCATGGATCGGTTTGTGATCAAGATTTAATCGCGAAACTACTTCGCGAACATAACATTGATACTTTGGTTCACTTTGCTGCAGAGAGTCATGTGGATAGGTCAATTACTGGCCCCGATGCCTTTATCGATACCAACATTGTAGGAACCCATACGCTATTGAAAGCAGCCAAGCAGTATTGGTTGGATGAGATCGAACTGGAAGACCATCTCTTTCATCATGTCTCAACCGATGAAGTCTATGGCACTCTGGCCGCAGACGATCCTGCATTCAGTGAAGCAACCCAGTATGCACCCAATTCACCATACGCTGCCAGTAAGGCAGCTTCGGATCATCTGGTGCGTTCTTACCATCACACATTCGGCCTAAAGGTCACCACCAGTAACTGCTCAAATAATTACGGCCCTTATCATTTTCCGGAAAAACTCATTCCGCTTTGCCTCTTGAATATATTGAGTGGGAAGCCTTTACCTATTTATGGCGATGGTAAACAGATCAGAGATTGGCTCTATGTGGACGATCATAGCCGGGGTATCGAGTTGATCATCAAGCAGGGTAGGCATGGTAAGACATACAATATCGGTGGCAATAATGAGTGGGCCAACATCGACGTCGTGAAGCTGTTGTGCGAGATAGTCGATGATCGCTTCGCCAATGACTCAACTTTAACAGAACGGTTTCCGGAATCGCCCTGTGCCAAAGGCACGCAGGCTAATACCCTGATTACCTTCGTAGCCGATCGACCTGGCCACGATACGCGTTATGCCATCGATGCCAGCAAGATCATGGGAGAGTTGGGCTATCAACCGCAGGAAGACTTCCAGTCAGGGCTTAACCGCACTGTCAATTGGTACCTGGATAATGAACCCTGGTGGCAGGCTATTCTGGATGGCTCTTATCGCGAAGCCTAGCAACCGCTAATGGGCCGGTTATAACTGTTACGCGATTCGCATTTTTCGCCTGTTAAAATGCTATTCTGTAAGTGATTCCCGATTTCGCCGGTCGCTGTCAACTGATATTAGTCCAACTCGTTCTGGTAGTAAGAGAAAGCAGTACTTACGAATCCTCCTGATGAAAGAGCCCATTGTGATTTCAATCGTGCCCCTTATGAAAACTTCAGCATTGCTGGTGTCGCTTGCTGCTTTGTTTTTTACAAGCTTTCGAACTTATGGATTTGAAATCGACGGCACCAAATGGTTTCTGGCTCAGGCGGAATACTACGTTGACATGGAAGGTATGTCAGCAACTCAGATCAGTTGGAACACTGCCTTTATTGAAGCTATTGAAGAATGGAATGCCAGAACTGTCTTCGAGTTCTCTGTTGTCAACAGCAATGCCGATCCTTGCCAGGACAACGGTATCAGCAGTGTGGATTTCAATGAGGACTTCTGTGGCAGCAGCTTCGGCAATAATGTGCTGGCAGTTACTGTACGTCGTTTTGATCCACAGATTTTAGGGCCGCCTTATATTCGGGAAGCAGACATTATCATTAATGCCGAAGAAGAGTTTGATATTTTCGATGGGCCACTGGTCCAGTTCGGACAGAATTTTGCGGGACTAGATTTTCGCCGGATTGCGCTGCATGAATTAGGCCATGTGATCGGTCTAAATCATGAGGAGACTAACAATGCCATTATGGCGCCAAACATCAGCAATTTATTCAGCCTGCAGGCAGATGACATCAATGGCGTGAATACTTTGCACGATGGCTTGTCAAACTGCGAGATTGATTCGCTTACTTTTGGCGAGATTTCAGAAGTGTTGAATGGCAATGATTGTACTGTGCAAGATCTAACTGTTGGTGGCACCGACAACAGCTTTCTGGATCTCTACCGTTTCGATCTGGAGGAAACAACACAATTGGAGTTTTCCACATCTTCCAGTCTCCTGGATTCAGTTTTAATCCTGGCTACTACTGATTTGCAATACCTGGATGTTGACGAAAATAGTTTTGCAAACTGCGATTCTAGTCTCTCCACTAATCTCGATCCGGGTAGCTACTTTCTGATTGTGAATACCTTCGATTCTCCGGTTAAGGATGAATGTGGCATCGTTGGCAACTATCGACTCCGGGCAAGTTTCACCAGTCCCAGTGAGCCTTCTCTGGGGAGTGGCACCAGTCTGGCCAATGCCTTTACCACGGCACAATTCAGCGGCGGCATTACGGCAGATAATGGCGCGACCTTCAGTAATCAGTTTGCACCCACAGACTCCCTGGATATCTCGGCCCAGATACGCGTAGACATCAGACACCGAGGTGCACCTGGATTCCTGGTCGTGGCGGCGCTACTGGAAGGGCAGATTCTCATGCTCAATAGCGAGGGTGAGTTTGTGGACGTGACAGCCAATCCGTTGCCGGCAGTTCCCTTTGTCAGCAAGACACTGGAGACCTTCGAAAATATCACCATAGCCACCGACTTGGTGCCCGCTGATCTGGGCATTCAGGAGATCGACGCCAACATCGTGGTGGGTTATGGATTAGACAGCAATCCAGGTGAGATTTTCTATCACAGCACGCCCCTAAACCTCTCTGTTTCTACCGACACGCCCGATGGCGTTTAGCCACATTTAGCGACAATATCTTGCCATTTCAGTAGGTTTCTGGCGGCCTCAATTCCTGTATAATTCGCCTGCATTTTTGGGGCTGCCGTGATTAAGAGGCAATGCAGTCCTAATCCCGGTATAACCCAATCCGAGTGTCTGGACGTAATACTTAAGGCGTCACAGACAGGAGCAAGTGTGAAGTGAAATTAACCCGATCCATTCGCAAGATGCTGGCGCTGGCCGGCTTCATAGTGCTTGGCAGCCTACTTCAGAGCGCAGCCATGGCCCAATCAACCGCTGATAATATTCGTCCCGTAGGGCAAGTCTGCATGGCAGGACAGCCCTGTGTGGGCTCCACAGCAGATAGCGGTTCCGCTTCGGCTAGCAGTGCTCCAGCAGCGGCAGTAACAGCTGCTCCAGAGCCCGCAGCACCAGCTGCGACTGCACCGGAGGTTGAGGAGGTCGTGGTTGAGGAAACCACCGAAGTTGCCGCCGCTGAGTCCGCATTCGATGCCGCTGCAGCCTATCAAATGAGCTGTTTTGCCTGTCATGGTACTGGTGCTGCGGGAGCACCCCAGCCGGGCGATGCGGAAGCCTGGGAAGAGCGCATGGCGAAGGGTATGGAGGCGGTGATGGCCAACGTTATTAACGGCGTCAATGCCATGCCAGCACGAGGCATCTGCATGACCTGCAGTGATGATGACCTGCAATCCATCGTCGATTACATGTTGGCCCAATAGCGAAAGAATGTATTAAGGGTCAATTAAGCCCTTAAGCTTTATTATCGAATTTATTCAGGAAATAGGAGTAAGAGAGTGCTAAACAAAACCATGAAGATGATTTTAGTCATGATGACTTCCTTGTTTGCGTTCGCGAGTATCGCGGATGATTCGCAAGCTTTGCAATTAGCTCAAACTAGCGAAGGTTTCGATGCCGAGCAGAAGTACATGGCTTCCTGCTTTGCTTGCCATAGTACAGGCGCCGCTGGTGCACCGAAGGTAGGCCCAGGCAATGCTGGCGAATGGGAACCACGTCTGGAAAAAGGCATGGATACGATCGTTGCTAATGCAATCAACGGTATTAACACCATGCCTCCAAAAGGTCTGTGTTTTGACTGCAACGACGCTGATCTTCGCGCCATCGTGGAGTATATGATCGCAGCAAGCGAATAAGCTGGACTTGGAAACAAAATGAAATGGGCTCTCAGGAGCCCATTTTTTTGCATTCGTTTTAGCAAAAACTGTCAAATCGACTATTACTGTGTGTTGAATCCATCTCATAGCACAGGTCTCACCAGTGTCCCTCGCAGTAGTGACTTCCCGCGCATTGCTCGGGATCGAAGCCGTTGAAGTTACCGTAGAAACTCACCTCTCTAATGGCCTGCCAGGTTTCGCTATTGTCGGCATGCCGGAAACGGCAGTACGTGAAAGTAAAGAACGAGTCCGGTCGGCTATTCTGAACTCTGGTCTGGCATTCCCGGAACGGCGCATTACCGTCAACCTCGCTCCAGCTGACTTACCCAAGACCGGTGGTCAATACGACCTCGCTATAGCAGCCAGTATTCTGCTTGCCTCCAATCAAATTCCTGCGCAGGCACTGCAACAAAGGGAATTAATGGGAGAACTGGCACTTAATGGAGAAGTTCGTGCTGTACGCGGAGTCGTGGCAGCAATCGTTGCTGCCAAGGCCGCTGACAATTCAATCGTATTGCCTGCGGCGAATTCAGAGGAGAGAAACCTGGTAGCTTATGAGAGAGTCGAGTCTGTTAGTTCCTTATTGAGTTTTGTCGCGCTGTCACGAATGGGTCGCGCTGAGGGAGAGCCGACCTGCAGCTCAAGCACGGAAGTTGAAGTAAACGACGACAGCAGATTCTTGAACATAAAAGGCCAATTACTGGCCAAACGAGCGATTCAGATTGCAGCCGCGGGTCGGCATGCCGTGTTGTTGGTAGGGCCGCCAGGCTGCGGCAAGACCATGTTGGCGCAGAATCTCACAGCGCTCTTGCCAGCGCTTTCCGATTCGGAAGCGATGGAAGTGGCAGCTATTCGTTCAGTGACAGGTTTGCCGGTTGGCCAAAAGAGTCTTAAGCAGCGTCCTATTCGCAGCCCTCATCACTCAGCCACTCATGTTGCCCTGGTGGGGGGTGGCGCCAAGGCCAATCCAGGCGAGGTAACACTGGCTCATCGCGGGGTACTGTTTCTTGATGAATTCTCTGAGTTTAAACCCAGCGCTCTGGATGCTCTGCGAGAACCCATGGAAGTGGGAGAGATCACGCTAAGCAGAGCGAACTATCGCGTTCGCTACCCTGCGGACTTTCAGCTAGTTGCAGCTATGAATCCCTGCCCCTGCGGGTACGCCTCGGACCCCCGACGAGAATGCCGCTGCTCAGCCGAACGAGTGTCCCGCTATCTGGGGAAATTGTCCGGACCGCTATTGGATCGCATGGATCTGAGTATAGAACTACCAGGGCTGACCCAGGCTGAACTCTTACAACAAAACCCCATCGGTGAAGAGGAAAACGCTCAATGGTGGTTCGACGCCAAGCAGCGAGTTCAGGAGTGTCAACAACGACAACTTGAGCGTGCCTGCAAACTTAACAGCGCTCTCTCCAGCAACGAACTGGAGATTCATTGCCGCTTAAATCTGTCGCTCCGAAAACTATTGGCCAGCACCATGGAACAGCTCTGCCTGTCCGCACGGTCCGTGCATCGCATAATAAAGGTAGCCCGCACCATAGCGGACTTCGCAGCCAGGAAAGACATCGGGCGTGAAGATTTGTTGGAGGCAATCTCGTTAAGGCGCAGCGACTGTCTGCAGCGCATCGCCAAACACTAAAGCCTGGATTCCAGCTCGGTCAATCGACCTTCCAGATCTTTCACCAGGGTCTCTAACTCTTCGACCCGCTGCTCTGCTCGTTGCAGGGCTCGGCTCTGGGCTTCGAATTCTTCCGTGGTGAGGACGTCCAGGTCACTAAGTGCCTGCTTTAGAGTTTGCTCTATTTTAGTGCGAGCATCGGCACGTAACTCTTCTGCCGCAGGCACCAAGCGCGCCAGCCTCTCGCTTAATTCTTGCAAAAAGTCGTTGTTCAGCATGGATTCTGAATTTAAAAGTTTACGGCTTAGCAATTTTACCATCTTACCCGCAACTACATTGAAACCAGCAGCATTCTTCAACGCACAGTCATGGTGCATGCCCCTTAATGATGCACTGCGACAGATCAGATTTCTCTGTTAAACCTCCCGCATCCTTTCCTAAATCAGACTAAAGATCCTTAAGCTGCTGTTTTAGTTCGAGTTAATGCAACTGGCACGCCGCGTGCATAGCCTCTCCAGTGTTGTGCGCAAGTTGTCGCAAGTCCTGTATGGCACGCTGAAACTATGCGGATACACCGAACAGGACACCAGGGACAACTGGCTTAAAAATCGAGGAGCGAAACGATGAAGTTAGTCACGGCTATTATCAAGCCATTCAAATTGGATGACGTGCGCGAGGCGTTATCTGAAATAGGGGTGCAGGGGATCACTGTAACGGAAGTAAAAGGTTTCGGCCGACAGAAGGGCCACACCGAGTTGTATCGAGGGGCGGAATACGTAGTTGATTTTCTACCTAAGGTGAAGCTGGAAATCGCCATCGGCGCAGGTTTGCTTGACCAGACCCTGGAAGCCATCACCAAGGCCGCTAATACCGGCAAGATTGGTGACGGCAAGATTTTCGTAACTGACCTGTCTCAGATTATTCGTATCCGTACGGGCGAGACCGGTGAAGAAGCAGTCTAAACGAGAAAAAGATTAAGCAAACTATCAGTGGTCGGTATCAAGGGCCACAGTGGAGGTAAACGTGCAAGACCAAATTTTTGAATTGCAGTACGCAATGGATACTTTTTATTTTCTTATCTGTGGCGCACTGGTGATGTGGATGGCAGCTGGCTTCGCAATGTTGGAAGCTGGGCTCGTTCGCACCAAGAACACAACAGAGATTCTGACCAAGAACGTCGCTCTGTTTGCAGTGGCCTGTACCATGTATCTGGTATGTGGTTATCAGTTTATGTACGACGGTGGTTTCTTTCTTTCCGGCGTAACCACAGTTGCAGGAATGGACGATGCGGCAGTGCAGGCAGTGCTGGATGCATCTAACGAAGCTGGCTTCGGTGACATGGGTGAATATGCTGGCGCCTCTGACTTCTTCTTCCAGGTAGTGTTCGTCGCGACCGCGATGTCTATTGTTTCTGGTGCCGTCGCTGAACGTATGAAGCTCTGGGCATTCCTCGGATTCGCAGTAGTGATGACCGGTGTTATCTACCCAATCGAAGGCGGCTGGACATGGGGTGGTAAGTCCGTGTTCGGAATCTTCGAGCTTTCTTACTCCGACTATGCTGGCTCCGGCATCGTACACCTGGCTGGTGCGGCTGCTGCTTTGGCTGGTGTGTTGTTGCTTGGTCCTCGCAAGGGCAAATACAACGAATCAACTGGTGCCGTACAAGCGATTCCTGGTGCCAACTTGCCACTAGCGACCCTTGGTACTTTTATTCTCTGGATGGGCTGGTTCGGTTTCAACGGCGGTTCCACATTGAAGCTCGGTGGTATCGGTGTTGCTAACGAAGTAGCAAACGTTTTCTTGAACACTAACGCAGCAGCAGCCGGCGGACTTATCGCAGCGCTCATCACTGCTCGCATTCTGTTCGGTAAAGCAGACCTAACCATGGCGCTTAATGGTGCTTTGGCTGGCCTGGTAGCCATCACTGCAGAACCTGCGGATCCAACTCCACTGTTGTCCACCATCATCGGCGCTATCGGTGGTGTGATAGTTGTATTCAGCATTGTTACTTTGGATAAGCTCAAGATCGACGACCCTGTTGGTGCGATTTCTGTGCATGGCACTGTCGGTATCTTCGGTATCTTCGCCGTCTTACTGTCAGATCCGGATGCTACTTTTGGCGGACAGCTGGTTGGCATGCTGACAATTTTCATCTGGGTATTCGCAACTAGCGCCATCGTTTGGTTTGCACTGAAAGCCATCATGGGTATCCGCGTATCCGAAGAGGAAGAAGCAGAAGGTGTAGATATCGCCGAGTGTGGTATGGAGGCCTACCCAGAGTTTGTTACTCAATAAGTTTCTAAGTTGGGTCAGGGCGGCGACTGACCTGGTATAAATATTCGCTACTACTCTCCCTTAATGTAGTAATACCTGGGCGCTCATCGAGAGATGAGCGCCATTTTTTTTTGGCCTGGAGAAAACCCTTCGCAGGGCCCCTGGAATGCTGTAGTCATCTGCCTGGAGCCAACGGCTACCGCTAACACCGTGGGATTCACAGAGATCCAGGACTGTGAACTTTCTCACAAGCACTGTGCGAAAAAGTCGTTAAGCTTGGTTTATGCAGTTACCAAGTAGTGCCAGTAGCGGCTATCTCATCACCCTGGATACCCACGACCTGCTCATCGGCATGTTCGTTTGTGAGTTGGATTGTCCTTGGTCGGTAACCCCGTTTCCAATGGGTGGATTCCACATCAAGAAAGTGGAAGATATCGAGGTGTTGCAGAAGTTTTGCAAGGTGGTCACCATCGATACCAATAGAGGTACCGAACCAGCCCACCGACGCAAGACCGATCTCACCATCCTCAGTAGTGCCCGCAAAGCAGCCCCTCCGGCGGCAGCCGTAAACGTTAAACGAGACGCCTATCCATCGACTCATAGCACGAAGCAATTGCTTGATAAAAGTGTACGTACCTATGAGCAATTGCAAGACCAGTTCCAGGCTGTATGTGAGAACATTCGGGAAGGGCAATGTGTGGATTTGCAATCGCTACATCCTAACTCCAATGCCTTGATTGAAAGTCTGGTAGCAAATCCGCAAGCATTGATTTGGATTTTGTTTACCGACGGAGCGCCACGTCACACTTTTAGCTACTGTGTGCGGGCAGCAATTTGGGCAGCAATGTTGGGTAGACAGGTTGGTCTCAAGCGCAACGATATTGATAAGTTATTCATGGGAACGCTGCTGTGTGATATCGGTTTGAATCTCTTGCCTGAGAGATTAGTCACCAAGCGTGGACAGTTTCGTAAGAAAGAGTATCTCGCCTATCGCAAACATGTCGATCTGGGAGTAGATCTACTTGGCCAGTATGCTGACCCAGACGAACAAGTCATCCGCATCGTGCGCTGCCATCATGAACGGCATGATGGTCTTGGTTTTCCACGCGGAGTCAAGGGAGACCAGATTCCCTCGTTGGCTCGTTACGCTACCCTCGCTTACTGTTTCGAGCGCTTACTCCGCAGCAATCTTCAGCACGGCCAGATATCACCGGCTAAAGCTATTGCCCGATTATACAAACAACGGGTGCTCAAATTTCCTGAACAGTTGGTGGTGGAGTTTATTCATGTAATGGGGATGTACCCCAGCGGGACCTTGGTTAAGTTGTGCAGCGGTGAGTTGGCGCTGGTGCTGGAACAGAATGAATCCCAACGCCTGTTTCCGAAAATCGCTTTGCTGAGCAATCCGAAACGCAAACTTCTGTCAAAGCCAAAAGTTATTGACCTGGCCGCAGAATCCAGTGATGCCAACCGAGGAATAAGTTGCAGTGTTGATCCCGGTAAGTATCCGTTGCAACTCAGTCAGTACCGCATGGAATTCTTTGGCACCAAAATTGGTGTGGGCAGCCTGAGCATTCGTCTGTAGACTTATTCCTGTCTAGAGATCCCCAAACCTGTGTTGTAAAACAGCCAGTGCAGCTATCGGCGCGGTTTCCGTACGCAATATCCTGGGCCCCAAGCGCACAAGTTTGACGCCACTCTCCGCCGCAAGGGATAGCTCTGTGGCGGAGAATCCACCTTCCGGGCCGGTAAACAGCGCAAGGCTGTCCCCAACTTCGAGATCGCCAAGGTTCAGCTCAGCGCTGGCATCAAACAGCAGTTGTGTACAGTTGTTATCTGCCTGTAACGATTCTCGATATTCGATGGGTCCTTCGACCGTCGGCACATCCAGGCGCCCACATTGCTCTGCTGCACTAACCGCAATTTTTTGCCAGTGTTGGAGTTTGCGAGCAAGACGCTCTGCCTGTTTGAACTTTACTTCCCCAAACTCGGAATACAAGGGCGTAATGCTATTCACCCCAAGTTCTACCGATTTTTGGATGGCAAAATCCATACGATCACCCCGGGAAATCCCGAGAAACAAATGGATAGCCAGAGGAGGAGCGGAGTAAACAGCGGATTGTTTCTGAACGTCAACACTGGCTGCATTCTTGCCGGCAGTCAGCAGGGTGGCTTGGTATTCACCGTCTTCAGCATTGAAAAGGCTTACCGTATCCCCTACACGTAATCGAAGGACATTCGTCAGATAGTGGGAGGCTTCAGCAGATAGTTCCACCGTCGAGTTAACAGTGAGCTTGTCGGGATAGTGTAGACGCGTGACTCGCATGCTGCGGAGAAGTTCTCGCGGTGTTACCGATCAGAGAGCGATAGATTGTTCCATAGTTTGGTAACGCTACCAGACAGATTCATGGAATAGAAATGCAAACCCGGTGCACCTCCTGCCAACAGCTTCTCACAAAGCTCCGTCACCACATCCAGACCGAAAGCTCGTAAACCGGAAAGATCATCACCGAATTCATCGAGCCGACGACGTAACCACAAGGGAATCTCGGCACCACATTTGCTGCTGAAACGCGCCAGGTTTTCATAATTGGTGATGGGCATAATGCCAGGAACAATGGGAATGGCGATGCCTTGCTCGGCACAATAATCGAGAAAGCGGAAATACGCGTCAGCGTTGTAGAAATACTGAGTGATTGCCGAGTTGGCTCCCGCTTCTACTTTTCGCTTAAAGTAGTCCACGTCCGCAGCAAAGCTCTTAGCTTCGGGGTGCACTTCCGGGTAGCAGGCCACTTCGATATGAAAGTAGTCTCCAGTTTCCTGCCGAATAAACTCCACTAACTCGCTGGCATAGCGATAGTGGGCTGGCGCGCCACCACCGGATGGGATGTCACCACGCAAGGCAACCAGCCGACTTATTCCGGCTTCACGATAAGTTTCCAGTAACTGCAGCACTTCGTTTTCATCGGTGCCACCGAAGGAAAGATGGGGCGCTACCTGGGAGCCTAGTGCCTGATACTTGAGTACCAGTTGTTGCGTGCCACTCTTGGTCGAACCACCTGCACCATAAGTCACCGAAAAGAAATCAGGGTGCAACTGTGCCAACTCAGCATGCACAGCATCCAGCTTGGCTTCACCCGCCGCAGTGCGCGGCGGGTAAAACTCAATACTAAACGGTGAAAGAGAAGTGGCCATGGAAGCTACCAGAGTGCTTTAGTACTTGTAGCTATCGGTCTTGTAAGGACCTTCCACAGGCACGTTGATGTAGTCTGCCTGCACAGGCGTGAGTTCGGTGAGTACGCCACCGAATCCTTCTACCATCAAGGCGGCGACCTCCTCATCCAAATGCTTGGGTAGGACTTCTACGCTGATACTGGATTTTTTGAAATCCTCAGACAGGTCGGCAAACTTGCGTTCATATAGATACATTTGTGCCAGCACCTGGTTGGCAAAAGAACCATCCATAATGCGCGAAGGATGACCAGTGGCGTTACCCAAGTTGATCAATCTGCCTTCGGAAAGCAGTATCAAGTAGTCATCAGCCTGCTCGGTTCCGTTGCGGTAAATCTTGTGAACCTGAGGCTTCACTTCTTCCCAACTCCAGTTCTGCCGCATATAAGCGGTATCGATTTCATTATCGAAGTGTCCGATGTTGCAGATGATGGCGCCGGCCTTAACGGCAGCCAACATGTGCTGATCGCAAACATTGACGTTGCCTGTGGCGGTGACAATCAAATCCAGCTTTTCCAACAGTAAAGTATCGATGGCAGCCGCATCGCCGGTATTTTTACCATCACGGTAGGGAGACACGACTTCGAATCCGTCCATACAAGCTTGCATGGCACAGATAGGATCGATCTCTGCAATGCGCACGATCATGCCTTCCTGGCGCAGGCTTTGCGCAGACCCTTTGCCGACATCGCCATAACCGATGACCAGGGCATGCTTGCCTGAAAGCAACATGTCGGTGCCGCGCTTAATGCCATCGTTAAGGCTGTGGCGACAGCCGTACTTGTTGTCATTCTTTGACTTGGTCACAGAATCATTCACGTTGATGGCAGGAACTTTTAACGACCCCTCTTCCATCATCTCCAGCAGACGATGCACGCCGGTGGTGGTTTCTTCGGTGATGCCGTGAATATTGTCCAACAGCTGTGGGTACTTCTCATGCACCATGGCTGTCAGGTCGCCGCCGTCATCCAGAATCATATTGGCGTCCCAGGGCTTGCCATTTTTCAGAATGGTTTGCTCGATACACCATTCGCCTTCTTCCTCTGTTTGGCCTTTCCAGGCATAGACTGCAATGCCCTCCGCCGCAATGCAGGCAGCAGCGTGGTCCTGGGTAGAGAAGATGTTGCATGACGACCAACGCACTTCAGCTCCCAGTGCCACCAGTGTTTCGATCAATACGGCGGTTTGCACAGTCATGTGGATACAGCCAAGAATCTTGGCATTCTCCAGGGGTTTTTCGGCGGCGTATTTCTTGCGCAGCGCCATCAAGGCAGGCATTTCAGATTCCGCCAGAGTGATTTCACGGCGACCGAAGTCGGCCAGGGAAATGTCAGCAACCTTGTAATCGTGCAGGCTGGTGACGTTGTCTTCTGCAGTAACACTACTCATGGTTTGCTCCTGTCAATAAGTTCAATGTGTTCGGTTAAATACCGGCGTCAGCTTTTAATGCATCTGCCTTGTCTGTTCGTTCCCAGGTGAAGTCCGCCTCTTCACGACCGAAGTGTCCGTAGGCGGCAGTCTGGCGATAGATGGGACGAAGTAAATCCAGCATCTCGATGAGGCCTTTGGGTCTTAGCTCGAAGTGCTCCCGAACCAATTCCACGATGCGGCTGTCTTCGATCTTGGCGGTGCCAAATGTGTCTACGCTAACTGAAGTGGGCTCTGCTACGCCGATGGCGTAGGACAGTTGCAGCTCACAGCGGTCTGCGATGCCCGCAGCCACGATATTCTTGGCGACATAGCGGGCGAGATAGGCCGCAGAGCGGTCAACTTTGGAGGGATCCTTACCGGAAAAGGCACCACCGCCATGTCGGGCCATACCACCGTAAGTATCAACAATGATCTTGCGACCGGTTAGCCCGCAGTCGCCGTGTGGACCCCCGATGACAAAACGGCCAGTGGGATTAATAAAATACTTGGTGTTACCATCGATCCATTCCGGCGGTAGCACGGGCTTGATGATCTCTTCCATCACGGCTTCCTGCAGTTCTGGCAGGGCAATCTCTTCGCGATGCTGTGTCGAGAGCACTACGGCGTCGATTCCAACTGGTTTGCCATCTTCGTAGCGGAAAGTAATCTGGCTTTTGGCATCGGGCTCAAGCCATTTCAGTGTGCCGCTCTTGCGCACTTCTGATTGCCGCTGTACCAGCAAATGTGAGTAAAAAATTGGAGCTGGCATCAGGACCTCAGTTTCGTTAGTGGCATAACCAAACATCAATCCCTGGTCACCGGCACCCTGTTCATGACCTTCAGACTCGTCCACCCCCATGGCAATGTCCGGAGACTGACTACCGATGGCATTCAACACTGCGCAGGTATTTGAATCGAAGCCGCTTTCTGAGTGGTTGTAGCCGATCTCATTCACTACGTTACGCACGATGTTTTCCACATCGACATAGGCTTCGGTGGTGATTTCTCCAGCGACGATGACCATGCCGGTTTTGATCATGGTTTCGCAAGCGACGCGCGAGGCACTATCCTGTTCCAGCAGCGCATCGAGTATGGCATCAGAAATTTGATCTGCCATTTTATCGGGGTGGCCTTCTGATACAGATTCAGAAGTAAATAAATGTGGTTCAGCCATTAAGTGTTCCTTGTAAAAACAAAAGTATTAAATGTAATTAAGCACCAGGTGTCTCTTTTTGAAAGACACGAATCTGGATTTGGAAACCGTTGCGTAGCCCCAGGAATGAGCTTTGATCTAAAGTGAGACCCGCTTTGTTTGCCCAGTGGTTTAAATCTGTTTCGTCAAACCCCAACCAGAGATCGCCGCAGGTCTCTCTTACCCAGTCCTGATCATGGGAAGATAATTCAATCAGCAATAAGTAGCCGTCGTTGTTGAGCAGAGCCGCTGAATCCTTAAAGGTCTTGGCCGGAGATGAGATGTGATGCAGCACCATGTCAAAGATGATCAGGTCATGCTGCTGCCTGTTCTTGCGGGCGACCGTAGTGTCACCCAGCACAAATGAAACTGAATCACTGCCGATTGCAGCAATCGCTTCCCGCGATCTCTCAAGCATGTCGTTGGAATTGTCCAGCGCGGTGAGCTGGTTAAAATGCTCGGCAAGTTTTGTGAGCAATTGCCCCTCGCCTGGGCCAACTTCCAGTACTGAGGCGTTGGACTCAAGCCCAAGGCCCTCAATCACCTTTAAAAGAGTGCCGTGATAGTCGGCATGTTCGACGATCAATCCTTGTTTCTCACGAAACTTGGCTGCGTTCTTGTTAAAGAAGCTCAGCGACAGTTGTGAGCGTTCCAATTGGATCTGTTTGATTTTCCTAACTTGCGCGTTTGGTAACTCAGTCTCGTCGAGCTGGTCAAAAACCGCTGCCTTGATCTCGCGATAAGGGTCGTCGTCGGTCAGGAAAGCCCTGCGGTAAAAAATTGAGTTGCCTTCTCTGCGGGTTGAAACCAGTTCGGCAGTAGCAAGGATTTTCAAATGATGGCTCAGGGCGGATTGGCGAATATCGAGAATTCGGCACAGTTCCAGCACCCCGAAACTTTCACTCTTCAGCAGTCGCAGAATCTGCAGGCGCAGGCCCTCTGCCAGGGCCTTATGCAGGGCTGTGAGTTGCTCCAGGGGTGTGCCAATAGGAACAGGCGTGTCTTTGAGGGCCGCCGTGGGCATTGTGAGTAAGCGTTGGGTCCAAGTCTTAAGTGGGGCGCAACAGTAGCAGTTCTGGGCCGCTATTTCAATCTATATCAAAATATTTTGATATAGATTGAAATAGCGAAATGCGCCGATGTGCATAGCATTACGACCGAATAGCTTGGTGGCTGAAATTTTGTGGAATAGATGGAATCCGATGGGGCGTGAGTGTGGAATTAATAGCCTTGGTGCGGGAGAATAGCCGCCTTCAAATTTCGGGTCAGCGCCCAACCTGCTGTTACTGGCCCGACCGCTGCCGGACACACAGGCCCACTAGAATTACAAAGAGAATCATAGGGTTTCACAGGAGTATCTGAATGACCGACGCTGTATCTCGTAGAGACTGCGCCAATGCAATTCGTGCCCTCAGCATGGATGCCGTACAAAAAGCCAAGTCCGGGCACCCCGGTGCACCCATGGGCATGGCTGACATCGCCGAAGTGTTGTGGCGTGATTATCTGAGCCACAACCCTGGAAACCCAAGCTGGTTCAATCGGGATCGTTTCGTGCTGTCAAACGGTCACGGTTCCATGTTGGTTTACTCACTGCTGCATCTGACTGGTTATGACCTGCCCATGTCGGAGCTGGAAAATTTCAGGCAACTGCATTCAGCGACACCGGGCCACCCTGAATACGGCGATACCCCCGGCGTAGAGACAACCACCGGTCCTCTGGGACAGGGTCTGGCCAATGGCGTCGGGATGGCTATCGCGGAAAAGACTCTGGGCGCGCAGTTCAATCGTGATGGTCATGAAATCGTGGATCACTACACCTACGTATTTGCTGGCGATGGTTGTCTTATGGAAGGCATCTCCCATGAAGTGTGTTCTCTGGCCGGAACACTGAAGCTGGGTAAACTCATCGTGTTTTATGATGACAACGGAATATCAATCGATGGCGAAGTAGAAGAATGGTTCTCTGACGATACCAGCAAGCGCTTTGAGTCTTACGGATGGCAGGTACTAAGTGCCGATGGTCATGATCCGGAAGCGATTGCCAAGGCGATAGACGCCGCGCAAAGTGAATCTGCAAAGCCGACCCTGATTAGCTGTAAAACCGTCATTGGATTCGGTTCACCCAATAAAGGCGGCACAGCTGCGACCCACGGTTCGCCACTGGGCGAAGATGAAGTGGCTGCAGTTCGCCAGGAACTCAACTGGCCTCATGCACCGTTTGTTGTTCCTGAGGAAATAATTCAAGCCTGGAATGGCACCGAGAAAGGCTTTCATGCGGAAACCGAGTGGAAGGAAAAACTGGTGGTTTACGAAGAGGAGTTTCCTGAGTTGGCGATGGAGTTCGTGCGCCGCATCAAGGGACAACTTCCCGGTTACTTCGCCGATAAGGCAGACGAATTTATTCAGCGATGCCAGGCCAGCGATGACAACATTCCCAGCCGCAAGGCATCCCAGAATTGCATCGAGGCTTATGCAGCGATACTACCTGAACTGATTGGAGGCAGTGCGGATCTTACTGGCTCCAACTTAACCACCTGGTCGGGTAGTACTCCCATAACGCAAAGGGACGATGGTAATTATATTTTTTACGGTGTACGTGAATTCGGCATGTCTGCCATCGCTTCTGGTATCGCACTACACGGTGGCTTCGTTCCTTACACGGCTACCTTCCTTATATTCATGGAGTATGCGCGCAATGCTGTGCGCATGTCCGCGCTGATGAAACAGCACAGTATCTTTGTGTACACCCATGATTCAATCGGTCAGGGGGAAGATGGACCTACTCACCAGCCGGTAGAACAGCTTACGACTCTGCGTGTCACCCCTAACATGTCGGTATGGAGGCCTGCCGACAATGTGGAAGCTGCGGTGGCTTGGAAGGCGGCTATTGAGCGCAATGTCGGACCAACTTCATTGGTATTTTCTCGTCAGAATTTGCCTCATCTCGAAAGAACTGCTGAGCAGGTGAACGCTATCGCAATGGGTGGCTATGTCATTCAGGACTGCACAGGGGAACCCGAATTGCTGTTGATCGCGACTGGTTCAGAGGTGAGTATTTGTCTCGAGGCTGGATCGGCTCTCAACGAACAGGGGATCAACACGCGAGTTGTTTCCATGCCAAGCGTCGATGTATTTGAGCTGCAAGATCAGAGTTACCGCGACAGTGTGTTGCCACCTGCCGTTCGCAAGCGCCTGGCTGTAGAGTGCGGTGCAGAAGATTACTGGTACAAACTGGTAGGTCTGGATGGCAAGGTACTGGGTATGAAGCGTTTTGGTGCTTCCGCACCAGGCGGAGTTCTGATGGAGCACTTCGGTTTCACTGCAGAGAACATTATCGCCATAGCCAAGTCTTTTGACTGAGGCCTGCGTAACTCTAACTTAAACATTTCCAGGTAGTTCTGTTTAGCATGGCATACCGCATCGCAATCAATGGATACGGCCGTATTGGCCGTTGCATCCTGCGCGCTTTTTATGAGGCGACCAATGAAGTTGCATCTCTGCAAGCGGGGAACTATGCCGGCCTGCGATTTATAGCTATTAATGATCTGGCGGATATTCATACGCTTGCGCACTTAACACGCTACGACAGCACCCATGGTCGTTTCCTCGGAACCGTAGAATGCGCTGACCAGGCATTGAGAATTAATGGCGATGACATCGTTGTGTCGCAGCAGCCGGTGCTTAACCAACTACCCTGGGCCGAACAGGAAGTGGACCTGGTACTGGAGTGCAGTGGTACATTTAGTGATCGGGCCACCGCTCAACGTCACATCGACCAAGGGGCTAAACGTGTCTTGTTTTCGCAACCGGCGCAGAGTGATGTAGATGCCACCATCGTATATGGCATCAATCATGAAACACTGTCAGTTAATGACACCATTATTTCCAACGCTTCCTGCACCACTAACTGTATCGTGCCCGTCCTGAAAGCCGTTGATGATTCTTTCGGGATTGCATCAGGAGTTATTACCACTATTCATTCCGCCATGAATGACCAGCCTGTGATCGACAGCTATCACAATGCCGATCTGCGCAAAACGCGCAGTGCGATGCAGTCTATTATCCCGGTGGATACAGAATTGGCGCGCGGCATAGAACGTATCCTGCCAGGACTAGAGGGATTGTTGCAGGCGCAAGCGATTCGTGTGCCCACAGTAAATGTTTCAGCTATGGACTTAACGATAACGGTTAATAAATCTTGTAGTGTCGATGCAGTGAATGAAGCGCTGACCCAATACAGCGAAACATTGCCAAGCAATGTACTTGGCGTTAGCGCAGAGCCATTGGCCTCCTGTGACTACAATCATGATCCGCGCTCTGCAATCGTGGACCTCAACCAGACTCGTGTAGCGCCCAACAATCTGGTGAAGTTGCTCGTGTGGTTCGACAATGAATGGGCTTATGCCAACCGCATGTTGGATGTGGCGAAACACCTAAGCACTCTTTCCTAGATTACCAGTTGAGAGGTATTAGCAAGCAGATGACATTCCAGCGCATGAAGGATATAGATCTCAGTGGCAAGCGGGTTTTGATTCGCGAAGATCTCAATGTGGCCATAGACAACGGAGCCGTGGTCAACGACACACGAATCCGGGCCGCGCTGCCAACGATCAAGTTGGCTTTGGAAACTGCGGCACAAGTCATTGTCATGTCTCATCTGGGGCGACCGCAAGAGGGCAAGGCAGTGAGTGAGCAGGCTGAGTTTTCCATGCAGCCGGTGGCGAATCACTTGAGTAATCTGCTTTCTCAGGACATCGAATTGATCACCAATTATTTGGAAGAACCCACTGTCGTATCTGCTGCGGGCGAACTGGTGATGCTGGAAAATGTTCGAATCAACAGCGGTGAGAAAGCCAACAGCGACGAGCTGGCACAGGCCTACGCGAAGCTTTGCGATGTATTTGTAATGGATGCCTTCGGCACGGCACACCGCGCTCAGGCCAGCACCCATGGTGTCGCCAGGTTTGCAGCGCAGGCTTGTGCCGGACCGTTGTTAGCTAGAGAGCTGGATGCCCTGGAGCGCTCACTGGCCAATCCGGAACGACCTCTGTTAGCAATCGTGGGTGGTGCCAAGGTTTCAAGCAAACTGGAAGTGCTGAACAATCTGGCCGGGATAGTGGACCAGCTCATAGTTGGCGGCGGCATTGCCAACACGTTTCTCCTGGCGAGTGGCGTGAATGTGGGCAAATCCTTGTGTGAACCGGAATTGGTGGAGACAGCCAGGGCATTAATGGAAGAGACTTCCATCCCCTTACCAACGGACGTGGTGGTTGCTACGGAATTTGATGCGGCAGCCGCGGCAACCGTCAAGTCGGTCGCCGATATTGCCGAGGACGAGATGATTCTGGACATCGGGCCGGAAACCGCCCAGAGACTGCAGGCCATGATCGCGGACATGCGTTCCATCATCTGGAATGGCCCAGTGGGCGTGTTCGAATTTGAATCATTTGCAGGGGGCACGCGTCAGATTGCTCAGGCTGTTGCCAGCAATTCCGGTTTTTCCATAGCTGGCGGTGGCGAAACCATCGCTGCCATCGATAAGTTTGGCGTCACCGAAGACATCTCCTACATCTCGACGGGCGGCGGCGCCTTCCTGGAGTATGTGCAGGGGGTAGAGTTGCCTGCGGTGCAAATTCTCAAGCAGCGCAGCGCTTGATTAAGCATTGCCAAGCCCATCGGGGTTGGAAATAATTGCTTACCTAACCTGACAGTTTCGATGCAGCCTCAGCGGAGGCGATATTTAGAATTAAGAGAGGAAAAGAAATGGCGTTGATCAGTTTAAGGCAGTTACTGGACCATGCGGCGGAGAATGATTACGGCGTACCAGCCTTTAACGTGAACAATCTCGAACAGGTGCGCGCCATCATGGAAGGGGCGAATGAAGTTAACAGTCCGGTCATTCTTCAGGCTTCTGCTGGCGCCCGCAAATACGCTGGCTCAACTTTTCTGCGACATCTTATTCTCGCTGCTATCGAAGAGTTCCCTCACATTCCCATCGTGATGCACCAGGATCACGGTGTCTCGCCCGCGGTTTGTCAGCGCTCCATTCAGCTGGGATTTTCCTCGGTCATGATGGATGGCTCTCTGGCGGAGGACGGCAAGACCCCTACAGATTTTGAATATAACGTCCGGGTTACTAAACAGGTGGTAGACATGGCTCATGCCTGTGGCGTGTCAGTGGAAGGGGAAATCGGTTGTTTGGGTTCTTTGGAAACAGGCATGGCCGGAGAAGAGGATGGCATTGGGGCCGAAGGTCAGCTGTCCATGGATCAGTTGCTCACCGACCCTCAGGAAGCTTCTGACTTTGTCGATGCTACCGGTGTCGATGCCCTGGCTATTGCCGTTGGCACCAGCCATGGCGCCTACAAGTTCAGCCGCCCACCAACCGGCGATATCCTCGCCATCGAGCGCATCAAGGAAATCCACGCCAAGATTCCCAACACGCATCTGGTTATGCATGGTTCTTCGTCAGTGCCCCAGGATTGGTTAGCGGTTATTAACGAGTTCGGTGGCGAGATTCCGGAAACCTATGGTGTGCCGGTTGAGGAAATCCAGGAAGGCATCCGCCACGGTGTACGTAAAGTGAATATCGATACCGATCTGCGTCTGGCTTCCACCGGCGCCGTGCGCCGCTTTCTTGCTGGCAACAAATCGGAGTTCGACCCGCGTAAGTTTCTGACTCCGACCATTGGCGCCATGAAAGACATCGTTAAAGCACGCCTGGAAGCGTTTGGTACCGCGGGGCAGATCTCCAACATTGGCAAGGTCTATAGTCTGGAAGAGATGTATCAAAACTACCAACAGGCTGCTTAGAACAGCCTGATGTTCTCTCGCAGTGACGCGGAGTCCTTGCGTAAGCAACTCGCGGCAATAGATTTCGATCAAGCCACTGCGCCGAGCGATCTACTGAACCGGTACAAGTCATTCTATGGGCTTGATTTCGACGCCGAGCAATTTGTTTCGAGTTATCACATTGGTGGCTTTACCAGCGCTGATTTCCAGTTGGTATGCCAGCACTTCAAAGTATCTGAAGCCGATCTTCGTGGCACAGTATTCCTGCTCCATGGCTACTACGATC
This sequence comes from Pseudomonadales bacterium, assembly GCA_028281635.1. Lineage (GTDB taxonomy): Bacteria > Pseudomonadota > Gammaproteobacteria > Pseudomonadales > Pseudohongiellaceae > UBA9145. Next base: position 13,841 of record JANQJM010000104.1, on the reverse strand, counting down.
ACGCAGGACTATTCGGTCACTTAATCAGGCACTGTCTGCAGAACGGACTGTCGGTCGTTATCTACGACCTGCCCGGTCATGGCCTGTCCAGTGGTCCGGTAGCCAGTATCGATTCCTTTGCAGACTACTGTGAGAGTCTGCTTGTCTGTCTTGCCCTGGCACAGGAGAAATTGCCCAAACCCTGGCACTTGCTTGGGCAGAGCACTGGCGCGGCTATAATTATGGACAGTCTGCTACATCATGATTTGGCAAATCGTTTTGCTATCGACCAGCACATATTACTTTGCCCACTGTTGTACTCAGCTAATTGGCGCTGGTCCCGCATCAGTTTCTACCTACTGAGGAACGTCATTTCCTCCATTGCAAGAAAGTTCGCGGTTAATAGTCACGACGAACAGTTTCTCTATTTTCTGAAAAACACCGATGCACTGCAAAGTCAGGTTCTCCCGGTTAGCTGGATCAATGCCATGGTCGACTACCACAATCGGTTTCACCGAGCGGATACTACTGATACGCCGCTACATATCATTCAAGGCACGGGTGATACCACGGTGGACTGGAAAAGAAACATACAACTGATAATTAAAAAATTTCCTCAATCAGATGCCACCTTGATTGCAGAAGCGCGTCACCATCTGGTGAATGAAGCAGAACGGTATCGGGGGGAAGTGTTTGAAAAAATTTCAGAGATTCTGAATTGATTGGAGTAGCTAAAACAGCACTCGGCAACGAATCGTGCCCTGCACATCATTGAGCTTCTTGAGCGCCAGTTCGCTGTACTGTTCATCGATATCCATCACCACGTAACCCACTTGATCATTAGTCTGCAGATACTGTGATCGAATATTAATCCCGGTTTCGGAAAAAATACTGTTAATCTCAGTAAGGACACCTGGCACGTTCTTGTGAATATGCAATAGGCGGTGGTTGCCGGGATGGGCTGGTAAGGTAACCTCGGGAAAATTGACGGCGGTAGAGCTGGAACCGTTATCACTATACCTCACCAGCTTCTCAGCAACCTCAACCCCGATGTTTTCCTGTGCTTCCATGGTGCTGCCACCAACATGGGGAGTGATGATGCAGTTTTCAAACTCGCGCAGCGGAGAAAGAAATTCCTCATCATTGGATTTGGGTTCTTTCGGAAACACATCGATTGCTGCGCCAGCGATCTGCTTGTTGCGCAGCGCATCGGCCAGGTCATTGATCTCGACCACACTGCCGCGAGAGGCATTGATCAAGACCGCGCTGTCTCTCATCCACCCCAGCTCGCGAGCTCCAATCATGTCTTTTGTCTGCGTTGTTTCGGGTACGTGCAGGCTCACGACATCACAGGTAGACATAAGTTCTTCCAGCGTATCCAGCTGCGTCGCATTGCCCAGGGGCAATTTACTGGCTACGTCATACAGGAAGACGTTCATGCCCATGGCTTCCGCTAAGACACAAAGCTGAGAGCCAATATTGCCGTAACCGATGATGCCTAACTTCTTGCCGCGAGTTTCGTAAGATCCAGCCGCAGCTTTTTGCCATACGCCACGATGCAGCAGGGCGTTCTTTTCCGGAATACCGCGTAACAGCAGAATTGCCTGTCCTATCACCAACTCGGCCACACTGCGTGTATTGGAGAATGGCGCATTGAAAACCGGGATGCCCCGGGCCAGAGCCGCGTCCAGATTGACCTGATTGATGCCAATGCAGAAACAGCCAACGGCTTGTAACTTCTCAGCGGCTGCGAAGACCTCGTCGGTTAATTGAGTGCGTGAACGAATGCCAAGGAAATGGGCAGTCGATACTTTCTCCAGCAACCGATCACCCTCCAGTGAGGTTTTCAGGTACTCGATGTTTTCGTAGCCAGACTTGGTGAGGGTGTCAAGCGCACTTTGATGCACGGATTCGAGCAACAAAAAGCGAATCTTGCTTTTCTCAAACGATGTAACTTGCGGTTGGTTCATAGAGGGTCGGTTGTGTAGGGCGCGCATGGTAACATGAACCGTTTGAATTTGTGTGAATCATTAGCCCATCTAACGGACTCTCTCAGGACATTATGGCGAGCGACAACAAGGAAATTTTGCGGGCTTTATCTGCCATTGTCGGCGAGCAATGGGTGAAGACAGACGTTGATGACTTGCAAACTTATGGCAAGGACTGGACACGTCAATACACTCCCGCTCCGCTGGCCATCGTGCTACCCAAAACAGCAGAGGAAGTTCAGGAAGTAGTTAGACAGGCAAATACTTCCAGTTTCTCAATAGTGCCCTCCGGTGGACGCACCGGGCTCAGTGGCGGTGCCGTTGCCACCAATGGCGAGGTGGTACTGGCGCTAGACCGCATGAATGGAATTAAGGATTTCAATGCGGCTGATCGGCAAGTGGTCTGTGAGGCTGGTGTGGTTACGGAACAATTACAGCAGTTTGCTGAAGAAAAAGGTCTCTTCTATCCGGTTGATTTCGCTTCATCTGGTTCCAGTCAGCTTGGAGGTAACGTAGCCACCAATGCCGGCGGTATAAAAGTAATTCGCTACGGCATGACCAGAAACTGGGTGCAGGGAATGAAAGTTGTTACCGGGACCGGTGACTTGTTGGATCTTAATCGCGGGCTCACTAAAAACGCCACTGGCTATGATCTTAGACATCTCTTCATTGGATCAGAGGGTACCCTTGGCATTATCGTCGAGTTGACTATCGGACTGGCGAATCCACCCAAAGACCCGACTGTCCTGCTATTAGGTGTTCAGGATATGACTGATACTATGCCGATACTGGAGAGCTTTCAGTCAAAGTTGGCTCTTACTGCCTTCGAGTTCTTCTCAGAAAAGGCGCTGGTTCACGTCATTGAAGAGAAACAACTGCAACGGCCATTCGAAAGTCAGTGCCCATTTTATGCCTTGATTGAGTTCGAGCAGCTGGCTGAACAAGACCTGGAAACAGCCATGGAGTTGTTCGAGTATTGCCTGGAGCAGGGGTGGATCGAAGATGGCACTATCAGCCAGAGTCTCACCCAGGCGCAAAATCTGTGGCGCTTGCGAGAAGACATTTCAGAAACCATCGCGCAGTTCACTCCGTATAAAAATGATATCTCGGTCAAGGTGTCTGCAGTCCCAACATTCTTAAAAGAAGTAGATAGTCTGGTTAGCAAAGAGTATCCGGATTTTGAAATTATCTGGTTCGGACATATCGGTGACGGCAATGTACACCTCAATATTCTCAAGCCAGCCGATCTTGATTCGTCTGAGTTTTTTGATAAGTGCGGCAAAGTGTCACAGTACGTTTTTGAAATCGTACAGAGACATGGTGGTTCGGTATCAGCAGAACATGGAGTTGGTCTACTGAAGAAACCCTTTCTGCACTATTCCCGTGCGGAGCCTGAAATAGCATTCATGAAATCTATCAAGCAAACGTTCGATCCATGCAACGTCATGAATCCTGGAAAGTTATTTGAACTCGAATAACTTTTTTAAAATCGCGCCTGTCACTTCGAGTGCAGGGGCACAAAGATGATTTTTTCAGAGTTACCAGTACTTTGTATGCTGATCGAGTGTTTGTCCTGCAATTGTCACAATTTTCGGTTAAATATCATTTCCAATTCGGGGCAATCGGCGTACACTGACCGAGCGGGTAATGTGCCCGTAGGTTTTTTCGCGAGAGCCTGTTTTATATTTCAACGCACGAGAGCACTATGTCAGAGTTAGTAGAGGGTACCGTTAAGTGGTTTAACGACGAGAAAGGTTTCGGTTTCATTGAGCAGGAAGGTGGCAAAGATGTATTTGTTCACTTCAGCGCAATCAATGGATCAGGAAGAAGGTCGTTGCACGAAGGCCAGAAAGTAACGATGGAAGTTACTAATGCCGAAAAAGGTCCCCAGGCGGACAATGTCACCCCGCTGTAAACCGAGTTAATACTTCGCACATCCCCGCACCCTTCTTATTCCATGCTGCCATTTGGGTAGCATGGAGCGAAGATTCTGTAGCGTGGGGAATAGTTCGAGTATAGAACTCCCTGGCCGAAGGCTGGTTGGCACCACCTGCCAATCAGGGCCGCCATCAAGACTAATCAAGGTTTGATTGTCTCGACTCCATTTGCTGTGCCCAGCAATAGGAGATCGGCTCCGCGCTCAGCAAACAGCCCATTGGTCACCACACCGGTCACCTGATTGAGATCGTGTTCCAGCTTGCGGGGCTCCAGGATTTCCAGGTTGTAGACATCGAGGATGTGGTTGCCATTATCAGTGACACAAGCTTCCCGATAAACCGGGTCGCCGCCCAGCTTGACGATTTGTCTGGCTACATGGCTGCGAGCCATGGGTATTACTTCTACTGGTAGAGGGAATTCCCCCAGCACTTTCACGAGTTTGGACTCGTCGGCTATGCAGACGAATTCTCTGGAAGCAGCGGCAATAATTTTTTCCCGCGTTAGCGCGGCACCGCCACCCTTAATGAGATGCAGGTGATGGTTCGATTCATCAGCCCCATCCACATAGATGTCCAGAATGCCGCTGCTATTGAGATCGTAAACAGGAATATTATGCTCTTTGAGTCGGCGCGCAGTCTCTTCTGAACTGGCTACTGTCCCGGCCAGTCGATGCGCAATCGTGCCCAGTTCATCGATGAAATAGTTCGCCGTGGAGCCAGTACCGACACCGATAATCATGTCGTCTTCCAATCGACTCTCAACATATTCAAAGGCGGCTTTTGCCACTGCCTGCTTCAATTCATCCTGGGTCATTTTTAGTGTTTCCTGTGATTTAGCTTTCGGCTGATTGCTCGCTCTCTGCCTGTTGGGAATAGCGCGCCAGGAGTTGTCCCATTTGTACGGGAACATCCGCCATTAATCCTGTTTCGAGCTGCACACTATCAGGTTCGAAGAGCACAATTGCAGTTGAACCCAACTTAAAGCGGCCAAGTTCTGCACCAGTCGCTAATTGCACTGGTGGTGAATGATTCAGGTAGTCAGTCTGCTTGATGTTACGCTCTCGATTTGGACACACTTGTCCGGCCCATACAGTTTCAATGCCAGCGACGATCATGGCTCCCACCAAGACTACTGCCATGGCCCCGGCCGGCGTCTCAAACAGGCACACCAGACGTTCGTTACGAGCGAACAAATTTTCCACCTTATTGGCTGTGACCCGGTTTACCGAAAACAGCTTACCCGGCACATAGAGAGTCTTGACCAGTTTCCCCTCCAGCGGCATGTGAACTCGATGATAGTCACGGGGAGATAAGTAAATAGTGGCAAAGCTGCCGCCGTAAAATCGCTCGGCCATCTCTTCATCACCCAGCAGTTGTGCTGTTGTGTAGTGACGACCTTTAGCCTGCAGAATTCTATCTTCTTCTATAGCGCCTATTTCACTTACTGCACCATCAGCAGGGCATAAAATCCCATGGGACTCCTGTGCTAATGGGCGCACACCTGGTTTAAGAGCGCGGGTAAAGAACGCATTGAAGTTTTCGAAGTCGTTCACTTCAGAAATTTCCGCTTCACTGAGGTCGACCCTATATCGCTTGATGAATAAGCGAATCAGGCTGTTTTTCAGGAAGGCGCCACTGGCGAAAAATCCGGTCAGGCGAGACAGGCCATGATGCGGCAACAGATATTGAAGAAAAACAAACAGGCGGGACATCTATTGGGTCAGGGGTTCGCAGAGGTTTCGATTGGCGTATCGTCCGCATTTCCCCACTCCGACCAGCTTCCGTCATAGGCCTTGATATTAAGGCCCAGGGCTTTGCCTACCAGATAAGTCAGGCCAGACCGGTGGTGGGTCTGGCAATGGGTGATGATTGTTTTGTCTTTGCTCACGCCCATAGATTCCAAAGTCTGGCTTATCTCTGTGAGGGGCTTGAGGCGAAGGTCGTTATCTCTGTCCATCAGATCTAACCAGTCCAGGTTTACTGCACCTGGGATGTGCCCATTGCGCAATGCGGTGACTTTGACTCCGTCATATTCCTGTTTGGCTCTGGCGTCCCAGACCACGGTGTTGTCTGAACCGATTTGTTGCAGCACATCCGCTTGCTGGGCAATTTGCCCATGATCGATGTGGGCAGTGAATTCAGTCGCGACAACACTTGGAATTTGATCATCAAGCGCAAAACCAGCTCTCGCCCAGGCGATCAGTCCACCATTGAGATAGGACGACTTCTGATGACCCAAAACATCCAACGTCCAGATCAGACGGCCAGCCCAACCGCCACCTTCATCATCGTAGGCGACAACCTGTTTGTCAGCAGTTAGACCAATACGGGAACACAGGGCGCTCAATCTGTCGGCACTGGGTATTTTGCCGGTAGCCGGTTTAATACCACTAACCAGTTCGGCAGGCTCAATTAACAGCGAACCGGGGAGGTGGCCAGAGTTGTAAATTTGAGCACTGCACACTGCAACCAGAATCAAATCGTCATCTGGCAGCAGTGCTTGCAGGGTTTCGGGTTCAATGATTAATGGTAAAGGATCGCTTGTCATGCCGCTAAGTGTATCACTTGGGGATACTTAAACCGCTGTGATACTGCGAACTATTTGTTCATAGCTTTGCATGCGATCCGGATGGATTAACCCCCTGGCCACTGCTTCGCGCACTTCACAGCCGGGTTCGCTACCGTGTTTGCAGTCACGAAATTTGCAGTGCTCAGCATGGGACTGGATTTCTGGAAAAGCTACCACAACCTGCTCAGGTTCTATGTGCCCCAACTCGAATTCCCTGATACCCGGGGAATCGATCAAATCGAAACCGGGAAGATGGAACAGCCGCGCAGTAGTAGTTGTGTGCGTTCCTTTTGCATGGGCTACAGAGAGTTCGCCGGTTTCCGCCAATGTCTCACCACCAAGGCGATTTATCAGGGAGGATTTGCCTACACCGGACTGCCCAACCAGCACAGTAGTTTTTCCTGCCAGTGTTTCCTTCAGCGCCTCCATACCTTCTCCCTGCTTGGCGGACACGCGCAACACCGGAAAATTCAATTCCCGATACACTGAGAGTAGTGCTTCCAACTCGGAAGCATTGCTGTCATTGATAAGATCACTTTTGTTGAGAACCAAAATACTCTCGAGTCCAATTGCACCGACTGCAACCAGATAGCGATCGATCAGGTTCATGAATGCCTGGGGCGCGGCAGCAACCACTATGACCACCACATCCAGATTCGCTGCGACTGACTTCAGCTTCCCTGCAAAACCCGGTCGGCTGAAGAGATTGGTCCTTTCCCCAAGCGCAAGGATTATTCCGGTTTCATCAGTTTCTTGTTCCCAAACCACATAGTCGCCGGTAACCAGGTCGGGCAAATTGGTGCGTTGATGACAGCGGTAAACCCTGCCTGAGGTCTCTGCGTCCAGCGATTCCACATCCAACTGTTGGCCGTAGTGACTTATTACCCGACCATTACAATTGTTATATGTGGCAGTGCTAGCTGCACCATCGTCGATTAGCCGCTTCTGTTGATTGGCGCTAATGCGCGTCTGCTGTTGTTTGCTGAGTCTACGTTTGCTCATTCACCAGCCCGGATATCGCGAGAATTATGGCATATTCCGCCTTGGAGAGCTTTGCTACAATCACGGCTGTTTCCTGGTTCTCGATATACCCAAGCAAAAGATCAACGTTCATGGACAAGCAGCTTAATCTCATCTGGATTGATTTGGAGATGACCGGACTCATACCTGAGTCTGACCGAATTATTGAAATCGCTACCCTGGTTACGGATTCACAGCTCAATCTGTTGGCAGAAGGCCCGGCACTCGCAGTCAAACAGGAAACCAGCCTGCTGGATGGGATGGATGAGTGGAATCAACAACATCATGGCGCCTCTGGGTTGATCGAGAGAGTAAAAAACTCCGATATTGATGAGGCGGAAGCGGAACGCCAGACCATCGAGTTTCTCTCACAATATGTGGATCCCAACACATCACCCATGTGTGGGAACAGTATCTGTCAGGATCGGCGATTTCTTGCGAACTATATGCCGAAGTTGGAAGCATTCTTTCACTATCGGAATCTCGATGTCAGCACGTTGAAGGAACTGGCCCGTCGCTGGAAACCAGAAATCCAGAGTGGCCTGGCGAAGCAGGGTACTCATCAGGCAATGGAAGACATCAAGGATTCGGTGAACGAATTAAAATACTATCGAGAGCACTTTATTCTCAAATAGTTTAGTCACTCACCATGCTGCTGCAGTGCCCACTCTATATGCTCTCGCACCATCGGGGAACTCTGGTGCAATCGGTCCCGCAGTGCTGCCACGATTCTTTCGGAAGTCTCTGCATTGCCTAATCCCACCGCAAGGTTTCTCTGCCAGCACTCATAACCAATACGCCGAATTGGTGAGCCTTCAGTGCGTTGCAGGAATTCCTGTTCATTCCAGCCAAACAAATCAACCAGATCAGAATCATCCAGACCATGACGAGGAGAGAAGTCAGCTTCCCCGCTTAGCCTGGTGAACTTGTTCCATGGGCACACAAGCTGGCAGTCGTCACAACCAAATACCCGATTGCCCATGGCTTTCCGAAACTCGATGGGGATCGCAGTTCTCAGCTCGATGGTCAGATAGGAAATGCAGCGAGTGGCGTCCATCTGTTTAGCGCTGACAAAGGCGTCCGTGGGACATATATCAAGGCATGCTCTACAGCTACCGCAGTGGTCCCTGTCTGCAGAATCAATTGGTAGTGGAATATCAGTAAAAAGCTCACCCAAAAAAAACCAGGAGCCGGCACGCTTGTTTATAAGCATGGTGTTCTTGCCTATCCAGCCCAGGCCTGATCGTTCAGCCATGGCGCGCTCCAGTACCGGTGCGCTATCGACGAACGCTCTATAACCGAACTCCCCGATAGCATTCTGAATCCTGTCTGCCAGAGCCTGCAATCGTTTGCGGATAAGTTTGTGGTAGTCACGACCTCGGGCATAACGAGCGATATAGGCTCTGTTGCGGTTTCGCAGGGGTGCCAAAGAGTTCTCACGCTCCAGCGCATAGTCCATTCGCACACTGATGACTCGCAGCGTACCAGGATGCAACTGGTCCGGCTGTAATCTCTTTTCCTGGTTTTCCTCCATGTAGCTCATGGCGCCATGGAAACCGTTGCTTAACCACTGTTTATAGGAATGATGATAATCGGAAAGATCGGTGTCACTGATGGCGACTTGCTGAAAACCCAGTTCAGCTCCCCAGTGTTTTATGTCACTGGCCAATGTGTTGAGGTCAATATCAGCTTGGCTCATCGATCAGAGTTGGCAGAGGATCTCAGCCGCCTGCTCCAGCGTGGCGTCATCTTTACAAAAGCAAAAGCGTACAATCGAAGTTCCTGGTGCTTCACGGTAAAAAGGGGTGAGAGGAATCGCGGCAACTCCTTTTTCCTGGGTAAGCTCAGTGACGAACGCCATGTCGTCTTTATCACTGATTTCGCTGTAGTCGGCGAGTTGAAAGTAAGTACCATTCGAAGGGCTCAGCTTAAATCTTGAGGGTCGCATCAGTTCAAAGAAAGTGTCGCGTTTATTTTGATAGAAACCAGCGAGTTCGGTGGCGGGCTCGGGACATTCAGCCATAAAGTCGGCAATGGCGTACTGTAAAAAACTAGTAGTAGTGAAAGTGACGAACTGATGGACCTTTCGAAACTCGGCTGTGAGTTTTGGGTTCGCTACACAATAGGCCAGTTTCCAACCGGTCACATGGTAGGTTTTACCGAAGGAAAACACGGCAAAGCTTCTTTCTTTCAATATCGGATGACTCAGGACACTGCAATGTCTCTGATCGTCATAGACCATATGCTCATAGACTTCATCCGAAAGCACTGTGATATTGCGGTTCTCAATGAGTGCAGCTAAAGCATCGAGATCATGTTTCTTGAGGATGACACCACAAGGGTTATGTGGTGAGTTAATGATGATCATGCGGGTGCGCTCAGTAATTGCATCCGCAACCTTATCCCAGTCCACACTGTAATCGGGCAGGCGCAGTGAGAGTCGAACCGACACCCCACCAGCCATTGCTACAGCAGGTTCATAGGAATCGTAGGCGGGGTCGAACATAATGACTTCATCGCCCTGGTGGACAACGGCCTGTACGGCATCAAACAAAGCCTCTGTCGCACCGGAAGTTACGGTAATCTGGGATTCCGGGTCGGCTGTATAACCGTAAAGTGAACTGATCTTATTCGCGATCTCCTGACGTAATAAAGGAATTCCTGCCATGGGCGGATATTGATTCTTGTGGTCATTGAGATAATGAATCACAAGTTCTTTCAGGCGGTCAGGGCATTCGAAATCTGGAAATCCCTGAGACAAATTAATGGCACCATGATCCTGAGCCATTTTTGACATCACCGTAAAAATGGTAGTACCAACGGCAGGTAATTTACTTTGCAATATGAATCCCCTAAGGTCGGTCTGAAGCTTAATCAACTGACGAGCACTAACGGGGCGCTCTCAAGAAGTCCACAAACCAAGCCCAGCTACGAACTAACACGCTAATTTTAACTGATTAGGCTGACGAGCCAATAAGGAATCCACTATGTCTGGAATCGACAACCTGCAAGCAGTAGCGCAGGGTAATGTAACTGACGCTGACGCCAATAGTGCAGCGGAGTATTCCTCACTACCACTACTCCATCTATCGAGTGGTAGAGAAGCTGTTCTCGCTTATTTTGAAAACACCTGGGCTCTCACAGAACAATTGTTTTCTGCGCTCGCCAGCGACAAGGCCTTCTATGTCAGGCCATATCACAAAACCCGCCATCCTTTGGTTTTCTACTATGCCCACCCGGTTTGCTTTTACGTCAATAAATTACTGGTGAGTAACTTGATAGATACACCGGTTAATCAGGAGTTCGAATTGTTATTCGAGACTGGTGTTGACGAAATGAATTGGGATGACTTGCATGAAGGTGAACAAGATGTATGGCCTTCACTGAGTGAGGTACGTGCTTACCGTCGCCAGGTCTATGACTTGGTACGGAACATTATCAAGACTCATCCATCGCTGGATGAACCCATAACACAGTCTTCTCCTGCCTGGTCTTTGGCCATGGGATTTGAACACGAGCGTATTCATCTGGAAACGTCTTCAGTTCTCATCCGGGAATTGCCACTTGAATACGTGAAGCATCCTGATCAGTGGCCGGAGTGGCTGTCTGAACCAATGGATCAGAATCACGAACCCCAAGAGGGAAGGGACTTCCCTGTCAACGCGCTCATTGATGTTGATACAGGCACTGTAACTCTGGGCAAACCCGCGCAGTGGCCGAGTTTTGGCTGGGACAATGAATACGGCAGCGATTCACGCGAGGTGAATAGTTTCCGTGCCAGCAAGCATTTAATCAGCAATGGTGAATTTCATCGCTTCGTCAAGGCAGGTGGCTATGAACAAAGAAAGTACTGGTCAGAATCTGGCTGGGGCTGGCGCCAGTTTCGCAATGTGAAATGGCCCACTTTCTGGGTACAGGATGGGCCTGCCGGTTCTCATCGTTTCAAACTCCGTACAACCTTCGCTGAGATTCCAATGCAATGGAGTTGGCCTGCCGTGGTCAACTTTTATGAAGCCAAAGCTTACTGTGCCTGGTTAAGTGAACTCGATGATGCGAAATTGCCTTATCGTTTGTTACAGGAGAGTGAGCATCTTGCCATCAGAGATTCGTCGCTGGGCAAGGCAGGGGTTGAGCAATCAGCTAACAGCTATGTAGTTGAGCTGGATTACGTGATGCAGGCCGAACAGTCGGCAGCAATCAATCACAACCTGCGCTGGGGGAGTGAATCTGCGGTTGATGCGCTGCCGGCAAACAGCAAGGGATTTCACGATAGCTTTGGTAACGTCTGGCAGTGGTGCGAAGATCCTTTCCATCCCCTGCCAGAATTTGAGATTCATCCTTACTATACAGACTTCAGTACGCCCTGTTTCGACGGCGAACATCAGATGATACTTGGTGGTTCATTTATCAGTACCGGCGATGAGGCCAGTATCTGGTCGCGTTTTCATTTCCGTCCACACTTCTTTCAGCATGCGGGTTTCCGTGTCGTTCAAGATACGACCGCCGCTGCCAAGAAAGGCGACAAGTACGATACCGACGAAGTAGTAAATCAGTATTTATTGTTTCATTTCGGCTCGGTGAGTGAGCAGCGGGATGATGAACTCGCTTCGTCGATAGAGTTCCCAAGCGTGCAAAATTTGATTACCCGCACTGTTGAACTGCTCAATGAACACAGCACCAACTCGCAAAAAGTACTGGACCTTGGATGTGCAGTCGGACGGGCCAGTTTCGAACTCGCCAGGAGTTTCGAACATGTCATTGGTTTGGATTACAGTGATGCCTTTATTGACGCCGCTGAAACGCTTCGCATCAACAAACAACTTGGATATTCGCGCTGGGATACCGGTCGATATCGAACCGATCTGGTAGCCAACATCGAAAACCAACTGGCTACAGACCATATCGATTTTGTACAGGGCGATGCGGCTAATTTGGACGCTGTCCCCTTGTTGCAGAGCGATCAGGCCTTCGACGCTGTCTTGCTTAGTAACCTTCTGTGTCGGCTATCGAATCCACAAGACTGTCTTGCGCAATTTGTCGATTCCGATCGCTATCTCAGGACAGGAGGCATACTGGTTATCGCATCACCCAATACCTGGATGGAAGAGTACACAAGCCAGGATAATTTCCTGGATGGCGCAAGCAGTGAAGCAACTCTCCAGGCTATTGGTGGCCATCTACCTGGCTTCGAGCTGCTGCACCAGGAAGACCTGCCCTTTATGATCAGAGAGCATCGTCGTAAGTACGAATACATCGTGAGTCAGGTCTCAGTGTGGCGTAAAACCTAGACCTGGTCTTCAGTAACATAAAAAAGGGCCACTGCATAACAGTGGCCCTTTTGTTTTTGCGTCAATAATTTACTGTCAGATTACTCGGCAGCCGCTAACCAACGATTGAGTTCTACCACGTCCTGGGGTGTCAGGATACCCGCAACCTGCTTGAGGATCAGTGAATCCAACACGTAGTTGTATCGTGCGTCGGCGTAATCTCTCAGTGCACGATAGAGATTCTGGCGTGCCAACAATACTTCGACGATGTTACGCGTTCCCACCTCAGCACCAAGTTCTGTTGCATCCAGAGCCGTCTGGCTGGAGATAATTGACTGTTGTCGTTGCGCAATCACCAGTACGTCAGTATTCACCCGGCGATAGGCGTTGCGGATGTTCTGTGTAAGCTGTCGCTTGGTGAACTCCAGGGATTCCTGAGCCGCAATAACATCGTACTCAGCCTGTCGGCGACGTGAGTTGATTGCGCCACCCTGAAACAGCGGTACCTGAACGGTCAGAGTCAATGCAGACCGATCAAATGCACCACCACCAATCTGGATACCCGCATTGACAATCGGTGCGGTTACGTCGTGGTTGAATGTGCCACTGAAGGCTATGGTTGGTAAATGATCTGATTTTCTTGCTCTCAGGGTTTTTCTTGAAGCGTCGAGAGTGAATTCGGCAGCGGCAATGGCCAGGCTATTGTCCTCTGCTTGATCTTCCCAGTCTGTCAGTGATCCATCGACTTCGATGATAGGAAAATCTTCCCGCAGCTCATTAATGTCGCTGTGAGCCTCGCCGGTGATTGCTTCCAATGCTTCGAAACGTGCCTGCAGCAGATCGCGTTGCAAAATTGTCGTATTGCGCGCCAGGTCATAGGCCGCCTGAGCGTCATAGACGTCAGTAATCGCCACCAGACCGACTTCTTCTCTTTGCTGGGTTTGCTCCAGCGAACGCAGCGCAGCCTCTTCTTCCTGTAGATTAGTCTCCAGTAACTCCTGAGCTCGCAAAACATCGAAGTAAGCCGTTCGCTCGCTGCCGGCAGTGGCCGGCGAAAAGGAGGGCATCCGCGCCGGGGGAA
>JANQJM010000101.1 GCA_028281635.1 Pseudomonadales bacterium | reverse complement strand
AAGCTCATCGTAGCCTGGTGTGCTCATATGGCAACCGCCTTAATACATGCCAGTTTTGTCATGGAGCGGCCGGACTGGTTGCAAGCTGCTCAGCGAGCTATCAGAACCATGCTGACAAAGAATTTGGATGGCACAGGCAGACTACAACGTATCTATCTGAATGGGCAGGTGTCTATAGCGGCGCAGCTGGAGGATTATGGCAATCTTATTGAATCCTTGATTGCGCTCTTCGATGTGTCTGGCGATTTACAATGTCTGCAGCAAGCCGGCTCTCTTGCGGAGACGTTGCTAGAGAGTTTCTATGATGAATCGCAGGCTTGTCTCTATCTGGGTCCAGCGCAGCAAACTGGTCCAAAGTTGGTACGCTCCACCAATGCAGCGGACGGTGCCACTCTGTCTGCTGTGGGTACCGTACTTGCAGGTTTGTGGAAGCTTGGACAGAGGTCGGCTCTGCTTGACGACTCGCTTGTGGAAAAACGCTATCAACAGATAGTGCGTAGCATATTGTCAACACTGGCTACTGACATCAATAGCAATGCCATAAGTCATACCAGTCTGTTGCGCGTGGTAGCACTCGTAGAAGAGGGTTCTCGAGATTCAATTCAATACGCGGGGCAAGGAGCGGTTCGAGTTACAGCTCGAAAACGCATTGGTAATGACGCCAGTATTTCCCTGGCTATTCAATGTGCAGAGTCCTGGCATGTCACGGCACCGGGAACGCAGAACGAACAGCTGGTTCCGATCGAGCTTGAATTGGCCGCAGACGAAAGCGTATGGAAGTTGGGCGAAGTCGAATACCCTGCGCCACACGAAGAGCTGAACCTGCAAGCGAGCGACAGCAATACAGCGCTGATTACCCCAATCTACAAAGAGGCCTTCGAAATAAAAGCAGGCATGATCTCGCCACTAGCGGGAGACGAGCTGGCTGGCAGTGTGAGAATTAGGCTGCAGTTACAACTGTGCAGCGACGAGCGATGCCTGTTGCCAGAAACACTGCAATTTGTTGTGTGAATCAGGTCTACTAATCGGCGTAACTCGCTTCCGAAAAATCATTTGCAATGGCCACGGTCAATTGCTCGCTCGCTTGTTGGCGGGTCGCACTATCGGTGTTAAACACCGACTCCAAAAAGCTCACGATTGCCAACTGCGTGATCATCTGCTGTCTGCCTGGATGGGCGGCGCTGGGAAAACCATAGTCACATAAACCTGGCAGCTCGCGATTCAGATTGACACCAACTTCTTCCCCGCCGAGTAGTTGCATTGGTTCATTGGGATCCTCATCCAGTGCGCCAAGTACAGCATAGCAAGCGAAACTGTCAGGATTCTCCATGAAACGAAGATAGGGTTCCGATATGCCCGTGAATCCCAAATGAGTACCGCCTTCGATGGTGATTAAGCTGCTCTGTGGCGACCGTTGTGGAATATCCAGCGCATTGCGGCGGTGTTCAATTAGTGCATCAGCGGTGCCGGCAATGGCCAGGAAGGGAATGCTTGTGGTTGAGAAAAACTCTGAAGTAAATGCAGCCGAAGGCCCAGCGATGGCGACTGCGGCCGCAATTCTGGGATCTCGCCAATCAGCATGGTAGGTAGTCAGGTAGGTGGTGAGGCCGCCCAGCGAATAACCGGTCAGGCCAATTCGAGTTTCATCTATGTCACCAACGAAGGGCTTTTCATCTCCACTTAGTGCGAGGATGGAATCAATTAGAAAGGAAATGTCGCCAGGCTGGTTAATTACATCATTGGCATTCGCGCCGCCGGCAGTTTCACCTGAGGTGAGTGGATAATTTGCGGCAGCGACCACATAGCCGCGACTGGCCAACGCTTCCGCCACATAGGCAAGCTCGGTTCGCTCTGAGAGGATTCCATGGCTGTGTATGATAAGTGGCAGCAAGTCAGGAATATCTTCGGGGTAGCCCTCGGGATACCATAAAGTGGTGTTTAAGTTGCGGTTGGGCTTGCCTGGCGCGCCTCGATTCTCAGCAGTGGGTCGGGATTCATCCACAAAGCTATAGTTGCGAGAGGCTGCACGGTGAGGGCCCGGTGCCAGCCATTGCGCGCTGCTGGAATTTGCATCTGGTTGCTGCGGTCCAGTGGCAATGTAGATAGCCACAGCTAAAAAAATCAGAGTGACAACAATTCCAGCCAAGACCTTGGCGAGTTTTTTCAGCATATATCCCCCGATACACCTTTGCTTAACTTATTGAATATGCGGCAGATTATAGATAAAAATCTGGTGCTAAGCTCGAATATTTGGTGGCTCGGTCGGTTAATTTAGGGTACCTTGCAAATTGTGGTCTCGGTACTCTGGTTCTGCCTCGATGTCTTGTTTTAGCTCTCAATCCAAACTCGCGCTGATGCTGGTGATGCTATTGCTGGTTAATAGTAGCTATGCGCTGGAGCTTCTAACTCATCAGGGCCATGGTCATAGTGCTCTGTCGGATAGTTATGGGGAAATGACTGAGTATCATTCCCATCAGCACGATATGGTAGAGGCCGATTCTGCTTCCGGCGATGCCGCGCAAGATTGCTTCTGTGATGAAATTTGTTGTGTGAGCTTTGCTGACTTCGGCAATGCTGTTGGTTCAGCTGCGATGCATGCTTTCAGAAACTCGGCCGTCTCTGCTCCCGACAACTATCAGTCGATTTACCTCGACCTGTTTCTTCCTCCCCCCACGCGTTAACTCCAGTCTGTTCGAACGCTTTCCTTGGTTTACTGGAGGGAGACTGTGTTGTCCCGCGTATTTGTTTTTTGTTTATTGTTGTTGTCCATACCTCTCTATGCGAAAACCGTTAGCTATGATCTAACGATAGAGAGCACTTTAGTTGATGTAACCGGAGTAGAAATAGAAGGACTTTCTGTCTCTGGGCAGATTCCGGCGCCCACGCTCCGGGCAGAATTAGGGGACACCTTGCAGGTGAGTTTTACCAATCTGCTCGATGAGCCAAGCTCAATCCACTGGCATGGTATCTTGCTGCCTCCTGATCAGGACGGTGTGCCTGAACTGAATACCAGGCCTATTTTGCCGGGCGAAACACTCACTTTTGAGTTCGATATTCTGCACACCGGTACTTACTGGTATCACTCTCATACAGAATTGCAAATCCAGAGAGGTGTCTACGGCTCCATCGTGTTAAGTGATCCAGCAATGGAATCTCCCCTGCAGGAAGCAACCGTATTGTTTTCCGACTGGATCGATGACGACCCGGATGACGTACTCGCCAATCTTAAGAAGAACGATGAGTTCTACGCGTATAAAAAGAACGCAGTGCAGTCCTGGGATAAAGTGCTGGCGAACGGACCGCAGGCTATAAGTAATCGCATCAATAGTGCATTAACGCGGATGGGTCCCATGGATCTGGCGGATGTCGCCTATGATGCTTTTTTGGTTAATGGGGCCAGAGAATCCAGTTTGTCCGTAGACAACCCCGAGGCCGAATCGATGAAGTTGCGGCTGGTCAATGGATCTACTTCCAGCTATTTCGATGTGGAGTACGCCGGTGGGCCGATGACTGTAGTCTCCGCCGATGGCCAGACCGTGCAGCCGATTCGGGTGCAGCGACTGCGGATGTCCACGGCTGAAACCTATGACGTACTTGTACCCCTGCAGGCAGGCAAGGCATTTGAGCTGAGGGCCAGTTCTTTCGATGGCTCTGGTTATAGTTCACTTTTCGTTGGCGATGGAGAGAGAGTTAGCGCAGCAGATGTGCCGCCACCAAATTTGTATCTGATGAATCACATGGATATGGATATGGGCATGCAACATGACATGGATTCTGCAGAGTCGATGTCAATGCATTCAACACCTGTCGAAGCTGCAGCTCATCAACATGACCCGGACCCGGGTCACGATATGTCCATGATGCAAGCCGATCAGGCGGTGATTGCCCATATGACAGACTACCGCTTTTTGCAGGCGGCTGAAGACACGAGTCTCCCGAGTAATCGCCCATGGCGGGAGATTCCATTGTCTTTGACTGGCAGCATGGAGCGCTATGTGTGGAGTTTTGATGGGCGAACCGCGCGAGAAGACGCGCAGATAGTCATCCGTCCCGACGAAAACATACGCATATTCTTAAGCAACGATACGATGATGCACCATCCACTGCATCTGCATGGTCATTTTTTCCGGGTTGTCAATCAACATGGGGAACGCAGCCCGCTTAAACACACGGTCAATGTGCCACCTATGGGCTCGGTGATAATCGAGTTCGATGCCAACGAGTCTCAGGACTGGTTGTTTCATTGCCACAATCAGTACCACATGAAAGCCGGCATGAATCGTGTCATCAGCTATGATGATTCCAGCTTGTTCACAGATCAGATCGACAGGCGGATGCAACCAGCGAATCGTTGGTTTTATCTCAATGAATTCCATCTCATGTCATCCTTTGGGGATTATGAATTTCGGGTCGCCGATGAGCGCCATAGTTTCGATATGGAGTTGGATACCGATTTGGTGGATGCCTATGAGTTACATCTCCTTTATAACTATCATCTCAACCAGTTTTTCTCGCTATTTGCCGGATTTGAGAAACGCCACGAGCATAACGAACGAACTCACGACAAGGCCATTGTCGGCTTTAATCTCACATTGCCATTCCTGATAGAGAGCGAATGGCGGGCCGACGATCACGGTGATTTTCGGGTGGAGCTGGAATCAGAAATACAGCTGACTCGGCGCTGGGCCTTCGATTGGCGTTGGAATACGGATGATGAACATCGCTACGGATTTAATTACCGGTTAAACAACCGATTTGCGATTACAGTGCACACGGATACCGAGTACGGTGAAGGTATCGGTGTGCAGTTTTACTACTAAGTGCCCAGAGCTGGTGCTACTGGCTGAGGAGGTCGTCGAAAAATGCAGGTACAACTTCGGTAGCAGGTCCATAGACATGGGTATCGAATGAGGAACCCGTTTGATCGAGGTTCAACTCGACTGTATGGGCTCTCCGAATTTTGGCAGTTTGATAGAAGCCGGATGCGGGGTAGACATTGCCTGAGGTGCCAATGGCGACAAACAGATCGCAGGCTTCCAATGCCATATTGATCTGATTCATGAAGAATGGCATTTCACCAAACCAAACCACATGGGGGCGGAGATTGCCCGGTGAACGGCAGCACTGACATTCGGTGTCGAAGTCGATGTTTTCTCTTATATCGAACACCAACCTGGAATTGAGGCAGCGCATTTTCAACAGCTCACCATGCATGTGCAGCAGATTCCGGCTTCCCGCGCGTTCATGCAAGTTGTCAATGTTCTGAGTGACGAGCAAAAAGTCGCCACTAAAGTCGTGTTCGAATTTGGCCAGCGCCGTATGCGCAGCATTGGGTTTGATATCCTCCGCGAGCAGTTGTTGCCGACGTGTATTGTAAAACTGGTAGACCAGTTGTGGATTGCGTTCAAACCCTTCCGGAGTGGCCACATCATTGACGTCGTGGTTCGCCCATAGACCATCGACTGCACGAAAAGTCTCTATGCCAGATTCGGCAGAGATCCCAGCACCGGTTAACACGACGATTGATCTTGGCGAGGAATTCATAGGCAAAATGTTAACATGAGGTTTTTCCCGGATAGCGATAAAGCGGGCTATCAACAAAGTTAACGGCACGATTAAGGTAATAAGGAGGTAAGTAATAGCATGGCATTACCCAAGATTGGCAATATGGCTCCGGCATTTAGTTTGCTTGATCAATCTGGAAACAAAATTAGTCTCAAAGACTTCAGGGGCGAGAAGAATGTGATTCTCTACTTCTATCCCAAAGCTATGACACCGGGATGTACAGTGCAGGCATGTGGGCTTCGCGACAGTAAGCGTGCGCTGGGAAGACAACAGGCGGTGGCGCTTGGAATAAGTCCTGATCCTGTGTCCCGCTTGAAAAAATTCGAAGAGAAGGAGTCTCTCAACTTCACCCTGCTCTCCGATGAAGATCATGCCGTTGCCGACAAGTACGGTGTGTGGGGATTAAAGAAATTCATGGGGAAAGAGTTCATGGGCATCTTGCGTACTACATTTATTATCAATAAGCAGGGCAGGCTAGTGCACATCATGGATAAGGTAAAAACCAAGAGTCATCACGACGACGTGGTAGAGGTATTGAAGTCTCTTGAATGATTCCGCAAGCGTGAATCTGGCCTATAAACAGTACTCCGATGCGGGGCCCCCGTTACTGGTATTACATGGATTGTTTGGCAGTCAATCCAATTGGGGCTGGCATAACAAACAGTTTGCCGAAACCCATGCCGTGTACGGTCTGGATTTGAGAAACCACGGAGACTCACCCCATAGTGATGCTCTGGACTACCCGCTGATGGCGGCAGACCTGAAGTCTTTTATAGAACAGAAACAATTGGTGAACTGTGCCATTCTTGGACATTCCATGGGTGGCAAGGTGGCCATGCAACTGGCGCTGAACTCACCGGAATTGGTTGCGCGGCTGCTGGTCGTGGATATTGCGCCTGTGGCCTATGGCAGCAAAGCGGATGGACATCTGCGAGTCATAGCAGGCATGCGTGCTCTCGATCTGGCTAAGCTGGGTTCGCGGCGCGAGGCTGAAACGCAGCTTGCAGGCTATATAGAAGACAGCAGTACCCGCCAGTTTGTGCTGACGAATCTGATGCGGAGTGAAGCAGGAGGATATCAATGGCGGCTCAATCTCGATGCGATTGAGGCCAACTACGACAAGCTGAGAGAAAAACCTGAAATGAGTGCGCCTTATGCCGGGCCCACTTTGTTTGTAAAGGGAGCGCTGTCCAATTACATTCAAGCTGGGCACGAAGCAGAAATTCTTGAGCAATTTCCTGCAGCCGAAGTGAAGATCATTATGGGGGCAGGTCATTGGGTGCATGCGGAGAAACCGCAAGCCTTGCAAAAGGTCGTCGCAGATTTTCTGGCGAGACAGCTATAACTAACTTCGGGACTATGAAAAGAGAGCACACATGACAGTATTGAGTGTAAACGTAAACAAAATCGCTTTATTGAGAAACTCCCGCGGCCGTGATTTTCCCAATGTGGTGAACTTTGCCCAGCGCTTCCTCAATCTCGGGGTGAAAGGCATCACTGTGCACCCGCGCCCAGATGAGCGACATATCACGCGGCAGGATGTCCATGACCTTGCAGAGTTTCTGAGTCTGTATCCTGATGTTGAATTCAATATCGAAGGTTATCCAAGTGATGACTTTGTGCAGTTAGTCTGTGATGTTAAACCTGCGCAATGCACGCTGGTCCCTGATGAGCCAGGACAACTCACATCGGATCATGGCTGGGATGTGGAAGCCCATCAGGAACAACTGCAATCGGTCATCGAGACATTGCGAGAAACAGGCATTCGCAGCAGCCTGTTTCTGGATCCCAAGCCAGAATCCATAGCAGCAGTGAAAGCGGTAGGAGCAGAACGCGTCGAGTTGTATACAGAAGAATATGCCAGTCATTTCGGCCTGGAAGCGGAACACCCGATCTTCGAGTCTTACGAAGCGACTGCAGTCGCTGCAGGGGCAGCGGGGATTGGAGTAAATGCAGGTCACGATCTGGATCTGAAGAACCTGCGACGTTTTTTGCAGATTCCCAATATCGAAGAAGTGTCCATTGGCCATGCTCTGGTGGTGGAATGCATGATTCATGGAATGGAGGCGGTCATTAAGGAATATCTGGCTATAGTCGCCGGCGAAGAGGGCTTTTCGCACTACTACTAAAGGCGCCTGATTTGCTCTCGTTGTGCGCCAAGCCTTTGATGAGCATGGGTTTATTCAGTCCTGGTTCAGGGCTGGTGGCTATACTGAGCTTCGTCTAGGGTGAGATTCCCTGATACACTGGCGGTAGTGAGGAGATTCCATGTCTGACGCTCGTACAGCAAGTCCCCTAATGCTTGTGGTGCTGCTACTGTTTACACCAGTTGCTCATGCAACAGACTTCGATGTGTCTCATCTTGCTGCGGAATTGAATCGCGTCAGTAGCGATCTGGCCCGTGATCTGCGCAATGTCCGTGGCTACAGCTCAGTTCGATTTTCAGCAGATCGTCTGAGCAAAGAATCGGCTCAATTGGTGCAAGCCATCAGTCGTAATCGCAGTCTTTCCTATCAACGCTCACGCTTTCAACATGTGGTAAGACGCTATCGAGAACTCGAGCAAGCTTTTCTACGATCGAATCGTGAGCATGATCGCTATGTCTACAATCAGGTTGGAGTGATTAGTAATCTCTTCAGCGGGCTCAATAGTGAATTCTTTTACACCAACTATGTTGAGCCAGCACCGCAGTATTTTTATACGCCGCCGGCCTTTCGCCGATTCCCCGGCGGTGTCGGAAGTCGTACTCTGGGTGGATTCAATCAGCAAGTCCCAGCTCCGCCACAAAATACTGGTCGTAGAAGCACGGAAACCATAAGAGCCCTGATTCCAGCTAACAATTTCTCTCATCGAAGTCCCGTGTTGGAAAGACAGCAACGTAATGCGGCTCAACTTAGTCGTCCACTGAGTATTGGCAGCTCTGGATCGGGCTCATTGCAGCTGCCTTGATCCTTTCTGTTCTTTTCCCAGAAACTTAATACACTAAGCGCTTCACTTCAGCGGTGGCTGTGATGTACGCGACCTGCCCAAAATGTGGTTATGCCCACAACGAAGCCGAAAAAGGCGAGGCTGCGTGTCCCGCATGCGGCCTCATCTACAGCAAATGGCTAAAAAGCATCGCGTCGTCCGACGATGCAGTAACGGTTAGTGTAAGTGCTACTAGTGCCTCTGCCGCTACTTCAGCTTTAATTGAGTTTCTGTTTCGGGCCAAGCCTAATGTCACTCGCCTGGAAGTTGCCGCCTATGCTGTAGTCTGGATTGGCCTGGCAGTTTGGGGATGGCAATTCATCGTCATGGATTGGCAGTCTGCGGAAATTATGCGTTCGTTTATGCACAACGTGGATCTGATTTTCCATGAAGCAGGGCATGTCCTGTTTATGCCATTCGGACGCTTCATGATGTTTCTTGGAGGTAGTCTGTTTCAGGTGCTGTTGCCATTGATCTTTGTCGTTGCCTTTCTCTGGGTTAACAAGGATGCTTTTGCTGCTTCCGTGTGTCTGTGGTGGACGGGGCAGTCGCTGATGGATATCGCGCCCTATATTGCCGATGCTCGCGCGTTGCGATTGCCTTTGCTCGGAGGCGGGACGGGCGCCGATTCTCCGGGCAGGCACGATTGGGAGTACTTGTTGCGGCAATTGGGAATGTTGGAACAAGATACTAATATCGCAGCGACTGTGGATTTTATAGGGTCAGGTGTCTTATTAATAGCCCTGGCCTGGGGGCTCTATATGTTGCGGGTGTACTATCGCACTGCGATGAACTAAAATTTCGCGCCCTGCATTACTGTTTCTACGACCCTTTCGATGCGTACGCTCTATTATGGCTATTGGATTGTCTTAGCCGGATTCATTACGCAATTTGTTGCTGTGGGCATGGCGAACTATGTCGTCGGCTCGTTTTTGATTCCGATGACTGAAGAATTCGGTTGGAGTCGGGCTGAGTTCACGGCTTCGCGCTCTATCGGTCAAATCGTTTTTGCGGCCACAGGCTTTGTAATCGGCTCCTCCATTGATCGATACGGCGGCAGACCTTTCATCGTTGGTGGGGCGCTGCTGCTGTCGTGCTCACTGTACTACCTGGGCAGTATCGACACGCTCACCGAATGGCTGCTTGTGAATGGGCTGATGCTCACCGTCGGTGCTGCCATGATCGGCAACCTGGTGGTCAATGTCACTCTCGGCAAATGGTTTGTGGAACGTCGGGGCAGGGCGGTTGCCCTGGCTGGAATGGGTATTTCACTGGCGGGGATACTGTTGCCACCGGTGGCAACCTACATGGTGGATGTATTCGGCTGGCGGGAATCCTGGCGACTATTAGGGATTGGAGCCTTGCTGATTACTCTACCCGCAGCGCTTCTGGTGCGTCGCAGGCCTGAAGACTATGGCCTGCACCCGGACGGACATTCTGAAGAAGATGTCTCTGCAGGCATGGGGGAGGCGGCGAAACAGGACTTTGAGCGCTCCATGACCCGGGCCCAGGCCATGCGCACCAGTAGCTTCTATTTCCTGGTGCTGGCGTTTGGTCTGTTTCAAATATCTATCACCGTAATGCTCACGCAAACGATTCCTTTAATGACGGATGCAAATTATTCTCGCCTGGTCGCCTCCAGCATGATTTCTCTGGCTTCTGTTCCAGCCTTCCTGAGTAAACCCTTGTGGGGAGTATTGATTGATCGTTACAGTCCGCGAAAACTGGCGGCGATGGGCGCGGCGGTCACTGGCAGTGCGGTGGTGCTGATTGTAGTTAGCGTTTCGCAACAAATGGATATCCTGGTCTATGCCTCATTTTTGCTCATGGGATTGGGATGGGGAGGACTGTTACCACTACAGGAAGTGATCTGGGCCTCTTTCTTTGGGCGTCGCTATCTGGGTTCGGTACGTTCGACAGCGATGCCATTCACCTTTGGCATGTCGGCGGTAGGTCCGGTATTGGTTGCCTATTATTACGATTTCGCCGGCAACTACGATCTGGCATTGCTGATTATCGCCTCCTGCAACCTGGCCTCGGCAGTAATGCTCTACCGTCTGCGCGAATCGGCAAAGACTTCAGGTGATGCCGAGCCTGCCTAAACGTGACACTGCAAGCGAAACGTCACGGCTTAAAGTGTGAGCCCTGTCACAATTTTTACCTCTAACTCACCCTAGAATCACTATCCGCCCAACTTTGGGTGAAAAAAAATGTAGTCGGCGGTTTGCGAAACTGAGTGCTCCGCCAGGAATAAAAGTGATGACGAGTCTGCAGTGTGAAATCCCGCAAGTACAACTAACCAAGCCCAAAGGCCTGGCGCCTCAGTTGTTCTTTAGTGCTTACCACGGTCCCAATGTAGTTGCTTTCGCGCAACTTAGCACTCGTACTGCCAACAAATTCCAACGTACGGCCAGTGCGAATGATAGCAAGTTACAAACTGATTCGACGCAGGCGCCAGGTGTCAGTTACTGCCTCAAACAAATCGAAGTGCAGCAGAATTATCGCAATCAAGGTATAGGCTCCGCGTTGCTGGATGAAGTGATTCGCTTCTGCAAAGACCAGCGTGTGAGCACGCTCTACGGCGAGGCCAAGGGTGATCTTGAGATTCTCCGTCGCTGGTATAGCGACAAAGGCTTTGAGCTGGACCGGGTGGATAATATTCAGTTGTCGATTGCTTAATCGCCATCCAGCGCAGGTACGCTAATAAACTCTCAGTTCTATCTAGTCTGTTTCCAGCATCGGCTCCAGGAATGGCCAAACGTTTTCGACGATCATCCACTGCGCCTCAGCTTTTGGATGTATACCGTCGTTTTGCATGAGGTTAGGTTGTTGCGGGATACCATCAATTAGAAATGGAACCAGAGGCAGAACTGCTTCCTGCGCGATCTCACCAAACAGTTGGAAGAATGGAATGGTGTAGCGCGGACCATAATTGGGTGGAATCTGAATCCCTGCCAACAATACCTCGGCTCCGGCTGCTCTGCTTAGTTCAATCATCTCGATTAAGTTTCGGCGCAGACTTTCCAATGGCAGGCCTCGTAACCCATCATTACCACCTAACTCTAGTAGCACCAGATCCGGTTGATAGCTTTCCAGCGCAGCTGGCAGCCGCGCCAGGCCACCGGTACTGGTTTCGCCACTCACGCTCGCGTTTACTACACGGTAGGGATATTGCTTCTCGGCCAATCTGTTTTCTAACAGCGCTACCCAGCCCTCGGACTCCTCGATACCATAAGCAGCACTGAGACTGTCGCCATAGACAAGCAGTGTGTAAGGTTCTGCCTCTTGCGCATACAGCGGGCTCAGCGCTATCAGTAACAACAGGCTGAGTGTTCGTTGACGAAGGCAATTCATGGAGAAGATGGTCAGGTATCTAAGGATGTGAATTAAACCGGGTAGCAGAACCAATCGTAATAACGACTATAACAGACACATGGACCTGCCGGTACGCCGTGTCACGGCGTATTTCGTCTATAATCGGTGCCATTCATCGCAAGGAGCGCCCTAAATGATCGAAACCACCAACCTGGTAAAAAGCGTCGATACCAGTGAAGGCCTGCTCACCATTTTGAAGGGCATAACTCTCTCAATCGGGGAGGGGGATGTGGTGGCGATTGTGGGTGCTTCCGGCTCCGGCAAATCAACGCTTCTTGGATTAATGGCTGGTCTCGACGGAGCCACGTCGGGGGACGTGGTATTGGCTGGCAACAGTCTCTCCGAATTGGATGAAGAGCAACGAGCAATTCTGCGAGGCCAGTTAGTTGGTTTTGTGTTTCAATCGTTTCAATTGTTACCAAGTCTTACTGCGCTGGAAAATGTTATGTTGCCTATCGAGCTTAAGGGTGATCCTGAAGCGAGAGAGAAGGCCATGCAGCTATTGGATAGAGTCGGCTTGAATGAACGTTGGCATCACTACCCCAATCAACTTTCCGGCGGTGAGCAGCAACGTGTTGCAATCGCCCGCGCTTTCGCCACGGAGGCACGCATACTTTTTGCCGATGAGCCTACCGGTAATCTGGATACAGCAACCGGCGCCAAAGTGATCGACTTGCTATTCGATCTCAATCGTGAATATTCAACTACTCTAGTACTGGTTACCCACGATGAGCGGCTCGCTCAACGCTGCGATCGCATTATCAAATTAGTGGCCGGTGAAGTTGCGGAAGATTCGCAGCCAGCTGAGCCTGCAGTGAGAGAGGTTGGTTAGGCGTGGTTGAGTCTCAGGGGTTGGAGTTACGCGACGAAAAACCCGTCCGCAATCTGCTGGCTTTAGCGTTAAGACTGCTTTGGCGTGATTGGCAGGGTGGTGAACTGCGCTTGCTGTTTATCGCCCTGGTCCTGGCTGTTACTTCGGTCACGGGCATCGCCTTATTCACTGATCGTTTGGAAAAGGCGCTGCTGTTGGAATCGGCAAATATGTTGGCAGCCGATCGTATCGTCAGTGGCAGAGGCGACCTGCCCGAGGAAGTACTGTTAGAAGGCCAGTCCCGCGGGCTTCGCACTGCAACCACCCTATCCTTCACTTCCATGGCGTTCTCCGATTCCGGCAATCTTCTGGTTGCCGCTAAAGCCGTGACTGATGCCTACCCATTGCGCGGTGAAGTAATAATCGCTGATCGGGCATTTACTCGCGGCACTCCTATCACCAGTGGTCCTCCACCGGGCGAAGCCTGGTTGGAGTCGAGGGCCTTGCCAGCCCTGGATATCGAAGTGGGAGATTCAGTATTCGTCGGGGAGACTGAGCTGACAGTCAGCAAAATCATCATTACTGAACCTGATCGTGCCGGTGGCAGCATGTTGGATAACGCAGGTCCGCGTCTGATGCTGCACATGGATGACGTCGAGGCGACTAACGTGGTGCAGCTTGGCAGTCGGGTAAGTTGGCGTTACCTGTTCGCCGATGATGATCTCTCCAATCTGGATGATTTCGAGGAATGGTTTCGTTCCCGCGAAGAGTGGCGAGGAAGATTTTTTATTCGAGATGTGCGCGACGAAAGTCAGGAAGTCAGTGATGCCTTGGATCGTGCCGAGAGTTTTCTCCTGCTGGGCTCATTGTTCGCAGTCATCTTGGCCGGTGTGGCAATTGCACTTACTGCCAAACGTTACAGCGAG
Source organism: Pseudomonadales bacterium (assembly GCA_028281635.1). Lineage (GTDB taxonomy): Bacteria > Pseudomonadota > Gammaproteobacteria > Pseudomonadales > Pseudohongiellaceae > UBA9145. The sequence goes on along the minus strand of JANQJM010000101.1, from coordinate 4,180 downwards.
CGTCACTATGACTATGTGGCAATCCTGAAGACCCTAGGCTGCACCTCCGCTCAAATTACTTTCATCTATGTGGCCATTCAGATCATGCTGGCCCTGGCCGCCATCGCGGTTGGTTGTGTACTCGGCTGGTTGGTGCATCAAGGTATTCTGCAATTGCTGCAATCTCTATTGTTGGTTACCTTGCCGCCACCCAGTTTGCAGCCATACGTCATTGGTGCATTGACCGCATTGATCTGTTTATTGGCCTTTGCATTACCGCCCTTATTAGCACTGCGCGAAACGCCTCCGTTGCGCGTACTGCGAAAAGACATCAGCCAGCAGCGCTTTAGCGATCGCGTTCCATACGGTTTTGGTATTCTCGGCACGATTTTTCTTATCTATTGGTACAGTCAGGATTTCGTGCTGACCAGCGTGCTGGTAAGTTCGGTTACTGCAATAGCGATATTCCTGTCGGTGGTTTCCTATCTGTTTCTGCAATCCAGCGGTTCAGTGGGAATGAAAGCCGGTAATGCCTGGAAATTGGCAATGACGGCAGCAAGGCGACGTCGCAGTCAGAATGTACTGCAGGTGATGGTGTTTTCTGTGACCATCATGTCGCTCTTGATTCTCACGCTATTGCGCACTGACCTCATCGATGAGTGGCAGGCGCAACTGCCGCAAGACACACCCAATCATTTCATGATGAACATCAGCGGTGACCAGATTGCCGGCATCGAGGATTTCTTTGCCGCAAATGATATCGAAGGTAATGCATTCTATCCGCTCATCAGTGCCCGGGTGACCCGCATTAATGGCGACCTTCCCAGCCAGACCGGGGACATGGGAGATGATGAAGGGGGCGGCACGCTGACTGAGAACGCCAGTCTCGAAGATGTAGAGATAGATGAGGAAGCAGCACAAGCCTTGACAGCGGATGGGCGGCAAAGTGCTGACGCAGCAGAGCAGGGTACACGTGTGCGCGGTCGACTGAGCCGACGTCAAGTGACCTGGGCTGATGAACTACCGCCAGACAATCTCGTCACCGGGGGAGACTGGTGGAGCCCCGATACTGGCCCTGGCTATGTCTCTATAGAAGAGGAATATGCCGATTGGCTGGACCTTGAGCTGGGCGACCGGCTCGAATTTGAAATCAATCAGGAAACGATTTTTGCCGAAGTGAGCAGCTTTCGCAGCGTGCGCTGGGACAATATGCAGCCGAACTTCTTCATCATTTTTTCGCCAGGCACAATCGACCATCTGGCAGGAACCTATCTCTCCACCGCACTGATGGAGCGGGAGCAGAAAATTCTTCTTAACGATCTCATTCGCTCGTTTCCTACTATGGTGGTGATTGAGATCGACGCTTTGATCGAACAGATCCAAACCATTATTTCCCAGGTCACCTCCGCTATCGAGTTAATATCGGTACTGGTATTGGTGTGCGGTGGCCTGGTGCTCTTGTCCTGCGTCAATGCGACGCTGGATGAGAGGTTTCATGAGAATGCGATTCTGCGAACCCTGGGAGCAGGACAAAAACTCATCCTATCAAGTCTGATGATTGAGTTTGCCTTCATCGGTTTGGTTGCTGGAATAATCGCTACTGTCGGGGCCGAAGCCAGCCTCTATTATCTTCAGGAAGAAATATTTGAGCAGGATTTTGCTTTCCACTATTGGGTGTGGCCGCTCGGTCCACTGCTCGGTATGGTAATTATCGGTGGGCTAGGTGTCGCCTCGACTCGTGGGGTGGTGCGTATTAGTCCTCTGAACGTACTAAGACGCACCGCCACTTGAGCTCAGGAGACGAATTGATCGAGTATGGATGTTACCGATTGACGATAGCTGCCGCCGAACAATAACAGATGATTGAGAAGATGATAGAGGTTGTAAAGGGGAATGCGTTGACGCCACTCGTTGTCCAGTTCGGAGGCCTCGCTGTAACTCCCATAAAATTCTGATGGAAAACCACCAAATAGGGCCGTCATAGCCAGTTCTGCTTCGGCCCAGCCCCAGTGTGTCGCCGGATCAATTAGTGCCGGGTCTCCTTCTTTAGTGCAATGCACATTGCCAGACCATAGATCGCCATGAATCAAGACCGCCGGCAGCGGTGGAATCCAGCGCTGTAGATTGCTGGCCAGAGTCTCGAGCTGATTAAATTCTAGGTTGTTTAAGTCTCCGCGATCCCGCGCCTGACTCCCGAGAGCCAACAGGCGTTGCTCGGCGAAGAACTGATGTCCGTCCTTGGTGGGAGTGTTGCATTGCGGAGTTGCGCCACAGTAGTTATTCATCGAAAAACCAAACTCGGTACTGGTTCTGGAGTGCAGAGCCGCCAAACTGGTACCAAGCCGGATCCAAAAATCGCGGGGTTTGTTGCCCCGCCCCAGATCTTCCAGCAGGATGCAGTGATCCGAAAAAAACATCACCCGGGGAACCCGTAGCGCCTGACACTCAGCCAGAGCAGCCAAGCCTGCTGCTTCGGCGGCGAACATATTCTTTGGCGGTTGCGGGTGTTGTTTGAGGATAGCTGTGGGACCGGTGGAGAGCTGCAGACGGTAAACTTCGCTAATGCAGCCGCCTGACAGCGATTCGCGGGCCTGAATGTCGCCTAGTCCTTCCGATTTTAGCCAGGTTTCGAGATTGTGAGACATGCCTGCAGTCTACGGCAAATACACGTTATAATCGCTAAACTTTTGGCGCCAACACGGCAGGTGGTCCTATGCCCAGAGAAGGTTTGAAAGCGTTATATAAGACAAGCGGTCTGTTGGCTGGAACCGTTTTTGCGCTCAGCGTTCAGGCGCAATCATTGAGTAGCGTCACAGAAGAAATCTGTGTGCGTGGCGATTGCATGAATGGTGATGGCACGCTGGAACTCAGCACAGCTTTCGGCAAGGGGCGCTACATTGGCGAGTTTGTGGATGGCGAATTCGAAGGCAGGGGCCGGCTGGAAATTCCTATTTCCTGGACCCAGCGTGAAGTCTATATAGGTGATTGGGTCGCCGGGATTCGCGAGGGAAGAGGCACACACTGGAATGGTAAAGGCAATCTGTATATTGGTGAGTGGCGTGAGAACAAACGCAACGGCCAAGGGTCCTACTTCTTCAACTTACCTGAATGGCGAGAGAATCAGCACACCGAGTTTTGGCTGAAGGACAACACCGAGAATTACACCGGTGAATTCGTCAACGATCACTTCCAGGGGCAGGGCACTTATCGTTGGGCCGATGGCAAACGTTACATCGGTGGCTTTTTTGCCGGTGAAAAACACGGCCACGGCACATTCTATTACGACATCACCAGCACTGCCCGACAACAGGTTTGGGAGTATGGTGAATTTATTCGTTAGTTCCCCGCTCGTTCTATAAATCTCTAACAGGTTTCCGAAGTAAATGGATCTGGAATCACTGCGTCGTGAGTACAAAGGCGGTCTGCGTCGCGAAGATCTGGCAGACAATCCTTTTGCTCAATTTGAAAACTGGATGGAAGAAGTGCTTAAGTTGGGTATTGTCGATCCAACGGCCATGACCATTGCCACTGTGTCGGCTGAGGGGCAACCGAGCCAGCGCATCGTTCTGTTGAAGCATTTTGACGAGCAGGGATTTGTCTTCTACACCAATTACGCCAGTCGTAAAGCGCAGGAACTTGCGAACAATGCCCTGATCAGTCTGCATTTTCCCTGGCATACAGTGGATCGGCAGGTGAAGATTTGTGGCAGTGCTTCCAAAGTTTCGACAGCAGAATCGCTGAAATACTTCCTGTCCCGGCCCAGAGAGAGTCAGATTGCCGCTATCGCATCTCAACAAAGTGCGCGCCTTTCTTCGCGAACAGTGTTGCTGAATCAGTTCGAGTCTTTGAAACAGAAATTCCAGCAGGGTGAAATACCGCTGCCGGATTTTTGGGGTGGTTATCGAGTAACGCCAACGGAGTTTGAATTCTGGCAAGGGAGCGAAAACCGGCTGCACGACAGGTTTCGTTATTTGCGTACCGATAACGACTGGCAAATTGACCGCCTGGCACCCTGAGCTTTACCAGCGCTTCAGTTTTTTCTTCTCCAGCACCCGCTTCAGTCGTGCGTATTGAGGCAGGCCGCCTTTGTAGTCCGGGGGATCTTCACCGACTATAAGTGGGGCGAAGTAGTCGCGGGCCTTCTCGGTAATATGAAACCCGTCGCGGCTGATGAAGTCTCGGGGCATCATCTTCTCCACGT
>JANQJM010000084.1 GCA_028281635.1 Pseudomonadales bacterium | reverse complement strand
TCATGACAAAAGGCGCGGCGGAAAGACCTATATCGGGATAGGGAAAACGGGGGTCGTCGGCGTTACGCAAGCCCACGAATAGGTCCACGATACCGTTGTCGCCAAAACCAGGATCCGGGATTCCAGTTTCTGCATCCAGAGAAACCAGATGGTAACCAGGCGTGACATCGATTACTCGCTGGTTGTCACCGTCGCTCCAGAACGCAACTCCCCGGCCCGCGCCTTTTCGCGGTGCCTCGTCGAAACGCTCGCCTTCCTGCGGCCGCCACATCCACAACACCTGTCCAGAAGTGGCATCCAGAGCCACCACATTACGTGTTGAGGCGATATTGGCGTACAGCACACCATCGACTTCCAGCGGAGTCGATGGATTATTGAAATCTGTTCCAGGTCCGAAATTCGCCGTGGAGAAGCGCCAGGCTATTTCCAGATCCGCCACATTGTCGGCATTAATCTGATCCAGGGGTGCATAGCGCTGGGCGAACTCATCGCCATGGTATTCGGGCCAATCGCCTTCATAAACGCTGGTGCCGGATTGACTCATGGCGGCGGGAGCAACGAACAGCGCGCCAGTCGCAGCCATGACCAGGGAAATCTGGCGTATTTTTGTTGTCATCTCGGAATCTCTCACTTCAGTTTCTGTATTCTGGGTACAAGCTTGTGCTTGCTTAGTTATTTTGACTCTACCAGCTCGGCTTCGTTCTTGATCGTTCCGCAGCTGATCGCGCCGACTCCTCTTCCTGGCTTCAGCCTGTTTTTCTTATCTGATTCTAGGCAGTTTTTGGCTGTTTTTCTGTCTTTGAAACCAGCCGGGGGCGGCTGTTTGAAAGAACGGGAAGCATAAGCAATCTACCTCCTACATGCAAGCCAAAACCGCCGAAATGAGCGAATAAAGCTCATCAATATCAGGTACTTAGCTCGCTTTCATCGAAGCGATTTGTAATTCTTTGTAACTACTATTCGGTGAGCAAAAACTTGAAATGACAACTTGTTTCCGATGCCCACTGGCCGTTTAGTGTCGATTCAGCTTGCCAGGCTTTCCGGTACTCAAAATTCCGACTCCAGCCCGCGCTTGATTCCCCGCCGAATAGCTTTTGGTTTATAAATCCCAGGCGTATACTCGCAGCAAAGCAGTACTTTCGATTGACCTCAACAGTCAGCCTCACAGAGAAGGAGAGCGAGATGAGTTCAAAGAAAACCGATCGGAGGGAATTCTTAAAGCAAGGAGCTGCATTAGCGGGTGCCGCAGCGCTTGGTGCCACCGCACGCTCTGCCTCGGGCCAACTGCCTGGACCAGAAGCACAAATGCCAGGCACAGACGAGCTGGTCGCCTATGGTAAACGCTCAAGATTTGTAGATTCCAAGCGCATTCCTCATGGCGGCCGCCATTCGCCGGATCAATTCGGACTCGATTTCCATATCGCGACACCGCTGCAAGATTCCTACGGTGTGATTACCCCCTCATCCCTGCATTACGTAGGTACCACCCGCGGTTCCTTTGTACCGGACATCGATCCGGACAAGCACCATTTGATGATTCACGGCATGGTCGATAATCCGCTGGTTTTCACCATGGATGAGCTTAAGCGCTTGCCATCGGTGACCCGACTGCATTTCATCGAGTGTGCCGGCAATCGTGCCAACAGTCGTCACGTGACAGTTCAGGAAACCCACGGTATGACCAGCTGCGCGGAGTGGACAGGTGTGCTGCTATCGACACTGTTGGAAGAAGCCGGTGTGCAGGAAGGTGGCGACTGGATCATCGCCGAAGGTGTGGAAGAGGTGAAAGGCACCTCCAGTATTCCAATGACCAAGGCAATGGCTGACTGTATCGTGTGCTATGGCATGAACGGTGAAGATGTCCGCCCGCAACAGGGCTATCCCCTGCGGCTTATGGTGCCAGGTGGCGAAGGTATCCTGAACGTGAAATGGCTGCGTCGCATCAAGGTCGTCGATCAGTTCTACATGACCTATAACGATTACGGTCACTTACGACAGGATTCAGCGGATGCTGCGCTAAGCCTTCAGATAGGACCCAAGTCTGTTATTACTTTTCCTTCCGGTGGTCAGCAACTCCCGGGCACTGGATTTTATGAAGTGCGCGGTCTCGCCTGGTCCGGCCAGGGCAGGGTTGCCAGGGTTGAGGTTTCAACCGATGGTGGTGAGACGTGGTTCGATGCGGATATTCGGGGTGAAGCGCAACCCATGGCGCATACTGCCTTTAGTTTCAATTGGAACTGGGATGGTGAACCCTGCGAACTGCAATCCCGCTGCATCGATGAGATTGGCCAAATCCAACCGTCGCGACAACAGGCCATCGAATTCTGGGAAAGCGAAAGTGGACGACCTCGGGTCAAAGGACAGGATAACTCCATTCAACCGTGGCGCATCGACGCCGACGGGAGCGTGCACAATGCCATCGCTTAAGCTCTGGTTTGGATTGATTGCTACAGCGGTCCCGATATTGCTATTGGGCTATCACTCCCAAGCCCAGTCACCGAGCTATGGTCTGGGAAGAACACCAACTCCTGAAGAAATCCGGGCCTGGGACATTTCAATTTCACCAATCACTGGTGATGAATTACCTGCAGGCAAAGGTACTGCTGACCAGGGGTCTGAACTCTTTCTGTCCAAGGGCTGTGCCGGTTGTCATGGTACGGATGGTCAGGGCATGATCGCTCCGCGTTTAGTGAAGCGGGATATCGCTACTCCTGATGACCCATGGCAATGGGGTCGGGTGTTACCGATTCGTGCACCTTATGCGCCGGTGGTTTGGGATTACATTAATCGGGGCATGCCGCTGGGTCAGGAAGGCACTCTCACGGCTGACGAGGTGTATTCCCTGACCGCATTTTTGTTGTATTTAAATGACGTGATCGAGGATGACCAGTTCGTGCTCAGTCAGGACAGTCTGCCGCAAATACAAATGCCCAATCGAGACAACTGGGCAGAGTTACCAGAGTGGCTGCCGGGCCAGCCTAGACTGCAGGGCTATCCTTACTAGTCGATCATTCCATTAAAGTGGCTGCGTTATGAGTTACCTCTCGTATCGCCTTCCCATTATCTAATACCTTACCCGCAGAGACGTTTCTTGCTTAGATTTGGAGAGACTCTGCATGGCATTTCGCATAGTATCCAAAGCATAACTTGCGAAATTGGAATAGATTCATGGTCAAAGCAGAAACCAGCCTCGCAATCGTCATTAGTTTTCTGGCCCTGGCCGGTATTGCTGGCTCTGTCTTTTTTCTGATGAGCGGTGGTGCCAACAGCCAATTTGAAGACTATCCGGTAATCACCAGACTTCATGTGATTCCAGGCATGATCTATCTTGCGCTTGCCCCATTACAGTTTTCAAAAACTGTTCGCAAAAGCTCCGCCACTTATCATCGCTGGGCTGGCAGGTTACTTGCGACAATTGCCCTGGTTTCCGGCGCTGGCGCATTGTTTCTCGGGGTCATCATTCCATACTCCGGCCTGCCGGAACAAATCATCATTGGTGTGTTTGGAGTATTTTTCCTGATAGCAACGATTCGAGGATTTATCTGCGCCCGCAACAAGGATTTTTTGACTCATCGGGAATGGATGATGCGCGCCTTCGCTATTGGACTCAGCATCGCCACCATGAGGCTTATCTTCGTACCGATCCTTATCGGACTTGGCGAACCAAGTGTAGAACAGGCTCAGTTCTATTCAATTCTTTCGTTTAGTATCGCGTTTGCCTTGCATAGCGGCTTCGCCGAATACTGGATTATTCGGACTCGACCGAAAACCTCGCCTCAGCACGCCTCGCCCGTAGCAACCTAGAATTCTCATCTGAGATTCACGCACCCTCATGCCCGCTACCGCAAATAAACCTGCAGTGATTTTTGATACTGACATCGGCATCGACGATGCGATGGCTTTATTGTTTCTCCACTATGCCCCCACAGTCGAACTCATCGGTATTACGACGCGATTCGGCAATGCCAGTGTTGAAAACACAACCAATAATGCTCTCGCGGTGGCAGAGAAGTTTTCCATCATGGCACCGGTTTATAAAGGTGCTGCAGAGCCACTGAAGAATCGTTTGGGGGAAGGATTCCCGGCACACGTGCATGGCGAAAATGGCATGGGCAATATAAAACTGAGCAAACCATCACGGCGAGCCGAGGCGCTCGACGCAGCACATGCCATCGTGGAGTTATGCAAACAGCATGAATCTGTGTCCATCGTCGCTGTCGGCGGGTTGACCAATATCGCTGCTGCATTGGCGCTCGATGTAAGCCTTCCTGAACACATCGAAGATGTTGTGATTATGGGCGGCGCTTTTGGCTATGGCGGCCATAAAGGCAACGTGTCCCCTGTTGCTGAAGCGAATATTGCCAGTGATCCACTTGCTGCCGATATGGTCTTTTCCAGCGAGATTACAACCACCGTCGTTGGGCTGGACGTCACCCATGAAGTCGTCTTTGGTAAAGACTTTATTCGGGAACTGGTAATGAATGCTGGCGAAGCAGGAAGATTCATCAGTGACGCTACCGACTACTATCTGAACTTTTATCATAGCCTCAGCGGGGAGTACCAATGTCCGCTGCACGACTCCTGTACCGTTGCCTATTTATTGCAGCCCGAACTTTTCACAACGATCCAACAACCAGTGCGCGTGGTGACCGAAGGAATCGCCATTGGGCAGACCATTCACAGCAACGATATAAGAAGGTATGTCAGTCAGGAGTGGGACGATATCCCGGCAAGCACAGTATGCACCGATGTTGATGCGGAAGCTGTACTCAATCTCTATAGAGAAACCCTGGCGCATGCGGGCAAGTAGGCGCGGACAGCGAATATGAATTCCTCGGTCCCAAAAATCATTGTGATAGGAAGTATCAATACCGATATGGTGGTGAAAACCGACAAGCTTCCCCAACCTGGTGAAACCGTTCTTGGGGGGGATTTCTTCATGAGCGGTGGAGGTAAGGGCGCGAATCAGGCAGTTGCTGCTGCACGGCTGGGTGGTAGAGTATGCATGGTGGGCTGCGTGGGAGACGATGTGTTTGGTAGTGAATCCATCTTCCGCCTGCAACAAGAAGGCATCGAATGTAACGGAATACATCGACACCCGTCTGACGCATCGGGTATCGCACTGATCAGTGTCGGACCAGGCGGAGAAAATCAGATAGTCGTAGCAGCTGGCGCCAACGCTGCAGTAAGCAAATCGCAGATCGACGCCGCATTGGAGGCTGCGACAGAAGACTGCCTGGTACTCCTGCAACTGGAGATACCACTGGAAATCGTTACTTATGCAGTGACTCAGGCCAGGAAAAAATCCTGCCGAGTAATCCTGGATCCGGCTCCAGCCCTGAGCTTAAGCCGAGAACTTTTGGAAGACATTTATTTGCTCACGCCCAACCAATCTGAGGCCCATGGCCTGACCGGCGAACATGTCGATGATACAGAGTCAGCAGAGCGCGCCGCGCTTAGCTTGCTTGCGCAGGGAGTAGACAATGTAGCGCTTACCCTTGGCAGCGATGGCGTTTTGCTGGCGAGGCGCCAATCCATTGAATTGATACCTGCATCAGGGGTCGACGCCCTGGATACAACAGCGGCGGGCGACTGCTTTTGTGGCGCCGTTGCAGTGGCTCTAGCACAGGAAAAACCACTCTCCGAGGCTGTTAATTTTGCCAGTCGAGCCGCCGCCATCAGCGTCACCCGTATGGGAGCGCAGAGCGCCTTACCTTATGCCAACCAGATTGAAACATAGTAGATGTGCTGAACTACTGTATCATGGGTCTTTTCCAGGCTTGGCTTCACTCTTCGCTAATTCCTTACCCATATCGATTTCACGCAGTTAGCACATGGACAGTTCGCAACCGATTACAAACACGGCGCTTTCCCCAGCCTCCATACTCAAGTTTGTTGTTCCTGCAGTGCTCAGCCTGCTGCTGTTCCTGTTCCCGTTTTCCATAGGCGGTAACAACACAATACTGGTGGCAGTCGTTGCGCAGTTTCTCAGGGATCAATTGGATCCCATTCTGCCAATTGCAATCCTGCTGATATGCCTCAGCTCCGCTGCGCTTGCTTTGTATTGTTCCTGGCGACATATTCACTCTGGCCTTCTGGCTGAGTTGTTTCGGGTAAGTTGGCCCTGGCTGCTGCTAAGGATATTGGGCGCGATCATCACCATATTGGTGTTTTTTGAAGCCGGGTCAGAAATCGTTTGGGGTGCCAATACTGGCCAGACCATGGTCGGCCAACTAGTGCCCACGGTAATGACGCTGTTTCTGGGAGTGATTTTCTTGCTGCCGCTGATGACCGAGTACGGCATTATGGAATTCGCTGGCGTGTTGCTCTCGGGATTTTTCCGTTTTCTATTTCGCCTGCCAGGCCGTGGCGCAATCGATGCTATGGCATCGTGGCTGGGAGCGGCGCCACTTGGCGCGCTTGTGACAACTCAGCAGTATGAGCGAGGGCACTATAATCGAAGAGAAGCCCTTAGCATTATCTCTTCTTTTTCTTTGGCCTCGGTGGCTTTCTGCTTACTCATCGCCAGCATCCTTGAGATCACTCATATCTTTGTTCAATTCTATGGCTCGGTAGCTATCGTTTCCATATTGCTGGCTATCATCGTGTGCCGTCTACCTCCTTTAAGTAAGATACCTGATACCTATGAGAAAGAAGCAGAATCTTCGGAGCTCGTCCCAGCAGGTGAATCGGTGTGGAAGTGGGCACTACAGTCGGCCGTACATAAAGCGGCTGCAGCCGAACCTTTGCCGGAACAAATTCGACGCAGTGGAATAAAGCTATTGGATCTGTGGTTTGGATTGATTCCTACGGTTATTGCAATTGGCACTGTCGCGTTGATCATCGCCGAATACACACCGGTGTTCAGCTGGATCTCCTACCCATTTCGCCTGTATCTTAACCTGCTGGCGGTGCCGGAAGCGGCCGCAGCTGCACCGTCTATGGTCGTTGGCTTCGCGGATATGATTCTACCGGCGGTATTGGGTGCCGGCATTGAATCTGAGTTGACCCGCTTTATCATTGCCGGCATTTCAGTGACCCAGGTGATCTACATGTCAGAGATTGGCACCCTGATTCTGAGATCCAAGATTCAAACTACAATCTGGCAACTGGCGGGCATTTTCCTGGTGCGCACTGTCATTGCCATTCCTCTGTTTGTAGCGCTTGGACATTTATTCCTGAGTTAAGTAATGAAGAAAATCAATCTTTCCAACCCGCACATTGAAGCGCTAGAGCCCTATATGTCGGCTCGCCGTATCGGTGGCTGCGGAGAAATCTGGCTGAACGCCAATGAGTTACCTTTTCCAAGACAGGCATTCACTCTGGACGTATCCGAGTATCACCGCTATCCAGACCAGGGTCCAGATCAGGTCCAGGCCACTTACGCGGACTACGCCGGTGTGGACCCTGAGCAAGTCCTGGCATTACGCGGAGCAGATGAAGCCATAGATCTTCTGTTAAGAGCCTATTGCCAGTCTGGTACCGACAGTATCGTGATCAACAGCCCCACTTACGGCATGTACCAGGTTTGTGCGGACATACAAAATGCAGCGGTGATTGATGTTCCGTTGACCGCAGACTATCAGTTAGATGTGGCGGTAATTACCGCACAGGACAACACCAAACTGGTGTTTATCTGCAGCCCTAATAATCCCACCGGAAACAGTTTTAAGCGCGAAGACATAATTGACATCGTCCGGCACTTCGAAAGCGAGGCGATTGTGGCCATCGACGAAGCCTACATCGAGTTTTGCCCTGAGCAGAGCCTGATCTCCGAGTTGAAAAACTTTGCAAATCTGGTGGTGATTCGCACCATGTCGAAAGCCTTCGGTCTGGCAGGCGTGCATGTGGGTTACCTGATTGCCAATCAGTCAGTTATGGATATCATGCGAAAAGTAGCAGCGCCCTATCCCCTCGCAGACCCCTGTGCGCAGATTGCCCTGCAGGCTTTAGAACCTGCAGCGGTGGCATTCATGCAAGAGCAGGTCGCTGAGATAAATTTAATACGGGAGGCTTTTTGCAGCACGATACAAAGATTCACGGCGGTGAAATCTGTGTTGCCTAGCGCGGCAAACTTTGTGTTAGTTACTTTTACTGACAGCGACAAGGCCTGGCGGGCGCTGACTGATGCAGGAATAGTAGCGCGACAGATTCCTCACCCGCGCCTCCTTGACGCGATTCGGTTCAGCATCGGCACTGCCAAAGAAATGGAAGCAGTGATTGCGGTTTTAGAGGATCTGGCCTAGGCAGCTATTAACCAGTAGCGATTTGGTTAATCACCACCTAGAGGCTTGGGGTGAGTAATAAACACCTGGGTCATCTTGATGTCTAGAGCCGTGGATATCGCCGTGTTCTCACCAGTGTCCGGATCAGGATAGGCATCAGCAAGTCTGCGCAATGCTTTGTACAAAGAGATTCCTGAAATCTGACCATTGCTAAGATGGTGCGTAGAGTCATTGCGAATGAGCTGGTAGTACCAGGTATCTACGTCAGCATAACCGGCAAGCAAGCCCGTGGCATTTTGCGCCGTGAGATCTAACACCAGACGCGCGTCGCGAATTAACTGAATTGATGGCACCCGCAGGTTTTGCCAGGGAATCACCATATCGGTCATGGGCTCGCTGATTAGTTTGCCATCGATGATGCGCGCTCTGACTTCGCGAATTAAGGATTCTCCCCAGCGTCTATCCACGCGCTGGGTGCCTCCGGGCATCACTTTGCCGCCGGTTGCATCGGTAAGCAGTCGGTCCATACCGCGATAAACTGTGACAGTAAGCTGGTCATCATTTTCCAGACTTTCCACACCGGAGAGTTCAATCATCATGCGGTTGTAACGTTCATCGACGATAGCTTTATTCTGGAAGATATACTCCACGCCATCAGGACCTCTGAATCCAATGACGCAACCAACGGCTCGATAGACTTCATTGTCGATGCCTGCTGTGCCGTCCGGATGCCGAAAATCATTAGCGCTTATCTCATCATCGAGGTTTAAACCCCAGGACAATTCCCCTTCAACTTCGAGAAACTCAAAACCATCGGACTCGGTGCTGGGATGCCAGGTTTCTATTTCCTGTGCCAACTGTGTTTCTTCCACACTTAGCCCTTCATGATAGGGAAACAGCTGCTCAAACTGTTCCCGCGGACCATCATTAAACCCACGCGGACATTCCTGGCTGGCATCTTCCGTCTGATACACCGACCAAAACAGATCGGTCATTACGTAGCCGATCCTGCCGTCTTTGAGCACAGCCTCATCGGCGAAAGAACCCGCACTGAACAAGGTGATCAAGGCGGAAAATAACAGAGCTTGTTTCGTCTTCATTACAGAATGCCACCCATGTAGTCGTCTCTGAGCCAGAACGCTTTCAGTCCATTGCGCTGACCACGCCACTCGCCAGTGCCGCCACCATTTACTTCGCCAGGCCGCTTGTCGCCACCGAAGGTATAGACCGGACGGTCACGATAGGCCCAAACCCGCAGCGCTCCTTCCTGGCCGGGTTCAGCAAACCTGCCGGTGGCGGGATCGATCAACACAATAGTCCAGGTGCGATTGGGGCTGACTTCATCAGCGTCGGCTATGACGTATGGCCAATATTCAACACACTTCTCCGCCATGCCACCGCCACACATTGCCAATCGATACACCTGGGTGTCATCTGGATGATCGCAGGCCAATTGATCTGCTGAATCTTCGCCACAATTGTAGCGGTAGATGGTTTTGCCAGTGGAGTCTGCCAGCACTTCTCCAGATAATGTGGGCTGTACAGTGAACGAATCCGGGTACCTGGGCGCATGTTGGGTAAACACATTATGCCAGCCTGGATTGTCGCTACCCTGTTGTGACCAGGAACTCTGATCCAATTCGTAGGTATAGAGCGGCTTACCACGAAAAACCCATTGCCGATTGCCAGGGGAACGCTCCAACAGTGTCCATTCACCTTGCGGGCGTGCCAATGCCGGAGCTAACACAGGATGCCAGTTGGTTAAACACTGATCCTGACAAGCAGAACTATTGGCCGTATCACCATCGAAACTGTATACGGCCGCATTCTTATCAGTAGTTAACATGCGGCCGACTGAAGTTTGTCTTACCGCAAACCCAGGTGGATGCAGGCTAGGTGGACCAGCGGGTACGCGCATTGCCGGTGAATCGCCACCATAGCGGCGACGAGTGCCACCTATGACATCTCCCGGCTGCCTGTCCCGAATGGAAGTGTAGAGTGGTTGTTCATCATACGCCCACTGTAAAGTTCCATCGCGCCGTTCGACGATTGTCCAATCACCGACTTCTTCTGCAGCTTCCGATGCCAGCACTGGCGGCCAGAGCTGCATGCAACTCAATCGCTTTTCAATCTCGGGAAGCTTAATGCCCGGCGGGTACGGACTCATGAGACCTGCGGTCACAGTGAGTACTTCATCGTAGCAAGCGGGGGTTCCTTTCGCTTCGCCACTGTACCCGTTTCTTAACTTATGCTGCGGCCAGGTATAGAGAGTATTGCCATTTGTATCCGCAAACACCGGGCCTTCCGCTGTGACTTCCACACGAAACCCTTGCGGCATTGGCACCTCTCGATAGGCTTCTGTGAACAGGCTGGTCTCGTCAGCCGCAAGCGCTGAGCTGGCGCAGAATGCAACTAAAAAAGGGAGAACTGACCCGTAACGTCTGTTATACCAGGATCTCACCAATCTCACTCGACGTGTTGTTGCTCTTGTCGCCCCAGGATTCGATATCCAGACCCATCAGGCGTTGTGCAGTAAAGCCCAGACGGCAACCCGGACTGCCTGCACCGTCAATATGTAAGCCGGTCTTCACACGACCACCGGCTGTGCCCGCACTAAACATGGGGATGCCATCGATGGCATGGATCTTGGCGAATGATTGATCGGTGGTAGCATAGATAAAGGCGTTATCCAGCAAGTTGCCATCACCCTCCTTGAAGCTGGCCAGTGCATTGACGTAGTAGGCCCACTCTTCCATGGCGCGCCGTGTGTACCAGGAAGTGTTCGGTTGATAACCCAATTCCGCATCCACTGCTTCTTCATGAGTCGCGGTGTGATGAGGCTTGTCATAGCCTGGCTTGGTAGTGGCTGAGAAAGCTGAGGCATAGAACATGTTAAAGACACGAGTCTGATCACAGGCTACTGCCATTAACATCAAGTCCGTCATCATGCGGTGCCGCTTGGACACCAAATCCGCATCTAAACCTGTCGGCAAATCCAATGGCGCATCAAGTACCACGCAGGCTTCACGCGGATCCGGTTTGGTAAGCTGTAGATCGAAACGGCGTTCCAAATCTCGCAATCCGGTAAAGTATTGATCCAGACGTTCACGGTCCGCGGCACCAACTTCTTTTTCCAGTTTAGTAGCCTGTTCCTGCACAGCGGTGAGCGCACTCTTGCGCACCATCACTTTTGGATCCGGGGTGAAAGTTTCCGCGTTCGGGTCCTGGAAGTCCTCACCGAACAGGCGCTGATAGAAACGCAGTGGCGACCATTCCGGGGCATTCACCGAGTTTCCACCCTCGTAACTGAAACTGTCTCGGACGTCGCCTGTTGCCGTGGCACTGAGTGACCGGAAACGAGTTGCGTTTCCTAATTGTCGGGCGACTGCGACATCGATGGTTTCACCAGGACGATTTTCACGAGTCATCGGTGCAATACCTGAACGCAGAACTACCCAACCGGAGTGATGACACAGGTTTGGCGCGTCATCTTTGAACACGTGAAAATTGGTATACAGATTAATGTGGTCCTGCACCGGTGCCAGCGCCGCAATTTCTTCAGGCAGATCGAAACCTGCACCCGTAGCCTTGGGCACAAAGATTGATTCACTCATCCCCAGACCCCAGGACCAGGTTCCGAAGCGAGTTGGAATCGGTGTGCCATCGGCAAACGCCGTGCCGTTGTCATTCAGAAAGACATCAAGTAACGGCAAACCCAGGGTAACCACGCCACCGTGGAGGGTGCCCTTAAGGAATCGTCGACGACTCAGTGTTTTCATCTATCTCACTCCAAACAACGCGACTGTTCAGTTATGTGCTGACCTCGCAGAACTTTCGAACTGCGTCCCGCAGAATATGAACACATTTAACATCAACTAGTTAGCCGCAATATTAACATTTTCCCCGGAATCGATGGGCCTCACCGATGAAAAAGCCTGACTCAGAACCAGGTCCCTTAGCAATGCGCGGAGTCGGTGGTTCTCGGCGACGAAGCGGTCTTCGAACCAACTCAAGGTATCCCGGTCATAACGCAGGGAAACCGGTCCGCCAGTGCCATAGGCATACAGGCGATTTACCAGGCAGGCTGAAAGTTTCGGGTGATCGCGCATAGCAGAGGCGAGCCCGCCAATGTCATCGTAAAAGATGCCATCCAGTTCTCCGGCAATATCCAGCACTGCGCCGTTCTCAGTTTGACGAAAAATACCTGCGCCATCGAAGTTCTCCAGCGACAATCCCATAGGATCGGTAATCAGATGACAGCCTGCACAGGAGGGATTGCTGTTGTGCACTTCCAGTCTTTCCCGTGCGGTCGCTGCATGCTCGGCTTCTTCCAGGGCAGAGAAATCGACATTGGGTGGTGGATCGGGCACTTTCTGACAAAGGAAACGTTCTCTCAGTGCCTTACCTCGGAGCGTGGGCGAACTGCGCACAGGATGAGAATTCGCTGCGAGAAAACTTACATGAGTCAATAAACCAATACGCTGGCTGTCATCATCGAATTCAAATGGCACCCATCCCTCACCGGTAGCCGTACCATACACGGTGGCTAACTGCATAGACATAAAGGTCTTCCTGGTAGTGAAGAGATCGCGGTAGTCCGCTTCCTGAACCAGGAGATGATCTATGATTGTTCGTAATGTCTGCTCTCTGGCATGCTCGAGAGTTGTTCCCGTGACCATAGGATAAACGATAGGGTCTTTAGCAAGACTGTCGAACTCATCGAATGCCAACATATCATCGAAGAAACTTCGTATGCCGTCCTGCAAGCGATCGCTGGACAACAATCTATCGACTTGTCGTTCTAACCCGTCACGGGTATGCAACTCACCATTTTCCGCTGCTACCAAGAGCGCATCATCGGGCGGCGAGTTCCATAGAAAGAAACTGAGACGGGATGCCAAAGAATAATTATCCAGGCGTTCCCTGCCTGCTTGCTCCGGATCTGCTTCGGCAGTTTCCAGAATAAACACGAACTCCGGACTAATCAGTATTGCTTCCAAAGCTAATGCCAGGCCGTTGTAAAAGTCTTCCGTCTCGCTGGCAGCATAGTCGGCCACATCGACCAACTCGGCCAGATGAGCTTCCGTCAGCGGTCTTCGTAATAACAACCTGCCAGTCTCAGACAGAAACAGACCAGCGCAGGCCGAATCTGCTGTGGTTAAAGATTCCGGTCGACAGGGAATCAAAAAGTCCCGATGTTCCTGATCGACGACTTGCTCAGCAATTCTCGCCGCTGCCAGCTGAATCTGGGAGATTTGGTCGGAAGTCACACCAACAAAAGCCGCCCCAGAAGCTAACAATCCATCGGTGCGTTCCATTGGGGGAATGGGTGGCAGCACACTTTCACTAATGTCCGCACCAAAGATGTGCGTTATGGTATTTGAGTATTGGGTATCAGTGAGCAGGCGGGTTCTGACCAGCGATCCGCTATCTGCTGGTTCCAACGATTCCACACTCTGTTGTTCGCAGCCAAGCAGTGCGACACAGCAAAAACTGCCGATTAACGCGCTTCGAATCTTAGAATGACTGGTATACATCTGCTCTTTCTCAATAAATCCTGCAAAATGATAGTACTACCCTACCGCACCAATTGAGACGGTCAAGCCGCTTGCTGCAAGAAGCTCAAACCGCCAGATGAAATTACCGTTGTCGGGCAACCTGCTCCGATGTTACTACGCCGGCAGAGTTCCCCCAGGAATTGCGAACAAAGGTCGCTGCCGCCGCCACCTCTTCATCATCCAGCAAATACTGATACTCTTCCATAGGTTCCCGCCACCTTGGTAATAATCCGTGGTCCGGTAATTCCGGGCCATAAAGAATGACATTGATCATGGAAGCCGGGTTTGGAGATTGCACCACCAAACTCCCCTGATTCAACCTGGGCGCCATCTCCGGATCCCCATCGCCCGTGGGTAGATGGCAAGTACCACAATGTAGATTGTAGACAGTACGCCCTCGACCCATGATCTGAGGTGAAGGACTTTCGTTCTCTGCCCTCTCGATAGCCGGCAAACTCTTTAAGTAAACTGCCATGGCCGTAATGTCAGCATCACTAAGCTTGCTGGTACTGTTGATGATGACTTCATTCATTGGGCCAAAGGATTCCAAAAACTCGTTGCGGGATGTTTTTAGATACTGTTCGACATCATTCTGCGTCCATAAGCCCAATCCCGCAGAGCTCGACGTCAGGTCGGGTGCCGACCACGGCCTATAGTGCCCGCTTAACACTTTGTCTAAATACTCACCACCACTCATTGCGAGCTCGATTTGTTCAGCGCCTAAACTGTTTCGAGGCGAGTGGCAAGCGCTGCAATGAGCCAGTGCCTCCACCAGATAAGCTCCACGATTCCATTCCGCTGATTGCGCTTGGTTTGGTTCGAATTCCCCTGGCTCAAAAAACAACGCTTTCCAAAATCCCATTAACGCCCTTTGGTTGTAAGGGAAGTCCAGTTCGTTTTCCGGAGCGTCTTGCTTAACCGGGGGCAGACTTTGCAAATAGGCAAAGATGGCGGCTATATCTTCATTGGAAACTCTGGTGTAAGCGGTATAAGGAAAAGCCGGATACAAGTGTTCCCCGTCTGGACGTACCCCGTGTCGCAATGAATTCAGGAAATCCCACTCACTCCAGGCGCCAATGCCAGTTTCCGGGTCCGGGCTAATGTTGGTGGAATAAATCGTGCCGAATGGGGTTTGGAATGGCAGACCACCGGCCATGGGTTGTCCATCCGGTGCCGTATGACAACTCACACAGTTGCCGGCAAGGGCCAGATACTCGCCCCGCGCAATTTGTTCGGCATCACTTAGCTCGGTGCTGGCAATTGGGCCACTGCCGGAATTCATGTTAGCCGGTAATGCAAGCAGCAACAGGCCAACTACGATCAACAGCACAACTACGATGGCAACATGACGGGCAGAAAATGACACTGAATTACCTGGTTCGAATCTTAACTGGGATTATGAAAGACAATATATAGAAGGAAGACTTGCTCGAGGAGTATGCCAAACCTCTTTGCGACTGACTAAGACGGGCGTTATCTCAGGGGCTAGACAACAAATTGGTAATTTCCTGATTCAAAGAGCCCGCCATTTTAATTCAAAACGAATTGTAACTTTCTAAGAACATTACACTTTATTGTGACATAGTGTAGCGTACCTCTTTCGCAACATGGCGTTGCACAGGTCTGAACTTGCCGCTTGCATCGATAGAAACTGAAAATTGGAGAAAGGAAATGCGTTCCTCAATGAGATTCGGCGCACTAGCGCGCGCTCTGCAGATAGCCAGTCTGGTGTTTGCCTGCAGTGCAAATGCCCAGAATGATGCCGAGCTGGCTGACGCTCTGGCCGCCGAGCGACCAATTCGCGCCGGTCAATCCTACTGGCTGGAAGAGCTTACCTGGATGGAAATTCGCGACCTGATTGCGGCCGGGACTTCGACAGTGATCATCCCCACCGGTGGCATCGAAGAAAACGGTCCTTATCTAGCGACAGGTAAACACAACCTGATTCTAGAGGCTACCTGTCCAGCCATCGCACACAAA
>JANQJM010000063.1 GCA_028281635.1 Pseudomonadales bacterium | reverse complement strand
GCAGCAGAATCTGTTAGGCTGTTCTTTTTCTGCAGTTGATACTTCCGCATTTTTTCCACCAGAGTAGTACGACGAATATGCAAGCGATCGGCCGCCCGCGCCACTACCCCGCCGCTGTCGTCCAGGGCCTGAGCGATCAGGCTCTTCTCAAGATTTGCCAGATATTCTTTTAAATCCAGACCTTTTACCGGTAGCAGCTCTTCTCTGCCTGCGGTACCGGAGCTAAACGAACCTGACTCTGCCAGTCCTTGCACTCGAGCCAATGCTGCAGCACTTTGCGCAGAAAGGTCGATAAGTTCATCTTCTGCCAATGGTCTAAAGTTTTTTGGCAAATCGCTGACACCAACGATGCCATGAGGATGCAAGATTGCCATCCGTTCTACCAGATTCGCTAATTCACGCACGTTGCCGGGCCAGGGATGCTGGCACAGGCATTCCACCGCCGAGGAGTTAAACCTGACCGACCCCCGGCCTTCGGCTTCCATCTCAGCGATTAACTCATTGAGTAACAACGGCACGTCCTCACCACGTTCACGCAACGATGGCATCTCAATGGGAAACACATTCAGTCGATAATACAGATCCTGTCGAAACTCGCCGCGCTGGATCATGATTTCGAGATCCTTGTGCGTGGCTGCCAATATGCGCACGTCAGCTTGAATAGTTTTAACGCCACCGACTCGCTCAAAGCTGCGTTCCTGCAAAACTTGCAACAGCTTCACTTGCATACTCAACGGCATGTCGCCTATTTCGTCCAGGAACAAAGTGCCACCGTCGGCCAATTCGAAGCGTCCTTCCCTACTGGACACAGCACCGGTAAACGCACCTTTTTCGTGACCGAATAACTCGCTTTCCAACAGCTCTCTGGGAATTGCACCACAGTTGATAGGCACAAAGGGTTTGTCTGCCCGCGCCGAATTGAGGTGCAGGTTGCGCGCGACTACTTCCTTACCCGTGCCCGATTCACCGGTAATCAGCACACTCACTTCCGTGTTTGCCACCTGGCCCATCATATGTCTTATCCGCTGAATCGCCTGACTCTGGCCTACCAGACTACGGAACATGTTGTAATCACGAACACCTTCGAAATCTTTCAAACGGTTATAGTGCTCATGCACCAGCTTCGCTTTGTGCAGCGCATCCAATAGAGGTTGATAGCTTAGTTCCCCACCCAGGGCGGCCGTAACTGCCGACTCCAGGTCTGTATCCAGACTGCCGGGTGCAGGATGGTCACCCAACAAAATGAAGGGCAGACCCGGCTCCCATTCATGCAGTGTATGCAGCAGCAGTTCAGTGGCTTGTCCGCTCTCTCCTACCAGCACGGCACTAAATTCAGTAGAACTCTCAACTGCCAGTTCCGCTTGTTCGCGCCAAAGGGTGGAATCCACAGAGACGGTTGATTCACCAATAAAGGAAAGAATAGTTTGCAGTTCGCGACGGGTATCTTCGTTATCGTCGATTACAAGAATCTTTGTCGCTTCAGCCATGTAGGTAGTTGTCGATAATTCCGTTTATATAAGTCTGAATCTAAGCGAGGTTGAGCGGCAACGACCTCAACGTCAGACTGCACTGAGATCTTTGAGGACTATAACAAAATTGATTCAGGCGCGCAGAAGAAGAACTGCACTAGAGGCAAAAAATGCCAAGCGGGTAAAGTAATTGCTCAGAATTTAATCAGCTTGGCATTGATGCAGGCTCAGCTAAAGCAGTTTTGCGGAGGAGCCTCGCTTTCCTGCATTAAAGAAACCTTGAGCCTGGTGTGAGCCAGCCCACCGAACATGCCTGGCGAAAGTTGATTGCTGTCCGGTGCCATTGCAGCCTGGTTGTGATTTCCAAAATCAAATTGTGCACACCCCAAGCCTTTGGCTTGCATGACGGCTCGCCATAGCAAACTGTGCAGAATAGGTTTTCCCTCAAGCTCTTTCACCGCATCAGACAACACATCGGCAAAGACACACTGGCAAGTGCGTTCGCTGTAGACAAACAGCGCACTGGCAACTAATGCCCCTTCGTACTCGGCTTGCACCAGAAATCCCTGCCCTTGATTAAGCAGATGGATACAACTTTCCAGGGTACGTTCCTGCTCTTGAGAAGTTGCTGAATAGGATTCTGAATTTCCAAAACCATCCTCTGTCGTGCCACCCCTTATGATCTTTATGCACAGGTTTTCGTTACCCCAATCGATCGCTTCTCGATAGCTTTCATGAATTTGAGATTTGAGTAGTGACAGGGGTTGCTCCAGATCGATAAGCTGAATCTGCTGCACAGTGGGAATCGCTCCTTTTTCCAGTAGCACCTGAGTGACTGGTGACATGATGCCGCAGCTCACTGGATCGAAATAATCGATCGCCTCGGGTTGTTCTTCATCCAGCAACTGATCGATATGTTGCTGCAGCAGACGGGTGGCTTCTGGACAGAAATTGTTCGAAGGATTTTGCAGGCTGGTCCGATTGATATGGGTGCAGGCATCCAACCCAAAGTAACCCAGACGCTTGCGGCCATGCTCGTCCACATGCAGGGTCAGACTGCAGCCAAACACCGGTTCATCTTCGGAAATCACCAGGAAGGAACGATCAGTGTAGTGCGATACTTCAGCAGTATTCTCACTACCCTGTTCAAAACCGGCGGATCGCCCCCAAATTGATTCATAGAGGGGATTTCGAAGCGGGTCGTTATTCAGCAGCTTGTGCCAATGCTGCTGAAACCGCGCGTCGCTTGCATCAATAACTGTGTGCATGAACTACCTTTCTTGTCTGTTAGTTGTGGTGGTTGCCTGTTATGACTGACTTTCGCCTGATCGCGTTTGCTGTGACTGAACTGACAGCTACGACCTATTTCCTTAAATCCTTAAATCTATTCCTCTTTTTGTTCCTCTTTCTTATTTCTTACATATTTGGGGCAATGAGCAGCTTTACCCATTAACACCAGCTCCGAAGTCTAGAGTTTGACGGGATATGGCTCCAGTTACTGGTTCACATTTTAACCTAGCATTTGGAGGGCCATTCCCCCACACCTTCTGTGACATAAAAATCACTGAATCCGAGTACTTAGAGCACAAAGTTGCCAAAGCTATCCATGCTTGCGCTCGACCTAAAGCATGGTGAGGCAAGCGACAAAAGTCGATGCCTATTCTGGGTCTAAATGGGGCAAAAAATCTGAAATTCTGGGTAAAAAAAAGGCGCCCTTTGGGAAGAAAACCCTTAATTCCTGGTTACAACGCTC
>JANQJM010000040.1 GCA_028281635.1 Pseudomonadales bacterium | reverse complement strand
CTGCCATTAGCCACCTGAATATAATGCCCGGACTGGGTTTCCTGCGCCGCACGTTCGGCGGCAACCGCGGCCACCTGTTCCACAGAAATGCCACGCTGTTGCGCGATTTCCCGATAGCGGGAACGGCGCTGATTATTGACTTCAGTCACCAGGGCTCTGAGCTCGGATGAAGGGCCCGACACCACAAATCCGATATAGCCATCACGTTGCTCGCCCACCAGACCTTCTGCCTTGGCCTCTTGCAAAGTGATTGCCTGGGCGCTGGCAGCCCACAGCAGGAAGACCAGGACGAGACTGGTTTCGCCAAGCTTTCTCAATGAATTCATACTCTGGTCCTCCCTAAAACAAATCGCTATCGGCGAAGATATCATCCAGATCTTCTTCAACCTGAACGCGAATCTCGTGCTCGATGCGCACATTTAAATTAATGGTAATCGGTTCGTTGGGAACCGCGACTTGTACGGTCGGCGTGCAAGCGACCAGTAGACCGATGATGCTTGCTAGCGCGCTTAATTTCAGGGCTGTGTTCATACCTCGTCTAATCCCTATTCCCACTTGTTCCCATCTGATACTACAACTTTAGTTTATAACAGATGAATAAAGCCTTAATGTTCAACACTGTCTAGCGATTCTGGAGTTGCTGCTCCAGTCTGTCCTGGATTGCCTGACCAGCCTGCAGACTCCGCAACAGGCTAGGAATATTATCGGTTACATTCACATTCAGGTTAATAGGCTGACCGCCATTCATATCCGGATTAATGCCTCTGAGTTCCACTTCCATGAGCAGATCGCCGCTCTCATCATAGTAGACCCGAGTATCCAGAGTTTCATACTGATAATTGGATAGAGCGTCATTGACCAGTTGTACGGTAGAGTTCACCGTATCCGTTGCTGCAGTCTCGGGCTTGTAGCGAATTGTGCCACCGGGCTGCAATGCGCCTACCAGCCCTTCTTCCACCAGGATCTGACCTTCGCGAATGATCAGTGGTATGTAGCCACTGATGAGTCCATCGACGAATATTTCCGGATAGCCTGCCAGTCCTACGATAGATTCAAGGTCCAGTCGCGATAACACCACCGTGAGTTTCTGCTCTGGCTGTGTTGGGTCAAATCGGAAGTCGGCGATTTCGACTTTGCCTCCGAAGAAATCCGAGTTGAGTTCGCTAACCGTGATTTCAGGCACTGCGGAATTGAATGCATACAGCCACTGTACATTATTAAGAGGCAGCCCGGTATCCACCACATCGATTGTGGCCGTCAGGTTTTGCTCACTGATCAGAGTCTGCCAGCTCTCTATTCGTGCTGTAGTCGTAGTATTCAGGCCAACGATTAACGTGTCTTCGATGTTGCCACTGATGTCATTGAGGGATACGGTGACGGGACCGTTTACGGCCCATTGGTTATCTGTGCCCAAGGACCAGTTAACTTCAGCCCCACCACTAATGGAGCCTGCACTGATGTCCGCAGGCAACAACTGTTGTTGTAACAGCTCACTCAGGGCTTGCTCGGAGAACAAGTGGTCAGCTATCTCCAGCTTCAAGTTTCCACGATTCTGCTGCAGCGAATGGTTGAAGGAAGACTGAAGCAGTGGGTTCTGCATATCACCCCCAGCGCCCAGAGTGAGATCGATTGAGCCGGCGAAGGAACCGTCAGAATAATTCATTAGTCCCTGCACTGCAGGCTCAGTGAAATGAATGTCATCTGAAGCTACAGATAATTGTTCGCTCCGAAATCGAAGCTGCGCCCGATCCACTTCCCCGAGAATCAGGAAAGCACGTTCGATGCTAAGTTGTGTGCTGGTTCTCCAGTCCTCAAACTGGGCGGAATCCAGGGAAACTGTCACGTCGCGCGTTTCAATTTCGATGAGGTTGGGCAGAGTTTCAATCTCCAGCTCACCTTCGGCTGTCAGACTTTGGCCCTGGATGCCAACGACATCGAAGGTCAGAAGCTGCGACTGGAATTCAGCTTGGCTTCTGCAGTGATTGAAGTCATCACAGTTGGCGAGCACGTCCATGAGTGAGGCTTCGAAATACAGTTCGTTGTCACCTTCCGTCAGTGATAGGGTGCCGTAAAGATCGGAAGTCTGAATACGGAAACTATCATTCACCGTATTCG
Organism: Pseudomonadales bacterium; assembly: GCA_028281635.1. GTDB lineage: Bacteria > Pseudomonadota > Gammaproteobacteria > Pseudomonadales > Pseudohongiellaceae > UBA9145. The sequence goes on along the minus strand of JANQJM010000040.1, from coordinate 1,714 downwards.
GCAGGATATTAAGTGATAAGGGCAGTGACAGTTGAGTAAGTGTCTGTCCTTCACTATTGGTTCTCGCCAGTTGCAGAGTAGAACCTGCAGCATCCAGATCTGCATTAAGAGACTCCAGTTGCACACCTTCGTTATCAGTTGCGAATACAACTCGAAAATCAGTTTGCAGTTGGTCATTAAATAACACCCAATCACTGAGAAGTCCGTCATCCAGGAATTCATTGGCCAGTGCCTGTGCGTCAAAGGCGATGACTCCAGAGACAGTAGATGCTGATTGTGTGATCGAAAGCTCTGCGTTTGCCTGGAATAGGGCGGTGTCTCCTTCTGCTAATCGCAGGTCCATTGCAAGCAGATTCTCGCTCGGTGCTGTGCTGCTCAGAGACAAGCCAAGCTGAGATGCGCCGGACCAGGTCCCCTCGGCATTCAGAGAAAGCGGGGAAGTTTGGAAACTCAATTCGGTGTCCAGTTTGCCTTCTGCGGTTGAGAGCTGCGCGGCATGAACTGTGATTTCAGCTACTGGCAGTTGTGCCAGTGTTTCGAGTATCTGTGCGGGATTCAGATAGGAAGAACTTGTGTCGGCTGGGCTTCCTTCATTGGTCACTTCCTTTAATTGCAACGCGACAGACTCAAGCTCAATGGCAGAGATTCTTCCGCCGAGCAATTCAATGAGATCAAAGCTAAGGCTTACATTTTCCACATTAAGCGCTAGTGTATTTGAGTCAGCACGCAGGCTGTTAGCGTGAGCAGAGCTGAGACCGACACTTAGACCATCCAGGCTTAGTAATCTGAAACCGGCGTCAGACAGGGCCGTTTCCAGCATCGGTCTGGCGATCAATGCTGGATTTAACAGCAGCCCAACAACGATTGCGCTGACGACGCCGAGCAAGATCAAAATCGTTTTGACTGGTTTAGGCATTGTGTTCGGTGTTTCAGGCCACGACTAATCAACAATATGAAAATCAGACATTCCAGCTTAGCTTAGGTTCAGCTAAGCGCTATTTAGTTTTCTGTGCCCTGATATTGGGCAATTTTGCGAGACTTGCGCAAACTCAGAGCATACACAGTGATTGAACCAGTCTGCAGCCCCCATATTACGGCCAATGTGAGTTGGCACAGTTAATGCTCTATAGGGTATATACATGGGATCTCGTGTAGTTAATGTCGATACTCTCCCTCGACCCAGAGCCACACTCTCAACCAGATTCCTGTATTAATTGGGTGTTTACGCTCCTGTCATGTAAATGACAGGAGCGTTTTTTTATCGAAAGCTTTCACCTTACCCGTGTTGACCATTCTCCTTTATATCGTGCATAAAAAAAGCCCACCGTAGTGGGCTTTTTTCGATTGCGAATGATCCTGGCGCTTACATGCGATAAGTCGCACCCAGGAAGATCATGCGGCCACGTGGACTCGCCGGGAAGGCGTGGTTTGTCAGGAAAGGGTCTTCCTGAGTGATGTTGTTGACACCACCATAGAAGGTGAAGTTGTCATTGAAGATGTAAGTGGCATTCAGGTCATGAATCCAGGTCTCATCCATAATGACCGAGTCACCGTACAGGGACACGGCAGTATCGATCTCCAGGAAGTTGACCAGCATCTCGCCCAGATACTGGGTCTGCCAACCTACGCTCAGGTCGCCCCAGTTCCAGCCCAGGAAGATGTTGCCAGCTTCTTCAGGTCGGTTAATCTCGCCCAGTTCCACATCGACGTCATT
>JANQJM010000011.1 GCA_028281635.1 Pseudomonadales bacterium | reverse complement strand
ACCATTGATCGAATTCACGATGCGAAAATTGGTCGGGGTAGAGAGATTTGAACTCCCGACATCCTGCTCCCAAAGCAGGCGCGCTACCAGACTGCGCTATACCCCGACGGCTCCTGTATTGCATATTCTGACACCAGAATTCAGGAGGACGGCATAATACTCGTGCTGCCCAGGCCCGTCAATCGAATCGAGGGCCACTGACTTGCCTAAACGGCAGAGAATACGCGGCTATCAGCCGTTCAGCGATCTATACGCCAGGTACTCCCATCCGGACTATCTTCCACCACTACCTGCATAGCAGTCAGACGGTCACGAATCTCATCTGCCCTTGCCCAGTCTTTATCGGCACGAGCCTGATCTCTTGCAGCTACCAATTGATCGATTTCCGCCGCATCCACCGAATCATCGCCCTGTCCTTTCAGAAAATCTTCCGGACTAACCTGCAACAGACCCAGAGATCCACCCAGGCGCACCAATAAGGCACCCAGTTGGTTGGCCCGATCGGTATCCTGCTCTCTAATCTTGTTAATCTCAGTCACCATCTCGAACAGCACACCAAATGCTTCGGGGGTGTTGAAATCGTCGTCCATGGCCTGATTAAAGGCTTTCTCGAACGGGCTATTGGTAAGGGACTTGGCGTTAGCCACATCCAGATTATTCAGGCACAGGTAGATTCGTTCCAGAGCCTTAACCGATTGCTGCAGACTCTGTTCTGAGTAGTTAATTGGGCTGCGATAGTGACTCGCCACTAAAAGATGCCTCACTACTTCTGGATGGTACTTCGCTAACACTTCTCTGACGGTAAAGAAGTTGCCCAGTGATTTGGACATCTTTTCATCATCGACGCGCAGCGGCCCGTTGTGCATCCACAGATTCGCAAAGCAGCAATCATTTGCCGCCTCGGATTGCGCAATTTCGTTTTCATGATGGGGAAACAGGAGGTCTGAACCGCCACCATGAATGTCGAAATTTTTGCCCAGGGTGCAAGTTGCCATAGCAGAGCACTCGATATGCCAGCCAGGACGACCATAGCCCCAGGGCGAATCCCAGCCAACACCATCATCCGGAGATGCTTTCCATAACACGAAGTCTCTGGGGTCGCGCTTCAGCTCGCCCACGTCTATCCGTGCCCCTTCCAAAAGCTCATCAAGGCGTTTTTTCGACAGCTTGCCGTAGTCATCAAAATTCATTACCGCGAAATAGACATCACCATTGTCGGCTCGGTAGGCATAGTCCTTCTCGATCAGGGTTTCGATCATGGCGACAATGGGCTCGATATGTTCCGTTGCTCGTGGCTCTTGATCCGGCCGGGCTATAGACAGGGCCGCTTCATCTTCGTGCATTGCCTTGATATAGCGGGCAGTGACTTCAGTAAAGGCTTCACCGTTTTCTTCTGCACGCGCAAGAATCTTGTCGTCTATATCGGTGATATTTCGAATATAGGTGACATCGTAGCCCCGGGCTCGCAGATGACGGACTACCACATCAAACGCCACCAGCATGCGGGCGTGACCAATATGGCAGTAGTCATAAACAGTAATGCCACAGACATAGATTCTGACTTTGCCAGGCTCTATAGGCGTGAATTCTTCTTTCTGTTGAGTAAGTGTGTTGTAGATTTTCATTTTTGTTTAGCGCCCCAGTTTCGGACTCTTTCGGACTATCGTTACCCTGAGAACACTCAGGAGGACCATGAGTCTCTGAGGGTAATGGTGCGATTAAACACCGGCTTCTCAGAGCTGGAATCAACCGGGTCCAAACAAAAATAGCCTTCACGCTCAAACTGGTAGCTGTCGCTACGACGATCTGACACCACAGACGGCTCCACAATCGCCGATTCGGTGACTTGCAGTGAATCAGGATTAAGTACCGTACGATAATCTTCGATGTCTTTCGATTCGGGGTTTTCTACATTAAACAAACGATCATAGAGGCGCACTGTAACTGGCACTCCATGCTCAGCGGAAACCCAATGAATAACACCCTTTACCTTTCTCCCTTCCGGACGTTTACCCAGCGTCTCCAGATCTGCACTGCAAACCAGTCGCTCAATGTTGCCATCCGCATCTTTTTCAACCGAATCGCATCGGATCACATAGCTGCCCCGCAGGCGAACTTCGCCTCCAGGCACTAGCCGCTTAAAGCCTGCCGGAGGCTCTTCTTCAAAATCTGCGCGATCGATATAGATTTCCCTGGCGAACGGCACGTCACGGCGACCCATGGCTTCATCTTTGGGGTGGTTCGCCATATTTAAATGTTGTACCTGCCCCTCTTCGACATTCGAAATAACGATCTTTAGAGGGTTTAGCACACACATGGCACGGGGTGCATGTTTGTCCAGATCATCGCGAATAGCATGTTCCAGCATGCTCATGTCGACCACAGACTCACTGCGGCTGACCCCTACACTCTCACAGAAGTTGCGAATTGCTGCGGGAGTAAAACCGCGACGCCTAAGCCCTGCAAGAGTAGGCATACGTGGGTCATCCCAGCCATCGACAGTTCCGGCATCCACCATCTCCTTGAGGTTACGCTTCCCCATCATGGTGTAGTTCAGCTTTAATTTGGCGAACTCAGTTTGTTCAGGCAACACGTAGTCATAGCCTGAGCCCGCCAGATCACTCACTTCCTGCAGCGATTCCAGGTCAAGATTGTGCAGAATCCAGTCGTACAGTGGCCGATGATCTTCGAATTCCAGCGTACATAAGGAATGAGTGATGCCTTCAATCGCATCACTGATGCAATGGGTGTAGTCGTAGGTCGGGTAAATACACCAATCCGAGCCGGTTTGGTGATGGGCAATATGGCGAATTCGATACAGTACCGGGTCGCGCATATTGATATTCGGCGACGCCATATCAATGCGTGCCCTCAATGAGTACGCGCCATCGGGAAACTCTCCAGCTTTCATGCGCGCCAGCAGATCCAGACTCTCGTCCTTTGACCGATCGCGATCCGGGCTGTTTTTGCCAGGCTCTGTCAAGGTACCGCGATACTCACGCGCCTGTTCCGGACTCAGACTGCAAACGTAAGCCAGGTCTTTATTAATGAGTTGCACAGCGAAATCATAGAGCAGCTGAAAATAAGCGGATGAGTAGCGCACTTCTCCATGCCAGTCGAAGCCCAGCCAGCGAATATTGTCTTTAATCGCATCGACATACTCCTGGCTCTCTTTGGCAGGATTGGTGTCATCAAACCGCAGATTGCAGTAGCCATTATTCTCCGCTGCCACACTAAAATTCAGGCAGATTGATTTTGCATGTCCAATATGGAGATAGCCATTTGGCTCCGGGGGAAATCGTGTGTGCACACGACCACCGTGCTTCCCGTCGGCAAGATCCTGGGTAATCATATTGCGAATAAAATTAGAAGGCGCCGCTGCAGAGCCGGACTCTTTGGCGGCGTTGTCAGAATCTGTCATGACTAGTTACTGGCCTGAATTGAATATTGCTGTCGATCGGTAATGAACAAGGTAAGCAGTGTCTGCAGAGAAAGAACTGTTTCGAGTAGGACCGTGTGTAGCCAGGGGCTCTCTAAACACTACATGCTGCACGCTACACGCTGGTGCGCTGGCTAGGGCCTGGCAAAACCCGTATTATAACGCGTCCTGCTGCCTCCATTCATCACTTTATCTACTCTGGAAACCAATCATGATCGTGTTTCACACTAATTACGGCGATATTTCAGTCGAATTGGATTTTGACCGTGCACCAATTTCCGCTGCAAATTTTTTGAGCTATGCCAAAGATGGCTTCTACAATGGGACAATTTTTCACCGCGTAATCGACAATTTCATGGTCCAGGGAGGAGGCTTTGAGTCGGGTATGAGTCAAAAAGCCAACGGTGATCCGATCACCAATGAAGCCAATAACGGCCTTTCCAATTTAACCGGCACTCTGGCCATGGCACGTACACCTGATCCTCACTCAGCCACATCCCAGTTCTTTATCAACGTTAACGACAATTTGTTTCTCGATCACCGGGACCAGAGTAATCAAGGCTGGGGCTATGCTGTATTTGGCCGGGTTACCGCTGGTATGGATGTGGTCAATAAAATCAAAGCTTGCGCCACTACTTCCCGTGGCGGCCACCAGGACGTGCCAGTGGAGGATGTCGTCATTGAATCCACTGAAGTAAACGAAGCGGAAGCAGACGAGTAAGCAAACAAGATTGAAGCAGCCTATCCTCTTCATCTCGGATCTACATCTGGAGGAGTCCCGTCCAGATATCACAGCCAACTTGCTGTACTTTCTCCGCGAGCACGCCGGTAAATGCCATTCGCTGTTTATCCTGGGCGATCTCTTCGAAGTATGGATCGGCGACGACGAATCCACTGCACTTACTCAGGAAGTAGCGACAGCGCTCCATAGCTTCCAGGCTCAAGGCAGCAGCGTTTTTCTCCTGCATGGTAATCGTGACTTTCTTATGGGATCTGCTTACGCAGAACAATGTGGCGCCACGTTGATTGAAGAACCCTACGTGCTGGAAACCGATAACGGCAAACATCTGCTGGTTCATGGCGATAGTCTGTGCACAGACGATGTGGATTACATGAAATTTCGCGACATGGTGCGAAATCCTCAGTGGCAACAAGAGTTTCTTTCCCAGTCACTAAGTGCACGCAGAGAGTTTGCTGATCAGGCGAGGCAACAGAGTCAGGCGGCAACCGCTGGCAAAGCGATGGACATCATGGATGTCAATCAGCAAGCGGTGGAGGAATTGCTGCACACTTCGCAAATGACCTCTCTGATTCACGGCCATACCCACCGCCCCAAGGTGCATGATATCCAACTTGATTCTCCTATTAACGAACAACAGCGAGCACTGCGTCTGGTGCTCGGAGACTGGGATAAATCCGGTTGGTATGCAGAACTAGTGGAAAACAAGCTCAGTCTGCATCAATTTCCGCTACAGGAAGTCGTTGCCTGACTTTCTTACCCAGCACTTACACCGCATTGGAAGAATCAGCGGCTGGTAGCTTGTAGTACCGGTCCAGGTGAGCTTCGCTCAATACCAGCAACTCCTCTTCCACCAATTCACTGAGTTGGGCCAGGGTCAAATGGCTGTACTCCGGCAAGGCGTATGCGCCATATTGTTTCAAATCGTCGATGTGTTCGTGATGTTTGCGCAATAAATTGTGGAGCCAGCAATAAGGCGACAGCGTTTCATCATAAGGAACTCGCGCCTGCTCCAATCCCAGTTGCAGGTTAGGAACAGAAAACACCCTGAACTTGTTTTCCAGAATTTGCGTGACGAGTTTTTCAATTCGACTGAGAACCGAAGCCTTCGCATCGCCATCGTAAGTATTCCAGTCGATAACTTCGAACGCGTAACGTTTGCATCCGCGACAAACCGTGTCGCCGAGCGATGTGGTCGAACAAATACCTATGCAAGGCGTCTTGATGCTCACGCTATTGCTTCCCTGGATTGAAGAACTCATCAATTGATTCGGACTGAGAGCAGGAGACTTTAACAAGTTTCATTGGATTGTAAACTCCCTGCAAAGTTTACGAAAAAGCATTTACCTTTCTCATTAAACCCTGTTTTTTCCGAGGCTTTATTCGGGAAAATCTGATGGAGCGAGCTCGCCCAACTGGATTTTTTACTGCATTTACAATAGAATACGTGCGCGTTTTAACAGGCTGTCTTAGCCCTCGCGTAAGCCATCGACTTCCCCGGTGCAGCCAGACGCCAACAGACAACGCCTGTTCTTACTCCACCTGTTAGTGACTCCTGTAACAACCAGCAGCAATGCCAGGTCGGTACAAAATGTCTCTATAGTCGACAATAACCGACTCACTTACAGCAACACCCAACACGAGGAAGAAAGAGTGTTAGAAGCTTACAGAAAACATGTTGCTGAGCGCGCCGAAGAAGGCGTAGTTCCCAAGCCCCTTTCTGCAGAACAAGTTGCAGACCTTATTGAATTACTGAAACAACCCCCAGCAGGCGAAGAAGAGTTCCTGCTCGACCTGATTTCTAACCGGGTACCTCCCGGTGTGGACGAAGCTGCCTACGTTAAAGCCAGCTTTCTTTCAGCCGTTGCCAAAGGCGAAACCAATTCCCCTCTCATTGATAGTAAACATGCAGTAGAACTGTTGGGCACCATGCTCGGTGGTTACAACATCTCCACTTTGGTGGAACTGCTGGAAGACGATGCACTGGGAGCAGAAGCAGCCAAACAACTGTCCCACACCCTATTGATGTTTGATGCCTTCCACGACGTGGCCGAAAAAGCAGACAGTGGTAATGCCCATGCCAAACAAGTGCTACAAAGCTGGGCCGAAGGCGAATGGTTTACTGCCAAGCCCGAATTGCCACAGAAACTCACAGTCAGCGTCTTTAAGGTACCCGGCGAGACCAATACCGACGACCTTTCCCCGGCTCAGGATGCCTGGTCGCGACCAGACATCCCGCTACACGCCAAGGCCATGTACAAAAATCCTCGTGAGGGCGTCACCGATGCTGCAGCTCAGATAGCCGAGTTAGAAGCCCTGGGGCATCCGGTGGCTCTCGTTGGCGATGTGATGGGCACCGGTTCCTCACGCAAGTCAGCCACCAACTCGGTGTTATGGTATATCGGCGATGACATTCCCCATATTCCAAACAAACGGGATGGTGGGGTCTGTATTGGCGGCAAGATCGCTCCGATCTTCTTCAACACCATGGAAGACGCAGGCGCCCTGCCTTTTGAATGTGACGTGGACAATTTGAATACCGGCGACGTTATCGATATCGACGTTTATGCCGGTCAGATAACCCGACACGAAGGTGACGAATTGGTTACTGAGTTCGAACTCAAGACCGATGTGCTACTGGACGAAGTGCGTGCTGGGGGTCGTATTCCGTTGATTATTGGTCGGGGACTGACCCAACGGGCCCGAGAGCATCTGGGTTTGGGTCCATCGGAATTGTTCCGTTCACCGGTAACCGGTGAAGACACTGACAAGGGTTACACCCTGGCCCAGAAAATGGTTGGTAAAGCCTGTGGCGTTGAAGGAGTTCGCCCGGGTAGTTATTGCGAACCCAGGATGACAACCGTTGGCAGCCAGGACACCACCGGCCCCATGACCCGTGATGAACTGAAAGACTTAGCCTGCCTGGGTTTCTCCGCCGATCTGGTGATGCAATCGTTCTGCCACACTGCTGCCTATCCCAAACCTGTGGATATCGAGACCCAGCACACCCTGCCGGATTTCATTCAGACTCGCGGCGGCGTTTCCCTGCGCCCTGGCGACGGCATTATCCATTCCTGGCTGAATCGCATGCTGTTACCCGACACCGTCGGCACAGGTGGCGACTCTCATACCCGTTTTCCCATTGGCATCTCATTTCCCGCCGGCTCTGGTTTAGTGGCCTTTGCTGCTGCTACCGGTGTTATGCCGCTGGATATGCCGGAATCGGTCCTGGTGCGATTTACAGGCGAGATGCAACCAGGTATTACCTTGCGAGATCTGGTAAACGCCATTCCCTATGCGGCATTGCAATCCGGTGACCTGACAGTAGAGAAGAAAGGCAAAAAGAACATCTTCTCTGGTCGCATTCTGGAAATCGAAGGGCTGCCAAACCTCAAGGTCGAACAGGCGTTTGAAATCTCCGATGCATCAGCCGAGCGCTCGGCAGGTGGCTGCACGATTCGACTCGGTAAAGAACCCATCATCGAGTACTTCAAGTCCAACGTCACCCTGCTGCGCTGGATGATCGACAACGGTTACCAGGACGCACGGACCCTGGAGCGACGTGCTCGCGCTATGGAAGCCTGGCTGGAAGATCCGCAACTCATGGAGCCGGACCCCGATGCCGAATATCACAAGATTATCGAGATCAATCTAAATGAGATTACTGAGCCACTGCTGGCCTGCCCCAATGATCCCGACGACGTGAAACCCTTATCAGAAGTACAAGGTACAAAGATTGACGAAGTCTTCATCGGTTCTTGCATGACCAATATCGGCCATTTTCGTGCCGCCAGTGAAGTGCTGAAACAAGTGGAAGGTGGGCTGCCGACCAAACTGTGGATCGCTCCCCCTACCAAGATGGACGAGCATCAACTCACAGAGGAAGGCATCTACAATGTGTTTGGTGTCTCCGGTGCTCGCACGGAAATGCCGGGGTGTTCTTTGTGCATGGGTAACCAGGCACGGGTTGCACCAAATTCAACGGTGGTTTCTACCTCCACGCGCAACTTCCCCAATCGACTGGGACAAGGGGCCAATGTCTTTCTCGCTTCTTCCGAACTGGCAGCGGTAAGTTCAGCTCTCGGCAAGATTCCAAGCATGGATGAATACATGCAGTATATGGGCAACATCAACACCATGGCCGATAGCATCTATCGATATCTGAATTTCAATGAGATTGCATCGTTCATGGAAGCGGCGGACCGCGCCAAGCAGATTCCGCTAACCGATGTACAGGAAGTTGCTTAAGGAAAAAGCTAGGACGGCTGGTATTCTGGTAGTCGCCACAGATAAGTGGATGTGGCGGCTCCTATACCGAATAACATCAAACACAGTATCGGTCGATCCACAATCCAACAGGATAGACCCATACTGACCCATATGGTTGCGATCGCGCGCAGCTTGATCTTTCTCGGAACACCCCTGCCCGCCTCGAAGTTTCGGATTATCGGACCGAAGTACTTGTGACCAACCAACCACGAGTGCAGGCGATCAGATGATCGAGCGAAGCAGAATCCTGCGAGTAATACCAACGGAACGGTCGGCAGCAAAGGTACAAACGCCCCTATCACACCAGTCACTAAAGAGAGACACCCGCCAGCTATAAGAAGCCCCTTCTTTAATGGCGTTAGCATAGACCTTTAGCCCGGAAGCTGGACCGTACTCTTCTCTACCACTTCGAAAGAGTCTTTAGACAAATCGGGAGTAGACTTGATACGTTGCAGTTGTGCCTGCATCAAAGCCTGCCGCCTGGAATCGTATTTCTTCCAACGGGTAAGTGGAGTGATCAGGCGCGCAGCGATTTGTGGATTCAGTTTATCCAGTGCAATCACCTGATCAGCAAGAAATTCATAGCCACTACCGTCGAGCCGGTGGAAGTTAATGTGGTTCTGACCACAGAAAACCCCGATGAGGGATCTGACTTTGTTTGGATTCTTTAAGGAGAACGCTTCGTGCTCCATTAACGACTTGACCTGTTCCAGGGTATCGGGGTTCGGATTGGCCGCCTGGGTTGAAAACCACTGATCCACTACCAGTGCTTCGTGTTGCCATTGCTCGTAGAACAACGCCAATGCCTCATTCCCTGCCCGTTTACCTGCCGCGGTTGCACTGTGAGCTACACATCGCAGCGCGGAAAACTGATCAGTCATATTGCTGGCAGCCTGATACTGGTCTACGCAGGCCTGCAACCACTGCTCTTTCCCTGTTCGCATGAGATAGCTCAGGGCACTGTTTTTGAGGGAGCGGCGGGCGATATGCTCGGCGCTGACACTGAATTCACCGTCAGATTGATTGCTCGTGTAGAGCTGTGAAAACTTTTCTTCCAATGCATTGGCCAGAGAATTTGCAACGAATTCCCGAACCTCGTGTATGCCTTCTACGTCTGCTTCTGCTGACTGTTCTATCAGAAAGCTTTCTGTCGGCAAACTCAGCAAATGGGCCAGCATGGCTTTATCGAGACTGGCATCGTTCAAGGCCGCATCGAGGACGCCCTCAAAAGCACTAAGTAACAATGGATCTTGTTCAAAGCTGCGCCCGGCCTGGCGGTTTTCCAGCAGTGCATTCAGCACCTTGATGGCTAGTTGCTGGGACGCATTCCAACGATTGAAACCATCACTGTCATTCACCATCAGAAACACCAGCTCTTCCTTGCTGTATTCGTAGTTAAGGCGAACCGGCGCACTGAAACTACGCAGCAAGGATGGCACCGGCTTTGCCGAAACGCCGACGAAAACGAACTCTTCTTCGTCCTGAGTAACAGCAATCACTCGATCTGTTTGAGTCGATGCCGCTTCCCCCTGCAACTGCAGATTCAGCTCCTGCCCATCTTCCCCTAACAAACCAAGACGCAATGGGATATGGAAAGCCTGTTTCGAGGTTTGACCTGGTGTTGCAGGGCAATGTTGTTTTACCCGCAGGCGGAATTGCTGCTGCTCCTGGTCATAGTTCCCGGCTATGTCCAAAACCGGCGTGCCTGCCTGGGTGTACCAACGACGAAATTGACCAAGATCGATTCCACTGGCGTCCTCCATAGCAATCACAAAGTCTTCGGTAGTAACTGCCTGACCATCGTGGCGTTCAAAATAAAGATCAGTTCCCTGACGAAACAGCTCTTCGCCCAGCAGTAAACTGATCATCCTCACCACTTCAGCGCCTTTTTCGTAAATGGTCACCGTATAGAAGTTGGAGATTTCCATATAGGAATCCGGTCTAACGGAATGAGCCATTGGCCCGGCGTCTTCGGCGAACTGCACAGTCTTAAGAAAGGCCACATCCTCTACCCGCTTCACCGTACGCGAACCCATATCGGCGGAAAACTCGGAATCGCGAAAAACGGTGAAGCCTTCCTTCAGGCTTAACTGAAACCAGTCGCGACAGGTCACACGATTGCCCGACCAGTTATGAAAATACTCATGGGCGACAACTGCCTCGACCCGTTGGAAGGCGGCATCGGTGGTAGTCATAGGATTGGCGAGCACGCAGGAGGTATTGAAGATATTGAGGCCTTTGTTCTCCATCGCTCCCATATTGAAATCGTCTACCGCGACGATCATGAAGATATCCAGATCGTACTCCCTGCCATACACTTCTTCATCCCAACGCATGGCGTTTTTCAAAGAAGTCATGGCATGGTCTATCTTGTCCAGATCTTTTGCTTCGACAAATATCTGCAGCTTGATATCGCGCCCACTGGAGGTGGTAAAGCTGTCGTCCATGCTCACCAGGTCTCCTGCAACCAGGGCAAACAGATAACTTGGCTTTTTAAAGGGATCTTCCCAAGTTACCCAATGGCGCGCATCATCATTTTCAACTGTACCACTGGCTATGGGATTACCGTTGGAAAGCAGCACTGGATACTTCTGCTTATCGGCGATGATAGTAGTAGTAAATTTCGACATCACATCTGGTCGATCCAGATAGTAAGTAATACGCCGAAAGCCTTCAGCTTCGCATTGGGTGCAGAACATTTTCTTCGACTTATACAGACCTTCCAGAGCCGTGTTGTTCTGAGGCTCTATGCGAGTCACACAGGTCAGCTCGAATTGATCGGCTGGCTTACCCAACAATTCAGAGAGCGCAGGCAAACTAAGGGTTTCATCATCCAGCAAATAGTTTTGTGGAGTGAGCGCATTGCCTTCCAGCAGCAATTCTTCCAACACTAAATGGGAACCGTGGAGAACCAGGGTATCGCTGGCTGGAGAATCAACCTGCGAGTTTCTCTTGAAACTGAGTTTTGCCACGACCCTGGCATGGTCTTCAAACAAATCAAAGTTAAGGTCGGTGCTTTCAATAGTAAAAGCAGGCGGCTGATAGTCTTTCAGGTAGGTTGTTCTTGCTTGTGCGTTTTTCAATTCTGTTTTCCTTGCATTCTGCTTACAGAATACTGACTAAATACTTAATTCCACTTCGTAGCCGGAAAAGCGACGCATATTAATGACACCACTGTCGAAAATGAGGTACTGCCCTTTGATACCCAGTAAAGTCCCCTCTACTTTAGGGTCCTTATCGAAACTGAATGAGCTGATTTTTTCTGGATAACTGATTACTGGGTACTCGATACTGACAGGGTCAATGCCATTAATGTGACTAACCGCAAAAAAACCAAATCGATCTTCCAACTCTGCGATCTCTTTTTCGCACTCGGCCACCAATCGATCCCGCTCTGCCTCCATATCCAGAGTGGCAGCGTCACCTTTTAGCATGTCGCGCCAGTTCGTCTTATCCGCCACATGCTGCTTGAACATGACTTCCAGAGTACCCGACTGCAAGCGGCTACGAACTCTGATAATCGCCAGCGCTTGAGTCGCACCCTGATCAATCCAGCGAGTAGGCACTTGAGTAGCGCGCGTAATGCCCACTTTCAAACCGGATGAATTTGCCAGATAGACAATATGATCCTGCATACAGTACTTCTCGCCCCATGCCGGCTCGCGACATGTGCCTTGATCGAAATGACATTTTTCAGGATGAATAATGCATGAATCACACTGTGCTAACTTTTGAAAACAGGGATAACAGTAGCCCTGATTAAAACTCTTGTTGGTCTTGCGACCGCAATTAACGCAGAAAATATTGCCGCTATAGTGCAATCGAATGGACTTCTGCAAGAGCGGGTTCAAGCTGGTACGTTCGTCTCCGAGACGCAGTTGATAAGCCACCGGCTGCTCCAGACGGCTGGCCATTTTCCGAACGATGCCTTTGGCCACCGCTTTCATTCTTGCTCCTTATGAGAATCGGTATCCAAAATCACCGGTCTAAACTCAGATTTATCATTATCAATCTGTTTGGAAGCACACTCTTGCTGCAACGGCGCACCTACCCGATTTTCTTCCGGCGTCCATTTTGCCTCATACAAAATAACTAACTGCAGGGATTGTTCACGCTGTTCTTCCGACAGCCGGACACCATCAGCCCAGCGACCCAATTCCACGGCTTGTTTCAGATTTTCGTAGATCTCAGGAGTCATACTGGCTACCAGCTGCTCCAAAGAATCTGGCGCGAATCCAAGATTAAACTCATCACTCTTAGGAGGCCGCATATCCTCTACTCTCTCTGCTCTATTTCTTATCTATCTGCGCTTTTTATCTATCTGCACTTTCTGCACTTACTGGTCAGAAAGGACCAAATCTCTGTTTGCCCACAAATTCTTTCCCCAGCACAAAGCGATTGTAAATCACCACGGCAAAGCCAGCTAACAATCCGGCTACCAGGCCAGCAGCGTGGGCAGCGGTGGCAATCCAGGAAGACGCCACTATTTCCATTAGCACCAGCGCAATAACGAAGAAAACAAACATACTGTTGTTAATCATCAACCGACTGCGAGGCATAAAGTAATGAATTACCCAGGCGTATCCTACTAATCCGTAAACCACACCAGACATGCCACCAAAGTTGTTATAGCCCTGCACGAGATACTGGGCAGTATTGCTGACAAATGCCGTAAACAGGACCAAGGCCAGGAAAAGCAATTTTGAATGCAGAGACTCCAATTGTTTGCCGAAGTACCAGAGCCACAGCATATTGAAAATCAGATGCAGTTCACCAAAATGCAGGAACATCGGGGTAAAAGTCCTGATCAATTCCGGCAGACTATCGATACCTGACAATAGTGCAACCAGACCTGAGGTGGGCAACAAGGGGTAAAAAAGATCCTGCACAGGGCCCAGGTTAGAGCCCAGACCCGATGCCAGAGCCACCCCTCCACTTAATAACATTAACAACCAGGTAACGGGACTGGCCAACAGCGCAGCGCTGGCCTTTCTTAGCCAGTCTTGCCTTGATGGTAGGGTATTGGTGGTACTTGATTGTGCCGCAATATTTGCTTGCTGAACCTGATCCAGTTGTTGCCATTGACCGAGTGCCTGCCGCAACAAGTGGACTTCGCTTTCGCTATTTACCCAAATGACTTGCTGGCCAGACTCTTCAATTATTCGATGAGCGAGTCCAAGCCGATGTAACTGTTCGCTGAAGCCTTTGAGATTGATATCAATATCGAGACTGGCAGCTCTAATCATCCAGGCGCACCAAACGGCTGCCCCACCCTAACTTACTGCGGCACGCCTGATAGTAACTGTGATTGGGGGGATGAATCAGTTTCAGCGATGTAGGTTTCTTCTTCACCAGCAATTCATCGCCCGCACTCACGCTGTGTTTGACTTCACCATCACAACTAAGCTGGGGTTGCAAAGACTCCTTGGCGGATACGATCAATCTAATCTCACTATCACCATCAATAACAATGGGTCGGCTACTGAGAGAATGGGGATACATCGGGACCAATACCACGGCGTTGAGATCTGGGTGCATAATTGGCCCACCAGCTGATAATGCGTAGGCGGTCGAACCGGTTGGGGTAGCCACGATGAGGCCATCAGATTCCTGGCTATAAACGAATCGGTCATCTACGAACAACTCGAACTCGATCATCTGAGCCGCTTGTCCAGGGTGCAGAACCACATCATTGAGCGCCGAGCCAAGAGCCTGTACTTGCCCATCACGGCGTAATTGCACATCGAGCAAAAAACGCTTCTCGACCGTGAAATCACCATCCAGGACTTGAGAAATTTGTTCTTCTAGCTCATCGGGTAGCACGTCAGTCAAAAATCCCAGCCTGCCACGGTTGACACCGATTACCGGAATCTCTTCAGATACGATGAACTTCGCCATGCTCAGCATGCTGCCATCTCCGCCAACCACGATGACAAGATCGCAATGACTGGAAATTTCTGTGCGGGGAAACACTTGCACCGAAGACTCCCCAAGCAGCTTTGCGGTGACATCATCGATGACTACCTTGAGTGATCGACTGCTCAGGAACTGCAATAACTTGCCGACGGTCTCGACTACACCCTCATGGTCAGGTCGACCGACAATTGCAATGGTAGAGAACTGTCCCATATCACCTCATGCAGAGTTACTGAAAATTATCCGGCAATCAAGGGCGTCAATTATAGCATGGGATGGCCAGCACCCAGTTGAATTGGGGCCAGCACACGGTCGATTCGGTAGCAATAATTCGAGTAGAATCCTGTCCTCGACATCGGCAAATCGGCTGTCCGGAATGCATACAGCCAGTCGCTGACACCGCAAGGAGTATCGGAACAAACAACATGGACTTACCCTCGCTTAATTCAGATACCAAAGTCGCAGTTCTTGGGCTCGGCTACGTTGGCCTGCCTCTCGCCCATGCCATCGCCCAGCAGTATCAAACAGTCGGCTTTGACATCGACGTCGGCCGCGTGGATGAAATCAATCAGGGAACAGATCGCAACCTGGCCCTCAATAGTGAGGACCTTAAAGACCAGCACAACATCACTTACAGTAGCGATCCCCAGATTCTGGCCGATGCCAGGATTTACATTATCACAGCGCCCACCCCTGTCGATGCGCAAAATCAACCTGATCTGAGTCCTGTATTACATGCCACTCATCTGGTTGCCGATAAACTGAGTGCCGGCGCAATCGTTATTTTTGAGTCCACCGTCTATCCCGGCGCCACCGAAGAAGAGTGTGTACCAATCCTCGAAGAGTATTCTGGGCTCAACCTGAATCAGGATTTCTGGGTCGGTTATAGCCCCGAGCGTGTCAATCCCGGCGGTGATGCACACTCACTGTGCA
>JANQJM010000252.1 GCA_028281635.1 Pseudomonadales bacterium | reverse complement strand
TACCCGGCACCTATCCAGATCGGCATGCAGTATCGCTACAAGTCGCAATACACCGAGGCGTTCCGCCAGGCGAAGTACCACCAGGCACTGGGGGAAGTTAAGACGATAAGTATGAGTGAGTATCGACCACCATTTCTGGACAAAGTGGAGCAGTGGAATAAATTTAGCGAGTATTCAGGCGGAACTCTGGTGGAAAAGTGTTGCCACTACTTTGATCTTATCAATCTGATGGCTGAATCAACTCCCCGCTCTGTCTATGCGAGCGGTGGCCAGGCAGTTAACTTTCTCGATTTCCAACAGGATGGAAAACAATCTGATATTCACGATCATGGTTTCGTAATTATCAACTATGAGAATGGAGTGCATGCCAGCTTTGCGCTGAACATGTTCAGCCAGGAACTTTATGAGGAACTGATCGTGGGCGGAAGCAGGGGGCGCTTGATCGCTACGGAATCTTCCAGCTTCAAACGTCAAACCTCTTCCATAGGTCGAATAAAAGTAGAAGTCGATGGGCACGAAGATTACGACTTCAGGGAAACTACTTACCCGGCTATCATTGAAAGCAGTGGTCACCATGGCGCAACTTTTTTCGAGCATGAAGCCTTCATTGCAAGGCTGGAAGGCAAGCCCGCAGATGGGGCAACGATTGAACAGGGCTGGTGGGCGATGTTAGTTGCCAGCGCGGCCCAGGAATCTATTACACAGGGTAAAGAAATTTCGATTGCAGAATACCTAAGCGACAACGGGCTGGAAAATTTCTAGCACGCTATCCAGGAATCGTTACCCGGGCACCGCTATTCAGGAATTAAGAAGAGACTGATGAATCAGATAAACGTTGGTAAGGGCACGATGCCAAGTGTTGGACTTGGGCTTTGGAAAATCGATAGCGAACAGGTACAGAACCTGGTCGTTGAGGCAGTGGAGGCAGGATACCGGCATCTGGATAGCGCCGCCGATTACGGCAACGAAGCTGCCGTAGGAAAGGGTATTGCAGCCGCCCTGGATAAAGCTCTGTGTACCCGCGAGGAGCTATGGGTCACCTCTAAACTCTGGAACACCTACCATCGTCCGCAGCATGTGAGAGCGGCCTGCGAAAAAACTCTGTCAGATCTTGGTCTGGACTACCTGGATCTGTATTTGATTCACTTCCCCATCTCCCTGAAGTATGTAGACTTCGCCGAGCGCTACCCACCCGAATGGTTTTACGATCCAACTGCGGCCAATCCCAGAATGGAAATCGACCCTGTGCCTCTGCAGGAAACCTGGCAGGGAATGGAAGAACTGGTGCATGCCGGTCTGGTGAGAGAGATTGGTGTCTGCAATTACAACAGCAGCTTACTCCATGATCTTCAGGCCTACGCAGCAATCAAACCGGCAATGCTGCAGATTGAGTCTCATCCTCAGCTGACCCAGGAAAGGCTGATTCGTTTGGCGCAATCCTATGGCATGGCGGTGACTGCGTTTTCTCCCCTGGCGTCACTCTCCTATGTCGCACTGGGTATGGCGGGAGAGGAAGATTCATTGTTGGGTTCTGATGTCATTCAATCTGCCGCCATGCGCACCAACAAGACTTCCGCTCAGGTACTGTTACGATGGGGACTGCAGCGGGGTACGGCGATTATTCCTAAAACCAGCAATAGCAATCGTTTACGGGAAAATCTGGATCTGTTTGATTTTGAATTGACACTCGAAGAGATGACTGCCATTTCTGCTTTGAATCAGAATCGCCGTTATAACGATCCGGCGGTCTTCTGTGAAGCTGCTTTCAATACTTTCTATCCAATCTACGACTGAGATTTTCATGGACGGATCATTTCCCTATATCGCGCTAGCGCCTGCTACACAGGTAGAGCCGCTGAACTGGATTACGGAAAACAGAGAGCACTTGTTGCAGGAAGTTGAATCGGTCGGCGCAGTCCTGCTGCGTGAATTTGCCTTGTCGTCGGACAACGACTTTGATGCGGCAATTCGCCAGTTTCAGCTACCGGCTTTCACTTACGAAGAATCTCTGTCAAACGCTGTAAGAAAGAATCGCACCGATCGCGTGTTTACCGCTAACGAAGCGCCGCCGGAGATTGAAATTTTCTTGCACCATGAAATGGCGCAAACACCACTCTACCCCAGTAAACTGTTTTTCTTTTGTGAAAAGGCTGCAGCCAGTGGCGGTGCCACGCCGCTATGTCGATCGGATTTGCTGTGGTCAGCCATACAATCTGATATGCCGAAGTTCGCTGCTGACTGCCGGGACAAAGCGGTGAAGTACACCAATGTGATGCCACTGGCTGCCGATGCCAAATCAGGCCAGGGGCGAAGTTGGAAGAGCACGCTGAGTTGTGAGACAGCCGCAGCAGCCGAAGCACGGCTTCAGGCATTAAACTATAGCTGGATATGGCAAGAGGACGGCAGTCTGCGAGTAACCACACCGGTGTTGCCAGCAGTTCGCCAACGGCATTCCGGCATTGAAGTCTTCTTCAATCAATTGATTGCAGCATTCATGGGATGGAAGGACTCCAGAAACATTGCCGAAAAATCCGTCTGCTTCGGTGACGATTCCGAAATCACCGATGCCGACATGGAGCGGGTGGTATCACTCTCCGAACAATTTACTTACGACTTACAGTGGCAGAATGGCGATATGGCTATTGTTGACAACTTTCTGGTCATGCATGGCCGCCGGCCCTTTCAGGGGGAACGCAAGGTGCTGGCTTCCCTGGCCGCCTGAGCAATTGAATTTCAAGGATAAACAAGGATGACAGCGAAACAGTATTTCGAAGATGTTGAAGTTGGCCAGTGTCAGGAGTTTGGTGATTACGAGGTTACTGAAGAAGAGATCATTGAGTTTGCCAGCAAGTATGATCCGCAGCCTTTCCATTTGTCAGAAGAGGCTGGGAAAGCGATGATATTTGGCGGGCTCTGTGCTTCAGGCTGGCACACCTGTTCTATGGTGATGCGCATGGTGGTGGATGCCATGCCCGAGGATTCAGCGTCAATGGGATCGCCTGGTCTGGATGAGTTACGCTGGTTAAAGCCAGTGTTTCCAGGTGATCGACTACGGGTGAGAAGCACTATTCTCGACAAGAAAGAATCACGTTCCCGCAATGACCTGGGCTCCGTGTTCATACTCAACGAAGCATTCAATCAGAAAGATGAATTAGTGCTGAGCTTCAAACCGATTGTGTTGTACCGGCGCCGCCCAGCGGATTGATATTAACGAGCCGCCTGCCCCAGGTAGCGCTGAAAAGTCTGTTCGATATGATCGTCAACGCCGGGTACGAACCATACGGACAGCACGGTCACCACCAGCGAGACTGCAATAAACCAATAGAAATATTTCATCGCGCTGAATTCCTCTAGGTTCCTCTGGGCGCCGCCTCGAACATCCACACCTGTCCGGACTCAATTGTTTCGCGAGACGTAGCAGAAGGATATTTACCAGAAATGACTTCAGTAATTCCGTCCAACTCAGGGCCGGACTGTACTCGAACCAGTTGTCTTTCATAGCGCATGCCGTCGATGCGCAGAATAGCGTGGCCATTGGCTTCTGCCTGCACCGGCCATTGCTTCCAGATGCGACCGACTGCGGAGTTCATGTACCCGGACCACACATAGAGCTTACCGCCGTAAGAAGCCACCCAAATGCGCCTCGAAGTCTTGGGCTCTTCCAATTGCATCTCGATGGTGGGAATGGCGTTAACAAAACTCCAGTCTGGTTCGGGTCCCTGGTATAGCTCTCCCGCGACAAGAGGGCCGCCAGAGAATACGCGGTTAGGACCGTCTTCGAAGCGTTGTTTGAACGCAGCGGTGGCCACGGCCGTGATGGGAATGAGTGCCAGACCAATGATGACAATGAATATCCTGATGACGATTTTCATGATGAACTCTGTCTTGGTGATATCTCCACAGCATTCTAAAGCAGTATGACCTATCGCGCTCAGTTGAACCAGTGGGGGCTGAGCCGCGTATTTCCATGCTCAACCAACCGTTTTCTGAATGCGAACTGATATGAAACTCCCAGTAGGTACATTTAAAGCAAACCTTGTTGCCGTTTTGTTGCTGGTAGCACTGGCAATTGCAAACAATGCCAATGCCCTTGAGAAGCCTGAGTACGAAGTACTCTTCAAGGACGGGAAGATCGAGTACCGGATGTACAAATCCTACATCCTGGTAGAAACGATCGTTAACAGCGACGATTTCGATGCAGCGTCGGAGGAAGGTTTCGATCGGTTATTCGCTTACATCTCCGGCAGCAACGGTATCGATGAGAAGATCTCCATGACAGCGCCAGTGCAAATGGCACGAACCGGTGAGACCTTCGATATCAATCAGGAAATGAAAGCCAGCAGAACATTGGAAGGAATCAAAATGTCTTTCATGTTGCCCAGTGAATATTCATTTGAGGCAGCACCCCAACCTACGGACTCACGGGTAATGATTACTCCAGTCCCGGAGAAGCTTGTTGCTGTAATTCGATTCTCCGGACGCTGGACCGAGCGCAATTTAGCGAAGAACGAAGCGAAGCTGGTTGAGAACATAAAAGCTGCAAACTTGCAGACCTTCGGTCCATCAGTATTTGCGGCCTATCACCCGCCTTTCATGCCGCCGTTCTTGAGACGCAATGAAATCATGTTTGAAGTTTCAGGCTATCCCGGCGCACCCGCAGAGGCAGCCATAACCATCGGGCTTAGATAACAGGACAGCTTTCCAGTCTTCCCAGCAAACGGGTCGTCCAGCTCAGCTAGTCGACTACGATGGCATCACAAATTGGTCCGCAAATACCAAGGCACCTTCAGTATTGTCGGTGCGGAGATTGATGATCTCTTTGTATTCCGGAGAGTCATACCAGGCCTGTAAGGCTTCTCTGCTGGGAAATTCCAGAACGATGGTGATCTCTCCGGGCTTACCTTCAACAGGTGTTGCCCCCGATCCAGCCACTAGAATCTTGCCGCCATGAGCAAGAATGGTTGGGCCAACCTTGGCCGTGTACTCGCGGTATCCGTCCGCGTCTATGACGTTGTAGTTTGCTACAAGATAGCTGGACATAGTGTTTATCCTTATTTTTTGTAATGAAAAGCGTGACTGGAGTGTATAGAAAGTACTGCAACCAGCGCGGATTTCCCATGCCAGCCTGTCAGATTCTACCTAGCCTGCATTTACAGAGACACAACGCAGGAGCGACAAAAAGGCTATGCCTGTCATGCCCAGTGTTTTACACTCAGAGCGCTCCCTAATTTATTCCCCCTGCATTTGGAGATCACTATGAAAACCATAATTAAGTTATTCGCAGCGTTTGCTGTGATGGGTCTGCTCTCTCAACCTGCTCTTGCTCAAGATGCACAAGTTGCACTGAAGCAGATTGCAGATATCGTAGCGTCATTGAATCACTTTCCCTCAGATTCCGATAAAGCGACTTTGGCTGAAATATCCGGAAATGGCAGTCTGCCCGAGGGCGTTCGCAACATGGCGGATGCTGTCGCTAACATCAGCCATTCGGCGACAGCTGATGGCAAGGCGGCTATGGCAGCTATTCAGGAAAACCCACAAGCACCAGATTATGCGAAAACACTCGCTGGAATCATCGCCAGTGTGAATCACGTACCGAGTGATGCCGATAAGGCTACTCTGGCCGAACTGTTTCCATAGCCCATCTTTGTACAACAGATTCAATTCTGCTAAGTGAATCTGACTAATAAATCGAAGGCCGGGGAGATCCAATTCTCTCCGGCCTTTTTGTTACGATAAAGAACCATGTATCGAACTGCGCCACTTCCTTCTTCCAGTATGCCCACCGGCATACCCTATATCATTGTTAATGATATAGCGGAGCGGTTCAGCTTCTATGGTATGCGCGCAATACTGGTCATCTTCATGACTCAGTATCTGATGACAGGTGATGGCGTACTCGCACCAATGTCTGAAGAAGACGCGACTTCCTATTTTCATCTTTTCGTTTCAACTGCTTACTTCTTGCCTATCATCGGCGCAATCCTCGCCGATGCGTTCTTTGGCAAGTACCGCACTATCATTTTCCTCTCCCTGGTTTATTGTGCCGGCCATCTCGCCTTGTTTCTCGATGACACGCAAGTTGGTTTGTTTCTGGGCTTAACCTTAATCGCAGTTGGTTCTGGAGGAATCAAGCCCAGTGTGGCGTCCAATGTTGGCGATCAGTTTGGGAGATCCAATCAGCACTTACTCTCCCGTGCGTTCTCCTGGTACTACCTGGGAATCAATATTGGCTCCTCAACTTCCTCCTTGCTGACGCCCTGGCTGTTGGAAAACTATGGACCTGCGGTTGCTTTTGGTGTGCCGGGTTTATTCATGTTGGCAGCCACTGCGACGTTCTGGGCAGGTCGCCATGAATTCGTACATATACCGCCTGCTGGTAAATCTTACTTGAAAGATATCACTGGCCCGGAAGGGCGCCGGGTCGCCAAGCGCCTGCTTGTGATTTATGTGCTGTTTGCCGCGTTCTGGTCCCTGTTCGATCAACAGGGCAGCACCTGGGTCCTGCAGGCAGAAAACATGGATCGCAATATCTTCGGTTACGAATTGCTGTCGGCACAGATTCAATCCGTTAATCCGTTTCTGATCCTGGTGCTTATTCCTGTGTTCACTTACATGATCTACCCATTCATGGGTCGATTTTTCGAGGTGACTTCCAGTCGCAAGATGTGCATGGGAATGTTTCTGGCAGCCACGCCATTTCTGGTGACTGCCTGGGCCGAGTCGCAGATCCAGGCCGGCCTAACTCCGCATATCAGCTGGCAGCTGCTGGCGTACTTGCTGTTAACCACAGCCGAGGTAATGCTAGTGATCACCTGTATGGAGTTTTCGTACACTCAGGCGCCCAAGCGTATGAAATCTTTTGTAATGTCCCTTTTCTATCTTTCTATCTCCGCCGGCAATTTGTTTACCGCAGCAGTCAACCAGGTGATTCAAAACCCTGATGGCACCTCTAAACTAGAAGGTGCCATGTATCATTTATTCTTCGCAGGATTTATGGGAACGGCGGCATTATTTTTTACTATCTACATGATTTACTATAAACACGAATACATTATTCAAGACGAATCGAACACTGAAAATGAGTCAGACCTATCAGTACAGCCACAGCCAGGCACTGTTTGAACGGGCACAAAAAGTTATTCCTAACGGTATTCCTGGACATTTCAATCCAGTAGTCCAGAAGCCGGAGGGCACTTATCCTTTTTATGCACAGCGTGCCGAAGGCGCGCGCTTTTGGGATGTGGACGGTAACGAGTACATCGACATGATGTGTGCCTATGGCCCCATGATCCTCGGTTACAACAATCCTGCAGTGGAAGCCGCTGTGCAGGCGCAATCCCAACAGGCAGATACCTGCACGCTCGCTTCGCCTGTGATGGTGGAGCTGGCTGAGTTTCTGGTGGATCTTATTCCCATGGCAGACTGGGCGTTCTTTGCCAAGAATGGGGCCGATGCCACCAACATGGCAGTGTTTATCGCACGAGCCGCTACCGGGCGTCGAAAAGTGATCGGGATTGAGGGCGGATACCATGGCAGTTCCCCCTGGATGCAGGCCTTAGGGAGAGCAGGTATTACACCTGAAGACCATGCCGAGATCATTCGCATTCCGTGGAATGATGTTGCCGCGCTTGAATCTGTCTTGCTTGAGCATGAAAATGAGATCGCTGCTTTTATCAGTTCCCCGTATCACCATCCTGTGTATCAGGACAACGAAATGCCGTCGGAAACATACTGGCAAGCGGTGGAGAAGCTGTTGCGCAAGCGTGGTGTGGTATCCATCTGTGATGATGTGCGCTGCGGATTTCGGATCGACATGCGCGGCTCTCATGAATACTTTGGATACACCCCTGACATCAGCTGTTACTGCAAGGCCATAGCCAATGGCCATCCCATTTCCGCTCTCGTTGGCAGTGATGACTTTCGCCAGGAAGCTTCTTCAATTTTTCAGACGGGAAGTTTCTGGTACTCGGCGGGCCCTATGGCTGCGGCACTGGCGACCCTGCAAGAGCTGCAACGGGATAATGCCCCTGAAAAAATCATCCAATCTGGCTCCAAGATTTTTGCTGGTATGCAGTCCATCGCTGCGGAGGCTGGGGTGACACTCCAGGTGACCGGGATAACATCCATGCCCTATGTTCGCGCTGAGCATGAAGCAGGAATCGAGTTTCATCAGGCCCTTTGTGGGGAGTGCACACGCCGTGGATTATTCATTACCTCCCATCACAATCTGTTTGTCTCTGCCGCCCATGGCGAAGCAGAAATCAGCCGCAGTCACGAGATCTTTAAAGAAGCGCTGGACAGCGTTATTGCTGAGTTTGCGGGCTAAATCGATGACTGCAAATTGCGGGTAGAAATCTGAAGTCCTGGCTCCGGCGTAATAGCTGCATCGGGAATGCAATTTCTCGACCTGATAACAAAGCTCTCCGTAGGTACACCCTAATGTCACTGTTAGACTCTAAATCCCGAAGATGCTTTCGCTCTGCAGTATGTGCGTTTGTATTTGGCCTGTCATTTATCCCAAACTCTTTCGCTGGCACTCTGGTGGAGGTTCAAACCTCTCTGGGGAATTTTTTCCTGGAACTGGAAGATGAAGCAGCGCCCAATACCGTAGCAAACTTTCTCAATTATGTTCGGGACCGTCGCTTCAACAACACCTTCGTTCATGCGGCGATTGGCGGGACATTTATTCGCGGCGGCAGTTTTTCATTTGGAGATTGCAATCAGGGTGCAGTGCCCATCGCTGCAGATTTACCCATCGCGATCGAAGACACAGGCCTCGCCAATCTCTCCGGCACCATCGCAATGCGTCGCGTCGAGGAAGGCGTCAGCAGCGTAACCAGCGAATGGTATATCAACATTGGTGACGATCCAGAAGCTGATCTTTCACAAGGCGATAATGTTGTGTTTGGCAGGGTTATTGGAGATGGTCTAAGCACAGTATCGACGATCTCTAATGCTCCAGGTGTGTATGTCAACTCTATACATACTGCACCAACTTCTAACTATTTCGGAGATGCAAACATAGACTGCCAGTCGTTCTCCAGAGACAATCTGGTGCTGGTCTTGATGTCGATCGTCAGTGAAGACGCAGATGACCCCAGCGCCGACTATAATTCCCTTAACGGGCGCCTTAATGTGAATCTGGACCTGGGCGATATGGGATTTAGTAATCTGGAATTCGAGGTCGACACTAACGCCGATCCGATAACTATTCAGGCGAATGCAGAGTCGTCCGTTCCTTTGCTTACCCCAGTGCCCAACATGGCGACTTACAACAGCAACACCGGACAACTAAGCCTGCCGTCCGCCGCCGTTGACGGCGAACTGCAGTTTCGAAATTTGGTGTTCACCTTGTCCGATGCAGATGCGTTAGTGTTTACACTGACCTCTATGGACTAACAGGTTTAGTTGCGTTGTATCTTTAACCAGGCGCTCATCATCTGACTGACCATTTCCGGACGTTCATGATGGGGCCAGTGACTGACACCAGGTATGGTCATCAGTGTCCAGTCCTGCGCCAAATGCTCCCAGGTGTTGTTAACGCCTTCCGCCAGCAGGGCGGTATCCAACAAGCCGTGAAACTGCAGTACCGGTGCTTGCACCTCAGGCAGTTCGAGAAAAGCGCCAGAAGTGTAGGGATCTCGCGGATAGTTGGCACGATAATAATTCATCATGGCATCGAAACTGGAGCGGCTGAAGGCTTCCAGGTATTTGCCATGTAGTTCAGAATCACCGCGGGAAAGCGCTGAGGCCAGACCCTCTGCTGACAAGGATTCATGGGAGTTTTCCTGCTGGAAGTTTCTCGCGTACACCGAATTCTGATGTTGTTGCTCGAACCTGGCAAGTTCCCGCACCAGGTTACGTGGATGAGGCAGATTCATGATGATGAGCTGCTCAGTCATTTCTGGTTCCATTGCCGCAAAACTCCAGGCGATTCCTCCGCCCCAGTCGTGACCAACGATGATCGCACTGTCTTCACCTTCTGCTTCGATTACCGCAGCGACATCGGACACCAACACTTTCAACTCGTAGTTTTCAACACCACTGGGCTGATCACTCAGGTTATAACCGCGGGTGTCCAGCGCGGCGACTGTGTATTCACTTGACAGAGCCTCCATCTGATGACGCCAGGAATACCAGTAATCAGGGAAGCCATGCACCATAACCATTAATGGGCCACTGCCAAGAGTCACGTAGTGGATCTTTACGCCATCGTTGTCGGCATAGTTATGTTCAACACGTTCCGCAACATCCTGCGCACTTGCAGTAAAAGAAATCAGAACAAAGATTAGTGCAAGCACTGAGCTTGAAAAATTTCGAATTGAGTAGGACGAATAGGACATGGTTCTTTCCATTTAGAGTTCAAGATTGGGTACAGAGTAGGGCGAGTCAGAATCCACCCATTGCCGTAAAGCGAACACATTACCATCGATGTCATGGGCATAGACTTGCCAATAGTCAGCCATCAACACCGGTTCGCCGACAAACTCTACACCAAGGTTTTTCATGCGAGCGTACTCGGCTTGAATATCACCTACCTCTATCGAGTAGGAGTAACCAAAATCGGTCACTCCACGTTTGCCCATATAAGTGGGTGTGACTGGATTTTGATATTGCCAAAACTCCAGGGTCTTGGCGCGATCATCCATACGAAACCACGATGCCATCAGGGCCAGGTTGTCGATGTCGGCGACTTCAATCATGCGCGGGTGGTCTGCGTACTCACCTACCCGATAGGGCGAGAACGCCATGATTTTTGCATACCAATTGGTGAGACGATTGATGTCATGTGTCACCAGCGCAACCTGAGTCATCCAGGAACGATGACCCTCTTCAAGCCATTGGACTTTTTTGGGAATTGTCGCTAGCGGGGCTGGATCCAACAATTCCATCTCAAACATATTGCCTTCAGGGTCATAGCCATAGGCATAGTAGACTCCATAGCCGCCCAGATCGACGGCGTCATCGCCTCTTGAAAGCATGCTTGCACCTGCTTCCTTGAATCGATCGTAGACAGAGTCGTCGGTAGTAGATTGAAAGCAAGTGTGGGTCATGCCTGGGCCATAAACAGGCATTATTTCCACTATCTTGTTGGCGTTGTGTTTGAATTCAATAAATTCAAACAACATGTTCGGCGCTTCCAGCACGGCGATCTCGTATTCAACGCCCTCCATGCCGAATAGCATGTCAGCTTCTTTGCTGTTGCTTACGGTTTCTCGATGTACCAACTCAAATTCGGTGACACTCTGATAAAACGACAGCGTGGCATCCAGATCTTTCACCGATAATCCAATGTGATTCACTCCCATCAAAGTAGTTGGTGAATCATGGATAGTCGCTTCCGGATCAATTTGAATCTGATCGATCGCGAAACTCTGCCGACCTAGCAGGGAGAAGAGGAGCAGGGCGCTTACGGCTGATTTCTTCATAATATTGCCTTTGAGGAATATTCTTTCTTCTTATATGTAGCATATAGCTTGTCGCAGCTTGGGTGTCTTTATCGTATCACAGAGATTGTGCTACAACAGAGCTGCGCCAGCAGCGCTGGACGATATGGCGGAAACTGCGAATCAATGAAAAACCTGATCACACTCTCACTGCTCATCATTCTGCTGTATTTCGGTCATGGCTTCTATACCGGCACTGACCTGGAGCTCGACGAATACGCTATCTCCCAGGTCGACAGCATCGTCAACGATTTCATGGCTCGCTATCAGGTACCGGGCCTGTCGTTGGCCTGGGCTAAAGATGGCGAACTGCTCATGGCCAGAGCTTATGGCTCTTCCAGTATCGAAAATAACATCCCACTCACCACCGAGCATCTGTTCCGCGTCGCCAGCGTATCCAAACTCATTACTTCAGTGCTAATTATGAAACTGGTCGAGGAAGGGAAACTGAACCTGGATGACAAGGTGTTCGGTGCCGAGGGTATACTGAAAGATGAGTATCGTGTGCTCGATGAAAACGCTGAACTCATCACCATAAGACATTTGTTAGAACATGGTGCTGGACCGGAATGGACCAACGATCGCAACGATCCCATGTTTCAAAACCCGCTGATGACCCACCAGGAACTTATTCAATGGGTGTTGGACACTCGCTCACTGGTGCGGACGCCTGGTACTACTTACTCCTATTCCAATTTCGGATATAGCATTTTGGGCCGTGTTATCGAAAAAACGACAGGCATGGACTATCAATCCTATTTTCAAGACGTAGTTGATGGTTTGGACCTGGGTGATTTTGCCCTGGCCAGCAATTTCAGTTCCGGTGGTAATCGCGAAGTTCAGTATTACAGTCAGGAACGAACGCAGCCCTATGGCATACCAGTACGGCGCATGGATGCTCACGCTGGTTGGGTGACCACTCCTACCGCCATGGTCAATTTCATGATGCGCGTAGATGGATTCCCCGAGCAGCCAGACATTCTGCAAGCAGGCACGCTACGCGAGATGATCACGCCAGGTCTGAACAACAACTATTACGCCAAAGGCTGGGCCGTGAATCCTGCCAATAACTGGTGGCATATGGGCTCCTTACCGGGAACAGCAACCGTGGCCGTGCGTACCAGTGACAATATGGTGTGGGCGGTTTTCCTTAACACTCGCTCACCAGAAGCCAGTTTTGAGCGGGATCTGGATGGTTTGATGTGGCAACTGGTGCAGCGCCTGGGAGCGCGCTAGGCAGCGTTTTCCAGGAACCAGCAGCGACCTGTCCGGAGTCTGAGTAGACCTGTCTTGCGAATCTGTTGGTTGCGCCCGAATTTTGATAGTCTCTAGTCTGATTTGAGATACAAGGTGATTCTTGTCACTCATATTGGGCTAAACACTCCACGCCAAACAACTCGCTACTTGGCAGGGTAGTAAGGAGAGCAAATGCAGCCTTCAGATACAGCAATCCAAAACTTCAAATTTTTTCTATCACAGCTGGCGACCATTCTCACCCTCAGCTGTTTGCCATTTCTTGTTCATGCACAGGGAACTCCGCTGGCGGTTGAGTTGTTGCCATTGGGTAAAGATCTCGGCATTCGATCTGGACAGACTGTTACTCCTGCCTTCGAAGGCTGGTATGAAAACGAAGCTGGCGACATTGAACTGTCGTTCGGATTCTTCAATCGCAACAGTGAAGAAGTGTTAGGTATTCCTGTTGGTCCGGCGAATCGAATAATTGGTGCGGTCGACGGCAATGATGATCAAGGCCAACCGACTGTTTTTGAAACCGGTCGTCACTGGGGCGTCTTTACAGTTACGATTCCCGCGGATCACGAGGAAGAAGTCGTCTGGCATCTTGAAAACCAGGGTAAGGTGTTTCATGTGCCTGCCAACCTTCACACTGACTATGTTATCGACGCTATCGTCGGTGATGCTAATGGCAATCTGCCGCCGCAAATCCGCTTCAGTGAAGATGGGCCAGTTGGTCACGGACCGGCAGGTATAACAGTAGGTCCAATTGATGCGAAAGTTGGAGAATCCGTGAGTCTGGATGCCTGGGTCACTGATGACGGTAAGGTCAGTGGAATCGCCGCAATGTTTGTGGCCCAAAGCGGAGCCACGCCACCAGTCGATTTGCACTGGTTCGCACATCAGGGTCCCGGCACCGTGGAATTTTCCGAGGTCGAGACCAAGATTCCTGCCGCTGGTGGTCAGGCCACAACGCAAGCAACCTTCAGTGAGGCGGGCAGCTATCTGCTGCGTGCTCGAATCACCGATATGTCCGGCCCGGAGATTGCCGGTCATTCTCAGTGTTGCTGGACCAATAGTTTTATCAGAGTAAACGTTTCTAATTGAGAGCTTGAGAAGAAATCGAATTGAAGGCGAGAGCCTTCAGGAGATGATCACTATGAATGCAATAATGTCCAAGACAACAGATAAAGTTGGGGCACTCATGCTGCTGATACTCACGGCCTGTGTTTCAGCAATGTCAGCGTCCGCACAGGAAGTCACCTGGTCCGGTGAAGTGGCAGCAATCTTTCAGGAAAAGTGTCAGGAGTGCCACCGCCCTGATTCCATTGCTCCCATGTCTTTGCTTACCTATGAACAGGCGAAGATGTTTGCTCCAGTCATTCGCTATCGGGTAGAGAATCGGGTGATGCCCCCCTGGCATGTGAACCCCCAGATCGGAATACAGGACTTCACTAATGATCGCGGACTCACCGACGAACAGCGTCAGACGATTATCGCCTGGGTAGATCAGGGCGCCCCCGAAGGCGATTCCAGCCTGGCCCCTGAACCTCTGGAATTCAACGACGCTCTGGTTTGGCGCCTGGAAGAACAGATGGGTTCAGCGCCGGATTTGGTTGTTGAGTCTGAGCCTTTCGATCTCGCCGCTGTTACTCAGGACAAATGGTTTCGTCCATCAACACCTACCGGTCTGACCGAGGAACGTTGGGTAAAGGCGATAGAAATCCGACCCAAGAATTCCCAAAGTAGACAGGTGGTTCATCATGCCCTGGCCTTCCTGATGCAACAGGACGATGGTAAGCGTGGGTTGCCGGACGATGTGGATATCCCCTTCGGCCCGAGCCTGTTCATGGAATGGGCGGTTGGAAAGGCGGGGCAGATCTTTCGTCCTGACACTGGCAAGCTGATGATGCCCGATTCGCAAATCATGTGGGAAGTCCATCTCCATGCCAATGGTGAGCGGGTGCCCGATGCGCAAGTAGAGCTAGGAGTCTGGTTCCATGACGAACCACCCGAACATCGTACGATCCTGAGTATGCTGGATGCACAAGGGCCAAACAGCCTGGATATTCCTCCCAATGAAATCGCCGTTACGCGAGGCACTTTCGTGTTGGCGGCACCTGCCCGCATCGAAAACTTTCAACCCCATATGCATATGCGCGGTAAGGCTATGTCCATGGAGGCCATCTATCCAAATGGTGAGCGCGAAGTACTTTCTTTCGTCGATAACTTCCAGTGGAACTGGCAAATCAATTATGTCTACGATGAAGAAGCCGCACCCATCGTGCCGAAAGGCACTATGCTGATTACCACAGCCTGGCACGATAACACCGCTAACAATCCTCACAACCCCGATCCTGATCAATGGGTAGGATGGGGCGATCGTACCGTCGATGAGATGGCACACAATTGGGTGGACGTCACTTACCTTGGTCAGGAGGAATATGAGCGATTGATTGCAGAACGCAGTAGCGCCGCTCGTTAAACATTTCACGTAAAAAACTTCGGGGTCAGGTTGTGGTCTGCAAACTGACCCCGTTTTAGTTCTAAACTCAAACCATGCCAACACTTTCTATACTCGATCTTGCGCCGGTGCTCGAGGGCAGTACACCTGCAGAAGCGCTGCGTAACTCCCTTGATCTGGCGCGCCATGCAGAACTGCTTGGGTACAAGCGCTACTGGGTTGCTGAGCACCACAACATGAAGGGCATTGCCAGTGCGGCCACCTCAGTTGTGATTGGTCACATCGCTGGTGGTACTTCCAGTATTCGGGTCGGGGCCGGTGGCATTATGTTGCCCAATCATGCGCCATTGGTGATTGCCGAACAGTTTGGCACCCTGGCTGCTCTGTATCCCGATCGTATTGATTTAGGTTTGGGTCGTGCACCGGGTACCGACCAACTCACTGCCCATGCTTTGCGGCGTAATCTGAACAGCAGCGCGGACCGCTTCCCTGATGATGTAGTGGAGTTGCAAGTCTATTTGCGGGAACCGAAAGAGGGGCAAGCGGTGGTCGCCACACCAGGGGCTGGCAGCAATGTCCCGTTGTGGATTCTTGGTTCCAGTCTGTTTGGCGCGCAGTTAGCCGCTGCATTAGGATTGCCCTATGCCTTCGCTTCCCATTTCGCGCCCCAGGAAATGATGAATGCAATAGCCATCTATCGGGATCGATTTAAACCTTCAGAACAATTGGACAAACCCTATGTCATGTTGGGTTATAACGTATTTGCTGCCGATACTGACGAAGAAGCGGTCTTCTTACGTTCCTCAGCTTTGCAGGCCATGTTGGCTTTGCGCCGCGGTACACCGATTCAACTGCCGCCACCCATCGAAAATTTCGAAGCGCAGTTGAATCCACAAGAACTTGCCATGCTGGAGATGATTACAAACTGCTCGGCGGTAGGATCAGTCGATTCGGTAGCGCAACAAATGCAGGACTTTTTAGCGCGTACGCAGGCTGATGAACTCATGTGCGTGGGTTCGATCTATGATCATGAGAAACGCAAAGAGTCATTTCGCCTGGCAGTAGAGGCAGCCAGGCGAATCGAGCAATGAATCGGTCAGCTATAACTAATGGTTTCCTTGCTGGAGTGTTCTATGCCGTTGGCGTCTTTGCTATCGGCTTTATGCTGGGAGCGGTACGGGTAATGTTTTTGGTGCCGTTGCTGGGAACAACCCTTGCTGTGGCCATAGAGTTACCAATTATTTTAACGGCCAGCTGGGTATTGTGTGGACGAGCTATTTTACTAAAGCAAGTTTCCACAGAGGCACCAGTGCGAGTGGCTATGGGTTTAGCCGCGTTCGGTGTCGTTATGGTCGGTGATCTGCTAGTTGGTTTGTTTATCTTCGGCCTGAGTACAAACGACTATGTCACCAGATATTCAGAGTTCGCAAATATGTTGGGCCTGGCCGGGCAAATCCTGTTTGCGATCTTTCCGCTGTTTCGTCATCGACAGGGCATCACTGGTTAAGGAAGACACCGCAGCTCTCTACCCTACAGAATCCGATTCCAGACTCCCTCACTTCTCTGAAAGGCTTGTTCCAGGACCGTTTCCTCATTCACCGTCGCGATACGGTGATCGCGTATGATGCATTTGCGATACGCCCTTACTGATTTGATATTTGATAGTTGCGCTTCGCCAGTTCCAGTGCGTCAGCGAGTTGTGAAAATGGGAAACTAATGGCGAAGAGTTTCCCATTTTCGGGAAAATTGTAAGCAGACAATTTATGGCCGTGCAGGCATTTCTTGATAAATCAATAAGTTAAATAGTTGGCACAAAAACTGCGATAGATATAGGTGAAGCTATAGGTAAAGCTATGGATATCGTAAAAAACCCAACTAAAAAACCGTTCTACCGTCGTTATTGGTATGTTCCCCTGCTTGCGGTGGTACTGGCTACCACGGCTGTATTCGCAGAAAAATATCGAAACGTCACCTTCCTGGTGTCGAGAGACAGTTTGCTGATTGACGGCGTCTCAGCCGGCGATCTCTCAGTTTCGGTGCGTGGTTATGGCCAGCTGGTTGCAAGCGATGTGTACTGGATAGGAGCTGAAACTGAAGGCACTGTAGCGAGGGTGCCGGTCAGGCCGGGGGATTTCGTCGAGAAGGGGGATGTTTTAGTAGAACTGATTAATCCTCAACTCCAACAACAACTCAAAGACGCTGAACTTGAATTTGCAGCACGGAAAGCGGACCTGCGTGCCAATGAGGTATTACGAGAATCACAGTTGCTGGATTTAAAAACTGATGCAGCCAATGCCGAGATCGATCATCAAACGGCCAAGATGGATCTGGACGCTAAGACCGAGCTTGTTTCTCAAGGCCTCGAAATTATCTCCAGACTTGACTATGAAAGGACTCAACTAGCAGTCCAAAAGTATCTACAACGTTGGGAAATGCAGCAACAGCGCGTAGTTAAAAGTGAAGAGTCTATGCTGGCAACTGCCGAGGCAGAAAGAGCCCGGCTTGCTCAAACTGAGAACGATCTACAGAAAGTGCGCGATCAAGTTACTAACCTGCAAGTTCGGGCAGGCTTCGAAGGAATTGTGCAAGAGATGAAGCTGGAGTTGGGTCAACAGATTGCTCGTGGTGACAACATCACACGCATTGCCCGGCCCGATCAGCTGGTGGCGGAGGTACAAATCCAGGAACTCCAGGTTAACGATATCCAATTGGGTATGTCGGCGTTGGTAGATACACGAACTAACGAAATACCTGGTGTGGTTTCGCGAATCGATCCCACAGTTGTCGACGGATCAGTGTTGGTGGAAATCGAGTTGATGGGGAAACTCCCGCCCGAGGTAAGGCCGGATCTGAATATCGAAGCCAATATCAGCGTAGCCCATGTTGCAGACACATTGTCGGTACGGCGACCAGTCTTTGCCCGGCCAAATAGTGCGGCAACGGTTTACAAACTAAACCCGCAGGGTGATATCGCAGAGCGTGTAGCTGTGCAGTATGGACAGGCTTCAACAAACTATATAGAAGTTTTGGAAGGACTGGACGTCAACGATCGCATCGTCGTTTCCGATCCTAGTGCGTTCAGCACCCATGACAGAATACTGATCAGATAGGCAGGTTTTTATGTCCTCATCGTCACTCATTGAACTGCAGGGAATCAGTAAGGTTTTCTCGATCGAAACCCTGGAGACCCATGCCTTACAAAACATTAATTTGAAGATAGAAGAAGGTGAGTTCGTTTCCATTGCTGGTGCCTCGGGTTGTGGTAAATCCACACTGCTTTCCATCATTGGGCTATTGGATGTGGCTTCATCTGGTTATTACTATCTTGCAGGACACGACGCATCGAGTTTGGATCGCGACGAGCGTGCGCGCCTCCGTAACAAAGAGATTGGATTCGTCTTTCAGTCCTTTAATCTCATCAGCGATCTTACAGTCTATGAAAACATTGAGCTGCCATTGACCTATCGCTCTGATCTAAGCGATCAGGATATCAAAGACATCGTCATGAACAGCCTTAACGTGGTTGACATGGTTTCCCGCAAAGATCATTTCCCGTCACAACTCTCTGGCGGGCAACAGCAGCGAGTGGCTGTAGCAAGAGCGATAGGAGGCAATCCTTCCATGATTCTTGCTGACGAACCCTGCGGTAACCTGGACTCAAAAAATGCTGAGTCAGTAATGCAGCTGCTTGAAAAGCTGCATGCAGAAGGCGCAACTATCTGCATGGTGACTCATGATCCCAAATCTGCGCTGAGGGCTGACAGATACGTTGAGCTATTTGATGGTCAGATCATTTCTGATGAGCAGATAGCGGAGCACACCAGAGAACGTGTGGTTGCCAACCTGATCAATGAATTAACCAGGCCTATTGGTGTTTCGGTGTCTACCTCATAGTTGTCCGATGAAAAATTTCTTCGTTAGCAAAACGGATTTCAAATACACATTGAGATTGCTGGGAAAGAAACCCGGTTTTACATTGCTGTCGATATTGGTGCTTGGGGGTGGCCTGGGCATCAGCATCTTTACCTTCACTTTTTGTTACTACATGAGCTATAGGCCGCTTCCTCAGGAAGGCGGGGAGGACATCGTTCGACTCTGTGCCAGTGAAGTTGGCAGTGCTTGTACTGGTTTTAAGGCCTTTGAATTTGCGAATTTAAGGCGAGATATTCAGTCCCTGGAACATGTGTCAATTTTAGATGGGGGTGTCATCTACCTCGAGACAGATGATCTCGTTAGACGATTGGATGCTGTAAGCGTGGAGCCAGGCCTTTTTACCTTGTCTGGAGGAGTAGCTCTGCTTGGGCGAACGCTGCAGCCGATTGATATGGAACCCGGGGCAGAACGAGTGGCGGTTATAGGATACGAGCTATGGCTCTCTCTATTTGACGGTGGGGTTGATGCAATTGATCGGGTCGTCTCGATAGACAACGAGCCAACGAAAATCGTTGGCGTAATGCCTGAAGGATACAAGTTTCCTCACTTTGCCAATATCTGGTTGCCTGCACCGACTACCCTGCTGGATCCGGTAACTAACAAGCTTGAAGTTGTTTCAGCCTATGCGCGAATAAAGCCGGGGGAAAGCAAGGGAAGCGCCACTGCAGAATTGGATGCGTTAATGGAAAGGATTCGAACCCAATATCCTCCTGATGCAGATTTAGAGTACTCGTCTGTTACCGAACAACGAATTGATCAGGCTGATTCGGCGCAAGTGATGTCTCTTCCTATGTCCATGATGGGAGGTATCGAAGGATTGATCTTCCTCGCAGTTCTGAACTTGTTGGCAACCCTGGTGTTCCTATTAGTGTGCATTAATGTGGGTACCTTGCTTCTCGCCCGGGTTAATGAGCGTATGCGCGATATTTCTGTGCGAGTGGCATTAGGAGCCCCAAGAAAGAGGCTGCTAATGCAAGTGATGGGAGAAAGCGTAGTTATTTCAGTCCTGGGGGGCATTGTTGGTGTTTTCGTTGCTGGCATAGGCATGGAGGTCTTCAGGCTATTTATGAATTCAGTGGAATTGGGCGCGATGCCATTCTGGTGGGACTATCAGCTTGGTGGTTCCACCCTCATTGCGCTCTTAATTTTTCTGTCAATCACACTGCTTTTGGTAAGTGCTATCCCCAGTTGGAGGGCAATTAACGGAGACTTCAATTCGGTTATGCGTGATGGCACAAGAGGCAGCCTTGGTTTAAGAACTGGAAGGATAAGCAGGTCACTGGTAGTTATTGCCATCGCACTGATTACATTTCTTCTTTATACCGGAGTCCTTGTAGGAGGAAGTCTGCTCAGGATTAACCAGGTCGTTTCGAATGTGGATGGTAAGTCGATGCTTAGCTTCAATCTTGATTTACCAGGAAATGAATACGATTCAGACGCACGGAAACAGTTCTATAGAGCTATGCAGACAGAATTATCGAACGCGGTTTCGATTGAAGATGCGTTGGTCTATTTACAACGAGGGCAGGAATCAGTTAGCTCACTTGATGACGAAGTAACTAGCTATCAGGCAACGGTAACAGAAACCTACGGATCTTTGTCTACCTTCGATGCTGCTCTGCTAGAAGGCAGGGCCCTAAACGAATTTGACTTAGTAAACGGTTCAGCGGTGGCGGTTATTTCTCAATCTTTGGCAGAAAAACTGTGGCCTGGGCAAAACCCTCTGCAGCAGCAACTGCTTGTTCAGGGACATGATCCGGATCAACTCCCTTCTATAAGATCAGTGGTTGGGGTTGTCTCAAATGAGCCAATTTCCGGGCTTTTCTCACGACAGTTCTCCCTGAGCCCATCTACCGACGCAGTGTATCTGCCTTTTCCTGATGGCGATGAGGCCTCTACCTGGGTGCTGGCGAAACATAATGGCCAGAAACAAGCAGCGTCTTCTGCCATACATCGAGTAATTAAACAGCTCGACTCAGAAATAGAGCTTTTTGTCATTGATTGGGAAGACCAGCAAAGTGGAATGTTTTTACTGGTGGATTATGGTCTGGGAGTTACTCTGTCTATTGGTTTGTTTTCCTTCCTGGTGGCAATAGCTGGAATCTATGGGCTGACCAAGAATTTCATGGATCTCCACCGCTATGAAATCGGAACGATGCGCGCGCTTGGTGCCACCGATAAACGTGTCAGGTTTACCTATTTAAGAAAAGGCAGCCGGCAACTCGTTACCGGATTTCTTATCGGCAATGGGATTGCGCTTCCGATATTGTACCTGGTGCTAACGGTGACAGGGGATGGATTGGTCGATGCAGACCTTCTGATCTCGTTGGCTGTTGCTGTAATCGGTCTGTTTGCAACTGTATTACTGGCGATTTATCAACCACTGCAACAAATTCTCAAATTGGAACCTAGTGCAGCCATTAGATATCAATGATGCGTTTTTCCTTCAAGACAGATATCAAATACACCTTCCGGCAACTGGCGAAGAGCCCTGGGTTCATGATGCTCTCGACTTTGGTGTTGGCGGGTGGGCTAAGCCTGTGTCTTTATATTTTCACTTTTATCTACACGATTGGATTTAAACCCATCGAGCTGCCAAGCGGAGAACGCATTGTCGAGATTTGTGGCGAGAGCAGATTCGGGAGTTGTGTCCCACTGAAGGCCTTCGAATTTGCTTCTATCCGCGACGACATTACGACACTGGAGAACATTGGTATTTATCAGGATTTCTCCGTCTATATGAAAACGGAAGACTTATATCTCGAAACGACTGGGGTAAGAACAGAATGGAATATGCTGCAACTTGCAGAACATGGAGCACTGCACGGCAGAACTTTATTGGAAGCGGATCAGTTACCCGATGCTGAACCGGTAGCAGTGCTGTCGTTCAATTTTTGGCAACTGGCTTTTGACGGCGATCCCAATGTCATTGGCAGCTATGTTGAGTTGGACGGAGTGCTTACCGAGCTGACTCAGATAGTCGGGATTATGCCAGAAGGGTTTACCTTTCCACGCTGGACAGACCTCTGGGTGCCGGCCGGGCCAGATCTGATTGATCCCGCAGTCAACGACATGACGCCGATGCGACCATTCGCTTTGCTCAAGCCTGATGTGCCGGTATCTGCCGCCACCAACGAGATAAGCAATCTGCTTGGTCGAATGCGGCAACAGTTCCCGATAGAGAGTCGAGCGCAAGACTCTATCAATCAGCGTCTGCTCAACTCCGTGGACTCAGGGTTTGTAACGACCTTGCCACAACGGAATATGCATGACCTTGGTAATCAGCTGGCGTTTGGGATACTGGGAATGCTTGCATTGATGCTGTTCCTGCTCGCCTGTATCAACATCGGAACCTTATTGTTAGCTCGCACCAATGAACGGATGAAGGATGTCTCTATTCGTGTGGCGCTGGGAGCCCCAAGGATGCGCTTGCTGGTGCAATGCATGGGGGAAAGCATAGTAATCGCTATCGTAGGAACTGTTTTGGCGGTATTGCTTTCTGGTCTTCTGCTGGAGGGGATGAATGTTTTTTTAAATGCCACACTCGGAGATGAAGGGCTGGAGTTCTGGTGGGATTTCCGAATCCAGGAATTTACATTGTTAGTAGCACTTCTATTCGCCACGCTTACAGTTCTTGCTACAAGTGCCTGGCCGGCCTGGAAGTTGATTAACGGTGACTTCAATTCAGTGATGCGCGATGGAACTCGCGGTGCAGTAGGTTTGCATACCAGCCGTTTCAGCAAAGTGCTGGTCGTTGTCGCCATTGCTCTGATTTCAATCGTACTTTATTCCTTTATTGCCACGATGACAGTGCTGTGGTCCATCGCCAGTACGGCACGGCTGGTTGATCCCGAAGGTATATACAGCGTGGAAATCTCCACCATGAGCCAGTTTAATTCTGGCGAAGAACGTCTGCAGTTCTACCAATCAATTCAAGAGCGCTTGCGCAACAATCCAGACGTGACCGAAGTCTTCATGTTGGGCTTGACTGGTTATCGGTCCTTCGAGTTAGCTGGTGTTGATTATCTGTCTCAACAGGACAAACCAGTGGCACCAGTACAGGTGTACTCGGGGGACATCGACTTTATTGGAGCCAATCTGCTGGAAGGACGCTTATTAAATGAAGGCGATAACGAAAACAGTGTGCGTGTGGCCTTGGTTAGTCGGTCTATGGCACAACAACTGTGGCCTGACCAGTCATCTATCGGACAGAGTTTAAACATCGCAGTAGATGAATTTGGGGAATCGTTCGAACCATTTACCGTGGTTGGAATGGTCAGTGACTCTCCAGTGGATAGCAACGATATATTCCGCCAGGAGCATGAGATGATTTATCTCCCGCTTGGGCAAATGGATTCGGGTCAGATTACTGCTATCGTTAGCAGCACCTCGCCTCCTCAAGCCGTTACAGGATTACTTGGCGAAACCGTGCTAAGTCTGAATTCTGGTGTTTCGATCAACATCGTAAGTTGGGTCGAGGATCGGCAGCTCATCTCCTTTGTCACCCTCTCGGCGGTTTTGACGTTTACAGCAATCGGTGTCTTTGCCTTTCTGATTTCACTGGCGGGAATATTCGGCCTGACCAAGAATTCGATCTTGCTACGGCTGCAGGAAATCGGTACTCAGCGGGCGTTAGGGGCGACTGATTCCAGAATCGGTCAAAGTTTCATCAATCAGGGTGCCAGACAGGTCATTATCGGAGTACTGATTGCAGTTGTGGTGTGTGCCCCGTTTTCTTACTTCGTCTACAGCCTGGCGGGTCCAGATTATGTCATGCCCGGCGTTGTTACCAGTGCCATCGCCTTTGTGTTCTTCTTTGCCTGCATACTCCTGGCGATCTACTACCCAGTCCGATCTGCGCTACAAAGTGAACCTGCTGAGTTGCTGCGTTACCAATGATCTCTAAATCCGATATCCGCTATACCCTGCGAATGCTGGCTAAGACGCCAGGATTCACTCTACTCTCCATCTTGGTTCTGGCTGGAGGCCTGGGGGTCAGCATCCTTGCCTTCACGTTTAACTACACAATGTTCTATAAGCCGATCCCACTGGAGAATGGAGATAAGATATTTCATATCTGCGCAGGCCCGGAGTCATATAGTTGTCGGTATATGAAGGCATTCGAATTTTCTGAGATTCGTGACGAAATCACTGCAATAGAAAACATAGGCATTTATCACCAAACAAGAATTGTCGTAGAAGTGGAGGACGTGCCCGTATCGTTGGAAGCAACCAGCACGGAATGGAATATGTTTCAGCTTTCAGAAACTTCCCCGATTCTAGGCAGGGGATTGCTTCCTGGCGATCAACTGCCGGGAGCTGAGCCAGTCATTGTTTTTGGCTATGGTTTTTGGCAACAGCATTTGAATGGGGAACCTGACGCCATTGACAGCATAGTTGATATCAATGGGGAGCCTACTCGCATTGTTGGAATCATGCCTGAGGGTTACCAATTTCCGTGGAGAACACCGGCTTGGCTTCCAGTAAGGGCAGATGTCGTGAGCCCGGCAGTCAACGGCACTGTGCCGGTAGAAACCTATGGTTTGCTCAGGTCCGGTTATTCTGTTGCAGATGCCAATGCTGAGATAGCAACCCTAATGCAACGTATACGTAGTCAATACCCAGCCGAAGAATCCGAGGGTGTGCAGCTTTGCCGCGGCGCATCCCTGGATTGTGATACCGGCCATATATCCACGTTCCCTCTGGCGGAATTTACCAGTGTTGTTACTTTTTTAATGATTACTCTGGCCAGTGTGTTAACTGGTTTTATCTTTCTGCTTGCTGCAATCAGTGTCGGTACATTGCTCCTTGCAAGAACTAATGAGCGGCTTCGCGATACTTCAGTTCGTGTCGCGCTAGGTGCTCCCCGGATTCGGCTACTGCTGCAGATGATGGGTGAGAGTGTAGCGATCGCAATCGCTGGTGCGGTATTGGGTATTTTACTTGCG